>DATHBF010000170.1:0-18266 GCA_035296285.1 Pyrinomonadaceae bacterium | reverse complement strand
GTTTAAATTGCCCTCCGCTACACACAATCACGAAACCGTGTGATACTTCGGCCAACCTCGCGGCCCCTGCGGAGGCATCAAACCCACGTGAACGCTGTGCCCCGAAAAACTTTCCTGCTCGCCCGCGCCGGGCTCGTCCTGGCGCTGCTGCTCGCGCCGGCCGCAGCGCGCCAGTCGAAAAAAGCGGGCGCGGAGCGTTTCCTTGACCTCGCGCTGCCCGCGGGCGGTGAGGTTTCCGTGGAGAACCGGCGCGGCGCCGTCGAGGTCGAGGTGTGGGGCGAGGGTCACGTCGCGCTGGCCGCCTCCTTCACCGCCACGAAGCGCGGCGCCTCGCCCGTGCAGATAAGCCGCGCGGGCGAGACGCTTTCCGTCAAGGTCGCGGCCGCGGCGAGGCCCGCGCAACCCCGCGTTGATTTAAAGCTGCGCGTCCCGGCCACGGCGCGGCTCAAGGTCTCGACCTCCGAAGGCACGCTCGAAGTGCGGGGTCTGCCCGCCTCGCTCAGCGCGCAGACCCTCTCGGGCGACCTGCTGCTCGGCCTTCCGGCCGCGCCGGACGCGAGCCTCACGGCGCAGTCCCTCAACGGCTCCGTCAACCTCGACGACGGCGTCGAGGCGGCCGGCGCCGCCGGGCGCACCGTGCGCGGCAAGTTCCGCGCGAACTGGGGCGCGGGCGCCGCCCCCGTCAACCTCTTCTCGGGCCGCGGTCGCATCCGCCTCTCGGCGCTCCCGCAAGCACAGACCGACACGGCCCGCGTCAACACGACGACGACGAGCGCGCCCCGACAGCCGCGCCTCGCCGGGGCTTACGAGAACGGCCCGGCCCCCTCTTTGAAGGTACAGCAGCCGGCGCCCGCCGCGACGCCGGAGGAGGTTGACGAGGACGAAGTCGTGCGCGTCGAGAGCGATCTGGTGTCGCTCAACGTCGGCGTCGCCGACCGCGCGAGCGGGCGCGGGCTCGTCGGCCTCGACATCTCCGACTTCCGCCTCTACGAGGACAACGTCGAGCAGCGCATCGAGCACTTCGAGTCGGCCAACGCGCCCTTCGACCTGCTCCTGCTGCTCGACCTCTCCGGCTCGACCGCCAAGGTCACGGACACGATTCGCGCCGCCGCCCGCAGCTTCGTCGCCGCGACGCGCCCGCAGGACCGCATCGCCGTCGTCGCCTTCGCGGGCGAGACGGGCGTCGTCTCCCCGCTTACGGCCGACCGCCGCGCCCTCTACGCCGCCCTCGACCGCCTCGCGCGCCCGAACGGCGACACGCGCCTCTACGACGCCGTCGCCTACGCCGTCGAGTACCTCGAACGCGAGGCCCGCAGCGAGCGCCGCCGCGCCGTCGTCCTCATGAGCGACGGCCTCGACAGCACGATGCCCAACGTCACCGGCGTCGGCTCTCAGCTCTCCTTCGACGAGGTGCGCTCGCGCGTGCAGGAGTTCGACGGCGTCTTCTACACCGTCTGGACGAGCACCGAGTACGAAGCCTTCAGCCCCGAGGACATCCAGCCCGAGACCTTCGACCTCGCGGCCGAGCGCCTCGGGCAGCTGGCCGCGGCCGGCGGCGGCGTCTCCTACGAAGTCGAGCGGCTCGAAGACCTGGCCGGCGCCTACGAGCGGGTCGTCGCCGACCTCGGCACCGTCTACACGCTCTCCTACCGCCCCACCAACAAACAGCGCGACGGCACCTGGCGCGCAATCCGCGTCCGCCTCCCGCGCCACCCCGAGGCGGCCGCCCGCGGCAAACGCGGCTACTACGCGAAATAAGTTGTCGGCGCTTTAGTCGTTGAACAACTGCTCGACGGAAAGTCGAAGGGTGGGGAAGACGCCCGAGTTGACCGTCTCGCCGGGCGCGTAGGTCTGACCCTCGTCGAAGCCGTCACCGGTCTGCCGGCGCACCTCGATTGTCTGCTCGCTCTCGTCAATCAGCCACAGCTCCCTCACGCCGAGCGCCCCGTAGGTATCGGCCTTCGTGTTCCGGTCGTAGATGGCCGAGCCGGGCGAGATGACTTCTATGACGAGGTCGGCCGTGTCGCGGCGCTTCCGGTCGAGCCTGGCTTCCAACTCGGCTGAGACGTAGAACAGGTCGGGCTCAAGGTACGTCCTACGACTCGTCCAGATGGCGGCGCGGGGGTAATAGAGCCTGCCTTTATCCCCGACGGCAGCGATATGAAGAGAAAGGATGTGGCTGAGCCTGCTGACGACATCGTCGTGTGTGTACTCTGGAGGCGGTGTCATGTAGAGGACTCCGGCGATGAGTTCGAGCTTCGAGCGGTCGGGTGGGTCCGGCAGTTGCCAGAACTCTTCGAGGGTGTAGGTCTTGACCAGCGGCGAAGTGTTGATGCGTGTGCTCATGTTGGAACCTCTGGCCGGGAGTATAGCACCGGGCCGCCGGGCCGGCGCCGACTTTAGTCCGGCCCGGGCCGGCATCGGACGGGCGGTTTCGGGCGTCTAAAGCTTTGCCATGCGAACCAGGGGAAGAAGCCTCGTCATCTACGTCCTTGTCGCCGCCGCGGCGGCCGGGCTCGTCGCGTTTTTCGCCCTGAAGCGGTCGAAGACGCGCGTCGAGGCGCCGGCCCTCGCCGCGGGCGCGCCGGAGAACGCGCCGCCGCAGCGGACCCTGCCGCCGCTGCCGGGCCGCCCGCTCTCGCCGCGCATGAAGCAGTTGCGCGCCCGCGCGATGGAGACGGCCTCGCGGCTGCGCGGGCTGGAGTGGTCGGGCGAGGTCGGGATGACCGAGCTCTCGGGCTGGGAGTACGGGACGCGCACGAAGGAGATTGCCGACGTTATCGCCACCGACGACCTGAAGGGCCTGAGCCGTCTGGCCGTCGCGGGCGGGATGCTGCCGGAGGGGACCGATTTGGCCTCGCTCGCCGTCACCTTCACGGCGGCCACGGCCGGCGCCACCTACTCGCCGCTCGACAAGCAGGTGCTCCTCGTCTCCGAGGGAAAGAAGGGCGGCCGCGACCAAGGGCTGCTGACGCACGAGTTCGTCCACGCCCTACAGGACCAGCACTTCGACCTCCTCAGGATGATGCTCGTCCGCCCCTTCGACTTCGACCGCGAGGAAGCCCTCTTCGCGTTGATTGAAGGCGACGCGATGAGCGTCGAGCGCCGCGCGGCCGGCGGCGACGCCTGGGCCAAACTCCCGCTCGAAGAGATCGCGCGCGCCGAGGACAACCGCTTCGCGCCTTACCGCAAAGGCATCGGTGCCCTCTTCCCGCCGCTACTCACCGAGACCTTCATCTTCCGCTACCGCGACGGCCTGCGCTTCGTCGAGGCCATGCGCCGCGAGCGCCCCGCCGTCCGCATCGACGACGTGTTCCGCCGCCCGCCGCGCTCCACCGAGCAGGTGCTCCACCCCGAGAAGTACCTCGCCGACGAGGCGCCCCGCGCCGTCTCATTAGACACGGAAGAGTTCTCGGACGAGGGCTGGCGCGCGGCGGCCTCCACCCCGCTCGGCGAGATAGGCGTGCGCGGCCTGCTGCTCGCGGGCGTCCCGGCCGAGGAGGCGAAGCGCGCCGCCGCCGGCTGGGGCGGCGACCGCTCCTTCGTCTTCGAGCGCGAGGGGCGCGCCCCGCTCTTCGTCTGGCGCACCGCCTGGGACCGCCCTTCTGACGCGCAGGAGTTCTACCGCGCCTATAACACCCTCCAGCAGGGCCGCGCCGCCGAGGCCGAACAGCCTTCCTCCCAACAGCGCGCCTGGCGCGAGGGCCGGCTTCTCACGCTCGTCCTTATCGAGGGCGACACGGTGACGGTCGTCCGCGGCGTCGAAGAGGACGCCCGCGAGGGGCTCCGGCTCGCCTCCGCGCGTTAAGATGTCCCCTTGCGGTCGGCTTCTCTTTGGGAGTATCCTTCCAGCCCAAAGGAAAAAGACTCTCCCGTCCGTCCTTTAGGAAGGAAGTGCAAACATGAAAACCATCGGCAAGGCCCTCGTGCTCGGCCTCCTCGCACTCTCGCTCGTCGCGCTCTGCGAAGCCCCTGCGGCCCTCGCGCAGCAGTCGAGGGACTTGAAGCTCATCTCCGCGCTCGCGGGCGGCGTCAACTTCACGAACGGCGCCGTCGAGTTCAAGCGCAAGAACGGCAAGGCTTGGGAGACACTCACCACGAAGGACGACCTGCGGAGCGGCGACGCCGTGCGCACCGGCGCCGACGGCCGCGTCGAGATACTGCTCAACCCCGGCTCCTACTTCCGCGCCGGCTCTAACACGGAATTTGCGCTCGTCGACTCCTCGCTCGACGACCTGCGCCTCAGCCTCTCGCGCGGCGCGGCGGTCGTCGAGGCGACCGGCTACGTAGACTCGGAGCTGTCCATCGTCGTCACGATGCCGCAGGCGCGCGTGCGCATCATCCGCACGGGCATCTACCGCTTCAGCGCCCTGACGGGCATGACCGAGCTGACCGTCGAGAAGGGGCGCGCCTACGTCGGCGAGGACGAGGCGCTGCTGGTCAAGGGCGGTAAGGTGGTCCGCCTCGGCTCCGGCCCCGCCGACCTCGCCAAGTACGACAAGCGGACGCGCGACGCGCTCGACATGTGGAGCCGCGAGCGCGGCAAGGAGCTGGCGAAGGCTAACGACCAGCTCAACCGCCGCGACCGCAACGTGATGCTCGCCAGCCTCGCCTTCGACCCGTTCTACTCCGCCGCCAGCGGGGGCTTCTGGTACAGGAACGTCACCGCCGGCTGCTACACCTTCGTCCCATTCTACGACTCCTGGCGCTCGCCCTACGGCTTCGGCTACGCGAGCTACTTCCCGTCCTACTACGGCGGCTGCGGCGGCTGCCGTCGCCCCGACAACACATACTCCGGCGTCAACCCGCGCTATAACCCCGGCTACATCGGCGGCAACTCGCCGGGTGGCGGCAACTCCGGCTCCAACCAGCCGGGCCACGCCGGCAACCCCGGCGTCGGCAACCCCGGCCCGCCCTCGGGCGGCAACCCCATGCCCCGCGACCCGATGCCGGGCGGGGGGCGAGTCGAGCGCGACATGGACAGGATGGTGAACAAGAGCCGCGAGCCTTAACAGACCACGCGGCGTGTCTTTCCCGACAACGACCGCTCGCCCGTAAACTTTCGCCCCGCCCGCGGCCCGCAAGCCCCGGCGGGGCGACTCTTTTTCGCGCGGGTCAGGGCGCAACACGAATGCAACTTAGCGCCGTTTTCGCCCTCACGAGATGGTATCGGCGTGTCACGATATGGGCTGACGCGAACGCTTTCGACACGCCCGCCCCCGCGCGCGAACGACTCGCCATTCCCCTAATGTCTTTAATCTAAAAAACGACGGCCGCCCTCCCGGGGCTCGCGTTGAAAGGCACGGTGCTTGCCCTCTTAAAGAGGGATAAATCTGCTCGCAACGGAGATGCAATAAAGTGAGGGTAAATAATTTCAAGCTCTGGCCGCATTGGACTCTGGTGGCTCTCATCTCGGCGGCCGTCGGGATGGGCGCCGCCGCGCTTTGGATGAGGCACGAGCCGAAGGCCGAAGCCTTCTCGCCGCCCACGGCCGCGCGCCTCGAACGCGTTGACGGCGAGGTGGGGCTCTACCGGAGCCTGAACGCCGAAGGGGAGGACCGCTGGGTCGAGGTCACGCCTAACACCCCGCTGACGGCCGGCGACCGCCTCTACGCCCGCGAGGACTCGCAGTCCGGCATCGCCTTCACGGGCCGCAACTTCGCGCGGCTCGAACCCGGCTCCGCCCTCGACATCGTTTCGCTCTCTGACCGCCGCACCCGGCTCGCCCTGCGCGACGGCTCGGCCATCTTTAACGTCGGCGCGCTCGCTGACGACGAGGTCTTCGAGGTCGCCACGCCCTACGGAGCCGTTGACCTGCAAGAGCCCGGCCTCTACGAAGTCGGCTACAACGACGACGGCGGCGCCTTCGTCAACGTCCTGAGCGGACTGGCGCAGGTGGTGGGCCTCGCCGGCAGCGGCCAGATAAGCAAGGGCGAGATGCTGACCCTGCTCGGCCAGACCGCCGCGCAGGTCGCGCTCTCGCGCATCGCCCCCGAGTACGCGGGCGGCCTTGTCAACGACTACTACGCTTATCAGTATCCTGACCTCTACGACGGCCGCTACAGCGACTACAACGCGTACCTTAACGACCCGAACTACTACGACCCGTACAACCGCTACGCGAGCTACCGCTACGTGCCGGCCGCCGTGCCCGGCGCGCACGACCTCGACCGCTACGGCGACTGGCGTAACCTGAACGGCTACGGCTACGCGTGGACGCCGCGCGTGGACGAGGGCTGGGCGCCCTACCGCCAGGGCCAGTGGATGATGGACGACCCTTACGGGCCGACGTGGGTGTCGAGCGAGCCCTGGGGCTACGCGCCCTACCACTACGGCCGCTGGGTCAACACGGACGGCCGCTGGTTCTGGGTGCCGGGGGACGCCGACGCGCAGCCCGTCTACTCGCCCGCGCCCGTGGCCTTCGTGCCCATGGCGGAGGCGAACCAGATCGGCTGGGTGCCGCTCGCGCCTTCGGACCCTTACGCCCCCGTCTACTACGACGAGAACTGGCAGCCTCACTACCCTTACGGTCGGCCCGCGGCGCCCGAGCAGATTTCCAACTGGGGCGTGCCCGGCGCGCTGACCGTCATACGGGCCGACGACTTCGACAACTTTATTGACGGGGGCAACGTCGTCAACGTCGAGCCCGCGCGGCTCGGCCGCGTGCGCCCCGTCATGGAACCGATGTCAGTCGCCATGCTCCGGCAGGCTTCGCTCCAGACGGCCGTCGCCCGCCGCGGCTTCGTCCTCCCGCCGGGCCTCGCGAAGAAGCTTGACGGCACGCGCGTATACGCGAGCGAGCGCCCGTCGGGCGAGTTCTTACGCGAAGAGCGCGCGAGCAGGCTCCGCGTCGAGGCCGTGCCCGAGAAGCAGAAGAAGGAGAAGCTGAAATTCAAGGACGAGCGCCAGGCGCACGTCGTCGCGCCCGCGCCCGAAGTCGCCCGCGGACGCGGCCAGGAAAAGCGTGCGGAGCGCGAGCTTCGCCGTCAGGATGAGCGCGCGCAGCGCGCGCCGCGGCAGCAGGAGAGACAACTCGCCGCCCGTGCGGAGGGCGAGAGGGCAGCGGCGCGGGCGGCCGAGCGGCAGCAACGCGCTCAGGGCGAGCGCGTCTCCATGGCCCGCGAGATTCAGGCCCAGAGGCAGGCCGAGCGTCATCGCGCGGCCGAAGTGCGCCAGCAGCAGCGCGCCGCCGAGCGCCAACAGTTCGAGGCCCGCAGGCAGGCCCAGCAGCGCGAGGCGGGCTTGAGGGCGCAACAGCAGCATCACGAAAGGATGCGCGTCCAACAGCAGCGGCAGCAGGCGTCGCCGGGACACATGCGCAGGCAGGAGGCCCCGCAGGGTCCGGGCCGCGCGCACGGCGGCGGTGGCGGCGACCCGCAGAAGTCCGGCGGCAACCCGCATGGCGGCGGCAAGCCGCATGGCGGAGGCGGGCCGGGCGGCGGTAAGGGCAAGGGTAAGAACTAGAGCTTTCGGGGCGGCGCGATTTCGTCGGCGACGACGAGGGCGGAGTGGGTAACGGCGGCGAGGCCGTTGCCGGGGAAGACCGTGTCGCCCGTCATGTAGAGGTTCGGGATGGCCGTGCGGTGCGTGAAGGCTTGCGGGCCGAGCGCGTCGGGCGTGCGGGGCGTGGTGCCGACGAGGCCGAGGCGGCGGCGCGTGCGCTCGTAGAAGGTGCGCGGCGTCGCCGTCTCGACGACCTCGACCCCGTCGCCCAGTTCGGGCAGCGCCGCGTGCATCCGCGCCCACAGTTCTTCGAGCGCGCTCTGGTCCGCCCTCTCGTGCTCTGCCTCGTCGGTGTGGAAGGTGAACCACTGCTCGGCGTCCGTGAAGGCCGAGACCGTGACGGCGCGAAAGCCGGCCGGCGCGCGCGGGTCCCAGTCGGGCGCGGCGCTGAGCATGAAGAGGTCGCCTTCCGGACTGAACTCGCGCCCCTCGCCCCAGCCCGTCAGCGCGAGCACGCGCTCCGACGGCAGCCTCGCCAGGGCCGCTTCGTCCCCGCTCACGAAAATCTGATAAGCCCCCCAGCCGCGCAGAGACTTCAAACGCGCGCGCACGCCGGCCGGCGTGGCCCCCGTCCCCAGGAGCTTCCCGTAAGTGTCCCACACCGTCAGGTTGCTGACGACGGCGCGGCGAGCCTCCATAGTCTCGCCCGTGAGGAGGACGACGCCCGCGGCGCGGCCCTGAGAGTCGAGCGCGAGGCGGATGGCAGTCGTGTTGAGTCGGACCGTCCCGCCGCTTAGTTTGACGGATTCGGCGAGCGCGGAGGCGAGCGCGCCGCCCCCGCCCCGCATCGCGTGCATGCCGCGCAGGGGTTGCGCGAGCGCGGCGGCCGCGTAAGGGTAGGCGCATGAGTCGGCGTCGGCCTGCGCGTAAATCTGTAGCTGCGCGTCGAGGAAGCGCCGGAAGCGCGGGGAAGTTTTCGAGAGGTGTTCGCCCGCCGTGTGCGCGGCCCTCTTAATGACGAGCGGCGCGAGACGCGGCTCGGACGCGAGGAGCTTGAGGCGGCGCAGGCCGGAGACTTCGAGCAGGTTGGGTGTGCGCAGGGCCGCGCGTTCGAGCGCGCCCGCGACCGCCAGAACCTCTTCGTAGAAGGCGACGGCCGCCCGCTCACACTCGGGGAAGGCCGCGCGCAGGCCCTCGTAAAATTCTTCGGCGGGTCCGCCGACGCGTACGTCCTCTCCGCCCGGCAGGCGCAGGACGTAAGGCGGCGTCGCCTCGCGCACCTCGGGCGCTTCGACGGGCAGCTCTGCGAAGACGCGCTCGTGAATCCCGCCCGCGTGCCACGCCGCGTAGAGCCCCGCGCCGGGCTCGAAGCTGTGGCCGGAAATCTCCCGCGTCAGGGCGCAGCCGCCCGCCTCCGGCTCGCGCTCGACGAGGCAGACGCTCACGCCGCGGGCCGCCAGCAGCGCGGCGCAGGTGAGGCCGCCGATGCCGCCGCCGACGACGAGCACGTCGTAACTCATCGTGTCATTGGAAGAGGCGCGCGGCGTGCGGGAGTAGCGTTTCGAGGGCGCCGGCCGCCGCGGGCTGCTCCGCCGCCTTGTCGTAGAAGTGTTTAGTCAGGAGGCCGGCGACCTGTAGGCCGTTGAAGATGAGGTGGATGACGAAGCAGGGGAGGACGCTGGCGGTCTTGGCGCGCACGAGCGTCAGCGCGAGGCTCAGGAGGATGATGGCGCCGATGGTGCCGGGGCTGTTGTAGTACTGCGGGACGTGGATGATGGCGAAGAGGGAGGTGACGACGAGCACGGCCCACACGACGCCCAGTCTGCGGAAGGCCGGGTAGAGCACGCCCCTGTAGACCAGCTCTTCGATGAGAGGCGCCGTCACGGTCGCTAGGAACGCGGTGGCGAAGAGCGCGTTCGGCGAACTCTTGAGCATCTGGTCGAAGGGCGTCTCCCTGACGCCGAGCACGGTCGCCACCAGCCACGCGGCGCCGAGCAGCGCGAGCGCCAACCCGGCGCAGGCCCAGAAGCCGAAGCGCCGGGGCCAGCGCCACCCCATGGTCTGCCAGAACGGGCGGCGGCCGAAGCGCGTCACGACGGCCCAGACGAGCGCGAGCGTGATGAGGTGGGCGGGGAGCGTCGCGGCGATGCTGATGAACAGGGCGTTCGGGTCCTGGTTAATCGCCGCGGCGACGCGCTCGAAGTCCTGCCCGCGGTAGCTGATGACGATGTAGGGGATGATGGCGACGAGGGGGACGAAGATCATCAGCGCCAGGCTCGCCGTCCAGAGGCCCAGGGCCGTCCAGACGCTCCAGGGCGGCGAGTCGGGGTCGAAGGCGGCGGCGGCTGGCTGCGGGGGCTGCGGCGGCCCCTCTTCGTAACCCGCGTAGCTCTCGCGCGGGAGCGGCGTTAAAGGAGTACTCACGAAATCCAGTGTAAGAGACGGCGCGGGAAAAGAGCAACAGGAAAGAAGTAGACAGTAGACGGTAGTCAGTAGCCAGTAGGTGCTACATTCTACTGACTACTGACTTCCGTCTACTTCCTTGAAATGCTTCTCCATCGCCTCGCGCACCGTGCTCATGAGGTCGGGGAGGTCGGAGTCTGTGAGGTCGGCAGTGGGGATGGGGGCGTCGAGGTAGAGGTCAACGGGGCCGGGGCGGAAGACGAAGGAGTCGCGGGGAAGCGCGCGGCGCGTGCCGACGATGGTGACGGGGACGACGGGCAGGCCGGTCTGGAGCGCGAACTTGAAGCCGCCCTTCTTGAAGGGCTGGAGCGAGCCGTCGCGCGTGCGCGTGCCTTCGGGGTAGAGGAAGACCGAGATGCCGGGGCGTATCTCGCTCGCGGCGCGGCGCAGCGTCTCCACGGCCTCCTGCGTCGAGCCGCGGTTGATGGAGATGTGGCCCGCGCGCCGCATGTGCCAGCCGAGGAAGGGAATCTGGAAGACCTCGCGCTTGGCGGCGATGCGGAGCTGCGCGGGGATGTAGCCGAGCATGGCCGGGATGTCCATGTAGCTCTGGTGCGTCGAGAGGAAGACGTAGGACGCGCCGGCCCGAAGCCGCCCGGCCCCGTGGACGCGCACGCTCATCCCGGCGGTGCGCGCTATCATCCGGCTCCAGGCGCGCGCGCACCAGTGCTGGCGGCGGCCTCCCGCGTCGCGGACGGAGAGCAGGAGCGAGAGCGAGCCCATGACGACCGTGTAGAGGTAGATGAGGGGGACGGCGACGGCCGAGTGCAGGTAGTTGAGCGGCGAGGGCGGCACCGGCGGCGTCGTGCGCGGGCGTGGCGAGCCGGCAGGGTCGCCCGCGCTTCTCGTCATGCCCTCCGGCATCCTCGTCATACTCCTTCAGGGGACGGTCGTCTCGGCCACGTCGCCCGTCGCGAAGCCGAGGCGCTGCGCGGCGAGCAGCAGGCCGATGATGGTCTTGGCGTCCTCGATCTCGCGCGTGGATATCATCTCCAGCGCGCGCGTGAGCGGGAGGCGCACGATCTCGATTATCTCGTCCTCCTCGTAATTGACGGCCGTCTCTTCGAGGCCGGTGGCGAGGAAGACCCACAGCTTCTCGGCGCAGAAGCCGGGCGTGGTGAAGAACTCCGAGAGCTGTTCGAGCCGCGCGGCCCGGACGCCCAGCTCCTCCTCAAGCTCGCGCGCCGCGCACTCCTCGGGCCGCTCGCCGCCTTCGAGCTTGCCGGCCGGAAGCTCCAGCACGTAGCGCACCGTCGGGTGGCGGTACTGCCGGACGAGCGCGACGCTCCCGTCGTCGAAGTAGGCGACGGCCGCCGCCCCGCCGTTGTGGCGCACGACCTCGCGCGTGTAGACGTGCTCGCCCTCGCGCACGGTGTCCACGGCGACCTCGAAGATGCGCCCCTTGAAGACCTGCTCGCTCCCGAGAACGTCCGGCTGCTCTTTGTGTGATGTGTCCATCTCTATTGAACCGTCAGGCGCGGCGGGTCGGTGGGGCCGGCGGGGCGCTCCTCGTTGACGCGCACGCCGACCACGTCCGAGTCGATGTAGAAGTGGCGGCGGCCCGTGGCGTCGCGGCCCGTCGCGCGCACGGGGTCGGCCGCGACGCTGTAGAAGGGGGGCTGCGCGTCGGTCCGCGGCCGGAGCTTGAGGCGGAAGGTGTAGCCCTGCGAGGCGAGCGCGTCATCCGATTGGAGCGGCGCGTTGAAGAAGCCCGCGTCAACGAGCTGCCGGAAGGTCGCGTACTGCCCGTGCGACTCGAAGTGCAGGTGCTCGGCGGCCGAGATCTGTTCGATGACGTAGAGGGCGTTGGCCTCGTTGGCCGAGGCGGCGCGGCGCTGGATGGAGTCCTGGTACATCCTCAGCGCCAGCCAGCCGAGCCCGACGGCGACGACCAGCCCGACGCCGGCCACGATCAGCGCCGTCTTCCAGAGGCGGCTGCTCTCCGAACTCTTGCTCATGCGTTAAAGGTTCCCGCGCCCCTTCCCGAGTAGAGTCTTCGCCTCGCCGACGAGGTAGAGCGAGCCGGTCACGCAGACGAGCCCGCCGGGCGGCGTGTGCGCGCGCGCGATGACGAGCGCGTCGGCGACCGAAGGCGCGAGCGCGATTGTACTCGAAGTGGCGGGCACGGGCACGGCGCGGACGAGTTCCTCGGGGGTGGCCGCGCGCGGGCTTTGAGGCGAGGTCAGGACCAGGTGCTCGGCGGCGGGGAAGAGGACGGAGCCCAGCTCCGCGAGTGGCTTGTCGCGCATCGCGCCGAAGACGAGCGTGACGGGGGATGTGACGAACTCGTCGAGGTAGGCGCGCAGGGCGCGGGCGCCCGCGGGGTTGTGCGCGCCGTCGAAGAGGACGGGCGGGTCGAAACTCTCTTCAAGCTCAAGGCGGCCCGCGTGCCCGGCCGTCTCTAAACCCCGGATGACCGCCGCGCGCGTGACCGGGAAGCCCTGCTCGGCGAGGCTTTCGGCGAGCGCGACGGCGACGGCCGCGTTCGCCAACTGGTGCCGGCCGCGCAGGGCGAGGCAGACCGCGCCGTAGTCCTCGCGCTGCGTCCGCACGCGCGCGAGCAGCCGGCCGCCCTCACAAGAACTCTCGACGGCGAAGCTCTCATGCGCCGTCCGCGGCTCGACGCCGCACTCGCGGCAGCGCGCGGCGAGCACCCGCGCCGCCTCCGGCCCCTGCGGCGCGAGGACGGCGCGCACGCCGGGGCGGATGACGGCCGCCTTCTCGGCGGCGATCTCGGCGAGGGTGGGGCCGAGATATTCCTGATGGTCGAACGAGACGGGCGTGACGGCGACGGTCGAGGCGCCCGCGGCCGTCGTGGCGTCGAGCCGGCCGCCCAGGCCGGTTTCGAGGATGGCCAGCTCCACGCGCGCGTCGCGGAAGGCCGAAAGGGCCACGGCCGTCACCTGCTCGAAGAAGGTCGGCAGCGCGCCCGACTCCCGCTCGACCGACTCGGCGGCGGCGCGCACGCGAGTGGCGTGGCGCGCGAACTCCTCGGGCGCGATGTCGCGGCCGGAGATGCGGACGCGCTCGGTGACCGAAACGAGGTGGGGCGACGTGTAGAGGCCGGCGCGGACGCCCGCGGCGCGGCAGACGGAGTCGAGCATCGCGGCGACCGAGCCCTTGCCGTTGGTGCCGGCGATCTGGACCGAGGGGAAGGCGCGGTGCGGGTCGCCGAGGCGCGCGAGCAGCCGCCGGATGTTTTCGAGGCCGAGCTTGATGGCCAGCGTTTCGTGGCCGAGGCTCAGAAGGTAGGAGACGGACTCGTCGAAGTTCACGCGCCGGTCTCAGCTCTTGGGGGTTTCGACTTCGACCGGCTTTTCGACTTCGGCCCGGAGTTCGGGCGGGAGGGTGCCGGAGCCGTTGGGCTGCGGGAGCTGCGGCCTGAGGGGCTTGTACTGGATTTCGGGGTTGACCATGAATTCGAGCGCGGTGACGATGAAGTCGCGCATCTCGCGGCGGTCCACGACGGCGTCGAGCATCCCGTGTTCGAGCAGGAACTCGGACCGCTGGAAGTCCTTGGGCAGCTTCTCGCGGATGGTCTGCTCGATGACGCGCGGGCCGGCGAAGCCGATGAGCGCCTTCGGCTCGGCGATGTTGAGGTCGCCGAGCATGGCGAAGCTGGCGGTGACGCCGCCGGTCGTCGGGTCGGTGATGACGGAGATGTAAGGGAGGCGCGCCTCCGAGAGCAGGGCCAGCGCCGCCGAGATCTTCGCCATCTGCATGAGGGAGAGCGTGCCCTCCTGCATCCTCGCCCCGCCCGACTGGCTGACGATGATGACGGCGGCGCGCTCGCGCACGGCGCGCTCGATGAGGCGCGTCACCTTCTCCCCGACGGCCGAGCCCATCGAGCCGCCGAGGAACTGGAAGTCCATCGCGGCTATCAGCGTCGGGTGGCCGCCGACAGAGCCCCGCGCGTTGATGACGGCCTCGGGCAGTCCGGTCCGGCGTCGCGCCTGTTCGAGCCGCAGCTTGTAGGGCTTGGTGTCCACGAACCCGAGCGGGTCCGACGAGATGACCTCGGAGTCCAACTCCTCGAAGCGCCCCTCGTCGTAGAGCATGGCGAGGCGCGTGCGGGCGTCGAGGCGGAAGTGGTGGCTGCAATGCGGGCAGACCTGGAAGCTCTCTTCCAGCTCGCGCTTGTAGAGGGCGGCCTCGCACTCGGGGCACTTGACGAAGATGCCCTCGGTCTTGACGCGGCGCTCGTCCGCCGGGACGGACTCTATCCGCTGGCTCTTTTTGCGAAACCAGGACATGCGTTGCTCAGTTCGCCGGGGGCTTACGGAAAGGGGCTGATGGGGACGAAGGGTAACACAAAGCGCGCCCCATAAAGAAGCGCGCCAGGGCCGTCACCTGCCGATTCTCTTTAAGTCCTGGCGTCCCTCCGGCCGGGCTCGCGCGCCTCGGTGGCGGCGACCACGTCCCGCGGGTGGAGGGGGCCGGTCGGCCCGCCGCCGTTGGCGCGGTGTTCGACGGCCGCGACGAGCTGGCTGACCAAACTCCGCTCGGCCTCTTCGAGCGTGCCGCGGAAGGTGCAGCCGGCCGCGTTGCGGTGGCCGCCGCCGCCGAACCGCTCGGCGATGCGCGCGACGTTCACGTCGCACTTCGAGCGCAAGGAGACGCGGTAGGAGCCCGGCTCCGTCTCCTTGAAGAAGGCGCACGCCTCCACGTCGCCGCAGCTCATCGGGTAGTTGACGAACCCGTCGCCGTCCTCGTCAGACGCGCCCGTGCGCTCCTGCATGTCGAGCGTCTGGACGAGCCACGCCACGCGCCCCGACTGGTCGCGCCTGACGGTCCCGAGGACTTCGCCCAAAAGCTCTATCTTGCTCCACGGGTAATTGGCGAAGACGGCCTGCGAGACCTTGGCCGGCTTGACGCCCGCGCGCACCAGCTCGCTCGCCACCTTGAAGGTGCGCTCCGAGGTGTTCGAGTAGTGGAAGGAGCCGGTGTCGGTGACCAGCGCCGTGTAGACGCACTCGGCTATCTCGCGCGTGACGCGCACCCCGATGGCCTTGCAGAGGTTGTAGACCATCTCGCCGACGGCCGAGGCGGTCGAGTCGATCCAGTTGATCTGGCCGAACAGCGCGGTCGTCGAGTGGTGGTCGATGTTGACGACGAACTGCTCGTCGAGGGCTTCGAGGCCGGGGCGGGTCACGTCCGAGCACTCGATGACGAAGACGGCGTCGTAGTCGCGGTCCACGCGCGGCGTGACGCGGACCAGCTCCGCGCCCGGCAGCTTCTGGTAGGCGTGGGGCACGGGGTCGCGCATGATGATCTCGGCGTCCTTGTCGAGGGCGCGCAGCAGCCAGTAGAGGCCGAGCGACGAGCCGAGGCTGTCGCCGTCGGGGCGGATGTGGGAGGTGATGGCGAAGCGGCGCTTCGACTCGATCAGCTCAACGACTTGACTGAGCATCGTAATACAAGGGTAAAGGGTGAAGGGTGTCGGGCGCCGGGTAAGAGATTGTCTTTACCCGGCGCCCGACACCCTTCACCCTTCACCTTCTTTCTCCTCTTCTTCTCCGGCCGCGCCTTCCGGGGCGGGGGGCGGCTGGTCTGTGCTCTGCTGCTGCCCGATTTCGGTGAGCAGCGCGCCCACGCGGGCGGCCGACTCCTCGACCGTGTCGCGGACGAAATGAAGCTCGGGAGTGTAGCGGAGGTTGAGCGCCATGCTCAACTGCCGGCGGACGAAGGGCGCGGCCTTCGTGAGCGCCTTCATCGCCGCCTGCCGCTCCGCCTCCGTGCCCTCGGCCGTGACGTAGACGCTGGCGTCGCGCAGGTTGTCGGCCACGCGCACGTCCGTCACCGTCACCGTGTCCAGCCGCGGGTCTTCCAGCTCGTACCCGACGATCTGGATGACCTCCTCGCGGATCAGTTCTGCAAGCTTCTCGGGCCTACGCATAAAAAGCAGGAGCCGGTAGTCAGTAGCCGGTAGTCAGTAGGTCTAATGCTGGCTACCGGCTACTTCATAGTTCCGTCGCCGCGACCTGCTCGATGACGTAAGCCTCGATGTGGTCGCCGACCTTCACGTCGTTGAAGTTCTCCAGCGAGATGCCGCACTCGTAGCCCTCGCGGACGTCCGACACGTCGTCCTTGACGCGGCGCAGGGAGCCGATGCCGCCCTCCCAGGCCACGACGCCGTCGCGGATGAGCCGGGCGCGCGCGTTGCGGCGGATGATGCCGTCGAGCACGCGGCAGCCGGCGACCATGCCGGCGCGCGGCACCTTGAAGGTCTGCAAGACTTCGGCCTTGCCGAGAATCTTCTCGGTCGAGATCTTGTCGAGCATGCCGATCATGGCCGCGCGTATCTCCTCCTCGACCTTGTAGATGATCGAGTGGAGGCGCACGTCAACGTGCTCCTGCTTCGCCAGCTCGGCGGCCCTGACCTCGGGCCGGACGTTGAAGCCGATGATGACGACGGCGCGTCCCGTGGCCTCGGTCTGCGAGGCGGCCGCCAGGAGCACGTCCGACTCGGTGATGGCGCCGACGCCCGAGCGGACGACGCGGACCTTGACGCGCTCGGTCGAGAGCTTCTGGAGCGTGCTCTTCAAGACCTCGACCGAGCCCTGCACGTCGGCCTTGACGATGACGAGAAGCTCCTTGACCTGCGCCTCGCCGAGGGCCTCGATGCCGCGCTTCGTCGTGGCCGCCAAGGACTGCTGGCGGTGGACCGACTGGCGCTGGTGCGAGATCTGCTGGGCGCGCGTGATGTCGGAGACGACCTGGAAGGTCTCGCCCGCCTGCGGCACGCCCTGCATGCCGAGGACTTCGACGGGCGTCGCCGGCCCGGCCTCCGAGATGAGCTGGCCGCGGTCGTCGTACATGGCGCGGACCTTGCCGAAGATTTGGCCGACGATGAAGGGGTCGCCGATGTGCAGCGTGCCGTTCTGGACGAGCACGGTCGCGACGGCGCCGCGCCCGCGGTCGAGCTTGGCTTCGAGGACCACGCCGGAGGCGAGGCGCTTCGGGCTGGCCTTCAGGTTGAGAATGTCGGCCGTGAGCAGGATCGTCTCCAGCAGCGTGTCGAGGTTCTCGCGGCGCTTGGCGGAGACGGACACCGTCTCGATGTCCCCGCCCCAGTCCACGGGCTGCACGCCCTGCCCGGCCAACTCCTGCTTGACGCGGTCGGGGTTGGCGTCCGGCTTGTCTATCTTGTTGATGGCGACGACGATGGGCACGCCCGCTGCGCGCGAGTGCTCGATGGCCTCGACGGTCTGCGGCATGACGCCGTCGTCGGCGGCGACGACGAGCACGACGATGTCGGTCGCCTTGGCGCCGCGCGCGCGCATCATGGTGAAAGCCTCGTGGCCCGGCGTGTCGAGGAAGACGACGCGGCGGCGGTGGTCGGGCGCGTCGGGGCTCGGCACCTCGACGCTGTAGGCGCCGATGTGCTGCGTGATGCCGCCGGCCTCGCCCGCGGCCACGTCCGTGGTGCGGATGGCGTCGAGGAGACTCGTCTTGCCGTGGTCAACGTGGCCCATGACGGTGACGACGGGCGCGCGCGACTCCTCGACGTACTCTTCGAGGTTCTGCTCGTCGCCGAGCAGCTTGGTGATCTCCTCGTCGGCGACCATCTCCTCGAAGCCGAGGAACTGCACGTCGAAGCCGAAGCGGCGGCCGATCTCCTGCGCCACGTCGTTGTCGAGCGGCTGGTTGAGCGTGGCGAAGACGCCGCGCTGAAGGAGAAGCGCCTGAATGTCCTTCGGGCGGATGCCGGTCTTCTCGGCGAACTCCTTGACGGAGGCGCCTTCGACGAGGTGGACCTTCTTGGCATCGGCCGCGGCCTCGACGTTCAAGGACTGCGCGATGCGGTTCTCCAGCGAGAGCGGGCGGCCGGCGGGGACCAAGTCGCGCTCGAAGCCGCGCTTGCCGCCGCGCTCGGGCGGGCCGGGGCGGCCGCGCCGTCCACCGCGGCCCGCGGGGCGGCGCTGGTCGCTGGGCGGCCGGTAGATCGTCTGCGGCGTGGCGGTCTCGCCGGGCGTGCCGCGCATCTCCTCGGCGGTCTGCGGGGCTCCTTCGGGGCCTCCGCGCCCGCGGCGACGGCCCTGCTCGCCGCGCCCCTCGGGGCGGCCGGCGGGCGCGGGGCGCGCGGGGGCGACCGGGGCGACCGGCGCGGGGGCGCGTTGGCCGGGCTGGATGCCTGCGTTGAGCGCCGCGGCCGTCGGCCTCAAGACCCTGACCTGCCGGCCCGGCGGCGGGACGGAGGAGGGGAGAGGCGGCGCGGTCGTCGTCGTCGGCGACGGCGCTATCGGCGCTTCGGCGTGAGCGGGCGGGGCCGGCTGCTCGTCGTGCGCGACGGCGGCGAGGTCGGCGGCGCCGCCATCGTCGAAGGAGACGGGCGCTTCGGCGGGCTCGTGCGCGGGGCC
>DATHBF010000169.1:0-19816 GCA_035296285.1 Pyrinomonadaceae bacterium | reverse complement strand
GCCAGCCCTCGCTCCAGAAGACGGTCAAGTCTGTGCCGCGCCTGACCGTCACGCCGACCCCCGCGCCGCAGCAGCAGAGCACGCCGCCCGCCGGCCGCCCCCGCCGCGTCGGCGACCGGCCGTAGTCGGCAAGGCGACTCTTTCCTAAACACCCGGCCCGCTAGTGTGGGAGGCCCGAGCCGTTCGCTTCGGCCTCCCACATTGCGGGCCGGTTATTTTTCTGGCACAAAAGCTTCCGCCGCGACTCTAATGTAAAACCCCGCGGAGGAGGCGCCGTCAGGCTTGACACTATTTGCGGGATTGTTGCAGTATCACGGCGCGAAATTCGCTCCAGACCTGACCGACCCGAACCCGTTCTTCTCCCTCGAATGGAACCCTTTGGGGCATCCCCCCGCAAGCGGCAACTGGCCGTGAGGCGTCGGCATCTGATTTGCACGCTACGCCGGATAGAGGCGGGCGCCGAACGATTTTCGTCCCCTTTGAATACGAAGCGACAACGCGCACGGAGGATTTGCGACCGATGAAGAACGTTTTAAGACTCTTGATTCTCGCCGCGGCTTTCGGCGTCTTCGCCCTCCCGGCGCTCGCGCAGGACACGGCCGCCGGCGGCGCGGCAACCCAGGATGTTGCCGCCGAGAAGGCGAAAAAGTACGAGGACTTCCTCAGGCTGCGCAAGGGCGGCCCGGCCGACCAGAAGCAGGCTTACGAAGTCGGCAAGGACTACCTGAGCAAGTACGCCGCCACGACCGACGACGCCGACAAGAAGATCTACGACTACATCCGGAACTGGGTGTCGAAGTACGAGAAGGCCACCGTCGACTTCAACTTCAAGACGGCCCTCTTCCCAGCCGCCGGGACCAAGGCCGACTACACCAAGGGCTTCGAGATCGGCCGCCAGCTCCTCAACTCCGACCAGGAGAACCTAGCCGTCTTGCTCGACCTCTCCATCGCGGCGCTCCTGAACGCCTCGGACGTGAAGACGGAGAACGCGGCCGTCTCGCGCGAGGCCGTCCAGTACGTGCGCCGCACGACGCAGCTCATCGAGTCGGGCAAGGCCCCGCAGCGGCCCTCCGCCGACGGCAAGACGATGGTAGAGAGCTGGGCGCCTTTCCCGAACCGCGAGAACGCGCTCGGCCAGCTCTACTACACGCACGGCCTGCTCGTCAGGACCACGTCGCCCGACGAGGCCGCCGGGCTCTTCATCAAGGCCGCCCAGTCGAACACCACGTTCAAGTCCGACCCGACGACCTACTTCTACCTCGCCAACGCCTACCTCGACGGCGAGTACAAGCGGCTCATCGCCGAGTACAAGGCCACCTACGAGGGCAAGGAAGTCACCGAGGAGATGAAGCCGGCCTACGAGGCGCTGCTGGGGAAGACGAACGCGGCGACCGACCGCATCATTGACGCCTGGGCGCGCGCCATCGCCCTCTCGGCCGACAAGCCGCAGTTGAAGGCTTGGCGCGACAACCTGATGAAGCAGTTGGCGGACGTTTACAAGCAGCGCCACGAAGGCTCCGACGCCGGCCTGAACGAGCTGATCGCAGGCGTGCTCAACAAGCCGCTGCCGCTGCCCGGCCAGCCCATGACGCCTGCCGCCCCGGCCAGCACGACCGGCGCGGCGGCCACCAGCCCGACCGGCACCGGCGCCGCGGCCACCGTCACGACGCCTAAGCCGGCCGCCACCACGACGCCTAAGCCGGCCGCCGCGCCGGCCACGACCGCCGGCACCAAGCCGCGCCGCTAAACGGGCAGGACATCGGTCGCAAAGCGAAGCCCGAGCCGGGCGCGCCCTCCGCTTCAGGTAAGCGGAAGCGGCGCGCCCGGCTTTTTTTGCTACAATCCGCCGCATGGCGAAGAATGGCACCCCCGAAACCGAGCCGGCAGACCTGTCTGCCCTCGAAGCGAAGCTAGGCTACTCTTTCAAAGACCGTCACCTCCTCGAACGAGCCCTCACGCACCGCTCCTGGGCGCACGAGAGCGTCCGAGCCGGCGAGGAGGAGAAGGCCCGCCACCTCCACAACGAGGCGCTGGAGTTCGTCGGCGACTCGGTCCTCGGCCTCGTCGTCGCCGACTCGCTCTTCCGCACTCACCCGCACGTCACGGAGGGCGAGCTATCGCGCATGAAGCACCGGCTGGTGAGCACGCACACGCTGGCGCGCGCCGCGCGCGAGCTACAGTTCGGCGACTTCCTGCGCGTCGGCCGCGGCGAGGAGAAGACGGGCGGCCGCCGCAAGCGCGCCCTACTCGCCGACGCCTTCGAGGCCGTGCTCGCCGCCGTCTTCCTCGACGGCGGCTTCTCGGAGGCCGCCCGCTTCGTCGAGCGCGCCCTCGCGCGCGACCTCTCCGAAGCCACGCCCGAGTCGGCCGCCGCCGCCGACTTCAAGACGCTCCTCCAGGAGCGCCTCCAGGCCGAGCGCCACGTCACGCCGCACTACGACCTCGTCGAGACCGAGGGGCCTCCCCACTCGCGCACCTTCCACGTCGAAGTCGTCTGGGACTCCGAGCGCATCCGCGGCGAGGGGCCGACCATCAAGGCCGCCGAGATGGACGCCGCCCGCCGCGCGCTCGAAGTGATGCCGGAAGACGGTGGCCAGTAGAACCCCCCTGCTTGACCGCGCTCGCCGCGGTTCACTAGGATGAGTCGTATATGAGCAGAGAGCAGAGGGGCGCGGGGCTGGCCGAGCCGCCGGCCGAAGAGGAGCGGGCGGCGGCGCCGGACGCGGGCCGCGCGGGCCGGCGGGCCGGCGCGGCGGGCGGCGAGACGAGGCGCGAGACGCGCGGGCCGGCGCGGGGCGTGCTGCGCGAGTATTTCGAGTCGCTGGTGGTGACGGCCGTGATGGCGCTCTTCGGCATGACCTTCGTCGTGCAGGCCGTCAAGGTCCCGACCGGCTCGATGCAGAACACGATCCTCATCGGCGACCACCTGCTCGTCAACAAGTTCATCTTCGCGCCGGGGCCGGCGCTCGCCTTCCTGCCGCAGCGCGAGATACGCCGCGGCGACATCATCGTCTTCAAGTACCCCGGCCGCTTCCCCTCCGAGCAGTTCCGCCACAACCGCCTGAGCGACACCGTCCCCTTCAAGACCAACTACGTCAAGCGCGTCATCGGCCTGCCCGGCGACCGCGTCGAGGTCCGCGGCGCGCAGGTCTTCATCGACGGGCAGCCGCTCGAAGAGCACCGCGTCGCCGCCAACAACCCGCCCGAGCAGGACGACGAGGAGACGAGCGGCAACGAGATGGGGGCGCCGATGACGGACGAGCGCGGCGTGCCCCTCGTCGGCGAGAACGCCCCGCGCGGCGACTTCCCCTACCACGTCTACTGGAGCCCCGACGCGCTCGAAGAGCAGCCCGCCGAGGGCGAAATCTTCGAGGTGCCCGAGGGCCACTACTTCGTCATGGGCGACAACCGCAACAACAGCGAAGACAGCCGCTTCTGGGGCTACGTCCCGCGCTCGACCGTCATCGGCCGCGCCATGTTCGTCTACTGGTCCTACGACGAGAGCCTCCCGACGCAAGGCAACTTCCTCGTAGACTTCTTCAAAAACTCACGCTGGGGCCGCACCTTCACGCTCGTCAAATAATCTCGTTAACAAATCGTGACCGTTTCTCCTTCGGGCGCCGCCACACTGACGCCGCACGAAGGAGGGCGAAGCCTTGTTCAAGAATATGGGCCTGGGCGGGCTCAGCTTGAAGGAGCTGGGCAAGCGGGTGTGGGCGGAGACGCAGGAGGACGACGTGCTGGGGCGCTCGGCGCAGCTGGCCTACTACTTCCTGCTCGCGCTCTTCCCGGCGCTGCTGTTCCTCACGTCGCTCATCGGCTACTTCGCGGGCGAGAGCGGCGACATGAGCAACGACCTCTTCAAGTACCTGAGCGCCGTGCTGCCGGGCGAGGCGACTAAGATTGTCCGCGAGACGGTGACGGAGGTGACGGAGAACAGCGGCGGCGGCAAGCTCTCGTTCGGCATCCTGGCGGCGCTCTGGGCGGCGTCGAACGGGATGGGCGCCATCAGCGAGTCTTTGAACGTCGCCTACGACGTGAAGGAGACGCGGCCGTGGTGGAAGACGCGGCTCATCGCCGTCGGGCTGACGCTGGCGCTGGCGCTGCTCATCCTCACGTCGCTCGTGCTCATCCTCTACGGCCACGACCTCGCGGAGTGGGTGGCGGGCTCGTTCGGGCTGAGCGCGGCCTTCGAGCTGGCGTGGAAGGTCTTGCAGTGGCCGATAGTGCTGGCGGCCGTGACGCTCGGGTTCGCGCTCATCTACTACTTCGCGCCGGACACGGGGGACCAGCATTGGAAGTGGCTGACGCCGGGCGCCGTCGTCGGCGTCGTGCTCTGGCTGCTCATCTCGTTCGCCTTCAAGGCGTACCTCTCATACTTCAACAGCTACAGCGCGACCTACGGGTCGCTCGGCGCCGTCATCATCCTCATGCTCTGGTTCTACTTCACGGGGACGGCCATCCTCATCGGCGGCGAGATGAACTCCGAGATCGAGCACGAGATGGCAAAGCAGGGCCACCCCGGAGCCAAGGAGAAGGGCGAGAAGGCGCCGGGCGGGCCTAAGCAGCCGCCGACGAAGTCCGAGCGCCGCGGCGAGTCGAAGTCGGGCGGCCCGGTGCCGCCGACGGACGCCCGCACGCGCGCCACGCACGGCCGCGTCACGCGTGAGGAGGGCGCGGCACGGGCGGCGACGGCGGGCGGCGCGCGGCGCTCTTTCAGTCTCGGCAAGCTCGCCGTCGTCCTCGGCGCCTGGGCCGTCTCGAAACTCGGCCGCAACCCGCGCAAGTCACATCACTGAACCAGCGCCGTCGCGGCGGCGAGCAGGATGACTTTCTTGATGCCGCGGTAGATGGTCTCCGTCTCGCAGTATTCGGTGAGGGCGTGGGAGTCGCCACAGTCGGCGGCGCCGGTGGAGATGGCGGGGATGCCGGCGAGCAGGGCGACGTTGCCGTTGTTCGAGCCCGTGATGGTGATCTGCGGCTGGAAGTCGAGCGCGTAGTGGACGGCCTCGGCCGTCTTGACGAGCGTGGAGTTGCGGTGGCCGGGTATCTGCGCCGCCGGGGTCGAGGAGAGCTTCTCGGTCCTGACCGTCATCTTCTCGCGCGCCGCCTCTTCGGCGAGGATGGCCGCGATCCTCTTCTCGTAGTCGGCGATGACCTCGTTGCTCGTCGAGCGCAGGTCGACGGTGAACCAGGCGTCGGAAGCCTTCGCGTTGACGACCTCGCTGCCGCCCGTCATGCCGATGTTCAAATTCGTCGGCGGCGAAGAGGGCAGCGGCAGCTCGTAGATGCGCGCGATGGCGCGGGCCATCGGCAGCGTCGCCGAGTAGGGCGGCGTGCGCGAGCGCGTGTGGCCGCCGGGGCCGACGAAGTGGTGACGGTACCAGTTGATGCCGATGCCGCCGTAGGTGAAGCCCTCGTAGCCGCCGTCGAGGGCGATGTACTGGTCAACGCGCCCCTTGTTCTCTTTGACGAACTCCTCAACGCCGCGAAAGCTCGTCTCCTCCTCGACGGTGAAGAGGAAGACGAGGTCGCCTTTCGTCCTCACGCCCGCCGCGTCGAGCGCGCGCACCGCCGCCAGCATCGCCTCGACGTTGCGCGTGTCGTCGCCTATCCCCGGCGCGTAGAGGCGGCCGCCCCTCTCCTCGACCTTGATCTTCAAGCCCTCCTGAAAGACCGTGTCCATGTGCGCGTCCAGCACGACCACGGGGCCGCCGCCCGCGCCTTTGCGCACGGCGACGACGTTGCCGGCCGAGTCGCGGCGCACCTCCAGAGACTTGTAGGAGCGCAGCAGCCGCTCGATGAAGGCGGCGCGCTCGGCCTCCTTGCCCGAGGGCGCGTTGATCTCGGTGATGGCGACCCACTCGCGCTTGATAGCCTCGCGCTCGCGCTCGACGTGCTCGAAGGCCCGCTTGATGTCGGCGCGCTCAAGTAGCGCCCTGACCTGTTCGTCGTAGGGCTTGCCGGCGCCCTTCTGCGCGCCGCCGCCCTGCGCGTTCGCACGGGCGCCGCCGAGCGCGAGCGCGAGGCAGGCGGCGAGCGCGAGTCTCTTGAGGGGGCTGTCAGTTCTCATGTCCTAGCCTCTGTTTCTGCGGAGGTGTTTGATGCGCGGTTCGAGCAGGTGGAAGGGGACGTGCTCGGCCGGGCGGCCCTGACGGCGAAGGAGTTCGGCCATGCGGAGGGCGCCGTCGGCGTTGCGCGTGTGGATGACGACGGTCGAGTCGGCCTGGGCCGCGGGGCGCTCGGAGAGCCAGCGGGCGACGGCGTAGCCGGTGCGTTCGTCGTCGAGGGCGTCGGAGTGGTAGTGCTCCGGGAGCAGGTCGTGGTCTAAGAAGATCAGGTCGTAGCGGTTGGCCGAGAGCAGTTCGACGGCGTGCGCGGGGTCGGCGGCCACGTCGAGGCGGTCGCCCTTGAACTGCCGCGCGAACCATTCGTGGCGCAGCGTGTCGTCATCCAAGATGAAGACGCTCAAGACCTCGCGGGCCGGCGCGAGGTGTTCGAGCCCGAGCTTGCTCAGCAGCCCTGAGATGATGCCCATGCTTGTTCGTTCGGGGCGCCCGGCGCCTCTTTTACAAAGTTTGAGTTTGACGCGGGCCAAGACTATAGCATACTCGGGGGGCCGGGGCCGCCCCGCCCCGCCGCGGCTTGCTTACCCGACGCGGCTCGTGGCATGTTCCACCCCTAACCTCTGAGAGTGAAGGGTCACAATGAGCAAATGCCCTTACTGCGCGAGGCCGTTGCGCATGGGCGGCATCAGGTGCCGCGCGTGCCGCCGTTTCATCTTCCGCTGGCCGCACATCGTCGTCCTCGTCCTGCTGGCACTGGTCGCGACCGTCGGCCTGCTTGAGTTCCTCTACCGCCTCGACTGAATGAAGCAGATCCTACAGAGCCGGAGGACGGGGCTGGTGGAGGTGGCCGAGGTGCCGGCGCCGTCCGCGCGGCGGGGGCGCCTGTTGGTGCGCACGGCCGCCTCGCTCATCAGCGCGGGCACGGAGCGCGCCGCCGTCGGCCAGAACAAGAAGGGCTTGATCGGCCGCGCGCTCGAACAGCCCGAGCTGGTCGGGAAGGTGGTGCGGCGCGCGCGCGAGGAGGGGTTGGCGAGCGCCGTCGGCGCCGTGCGCGCCAAGCTCGAAGAGTCGGTGGCGCTCGGCTACAGCGCCGCGGGGGTCGTGGAGGAGGTCGGCGAGGAGGTCGGGGGTTTTCGCAGGGGCGACCGCGTGGCGTGCGCGGGCGTCGGCTACGCGTCGCACGCCGAGCTTCTGTCGGTGCCGAGGAACCTTTGCGTGCGTGTGCCCGACCGCGTCGGCTTCGACGAGGCGGCCTACTCGACGCTCGGCGCCATCGCGCTGCAAGGCGTGAGGCTCGCGGCGCCGACGCTCGGCGAGTCGGTCGTCGTCATAGGGCTCGGCCTGCTCGGCCAGCTGGCCGCGCAGCTCCTGCGCGCGAACGGCTGCCGCGTCTACGGCGTTGACCCGGACGCAGGGAAGGTGGAGCTTGCGCGCGGGCTCGGGGCCGATGGCGGGTGCGCGCCGGACGAGCAGGCGGCGCGGAAGATTTCGGAGTGGACGAAGGGGCGCGGCGCAGACGCGGTGTTGATTACGGCGGCGACCGAGAGCAGTCAGCCCGTCGAGCTTGCGGGCGAAGCGTCAAGGCTTCGGGGCCGGGTCGTCGTCGTCGGGCAGGTCGGGATGGACGTGCCGCGCGACTCTTACTTCAGGCGCGAGCTGTCGCTGCAAGTCTCGATGTCTTACGGGCCGGGCCGCTACGACCCGGAGTACGAGGAGCGCGGGCGCGACTACCCCCTGCCTTACGTGCGCTGGACCGAGGGGCGCAACCTCGAAGCCTTCCTCGACCTCGTCGCCGCGGGCGCGGTTGACGTGAAGAGTTTGACGACCCACCGCTTCCCGCTTGAGGAAGGCGAGCGGGCTTACGGCCTCATCACGGGCGAGGCCGGCGAGCCTTACCTCGGCGTGCTGCTCGAATACGACACGGCGCGCGAGGTGAGGCGGGGCGCGGCAGTCGTTGATGAGAGGCAGGCTGTCGAGACTTCTTCGACCGTGCGCGTCGGGCTGATAGGCGCGGGCGGGTACGCGACGGGCGTGCTCGTGCCGCACTTCAAGGCGGCGGGCGCGGAGCTGCGAGCGGTGGCGAGCGCGTCGGGCGTGTCGGCCCTGAACGCCGGCCGCCGCTTCGGCTTCGAGAGGGTGGCGGAGGGCGCGGAGGAGGTTCTTAACGATTCGCGCGTCAACCTCGTCGTCGTCGCGACGCGCCACGACACGCACGCCGAGCTTGCGCGGCGCGCTCTGGAGGGCGGCCGTCACGTCTTCGTCGAAAAGCCTCTGGCTTTGACGGACGAAGAGTTGGAAGGCGTGCTCGAAGCCGCGCGCAGGGGGCCGGGCCTGCTGATGGTCGGCTTCAATCGCCGCTTCTCGCCGCTCGCGCGCAAAGTTAAAGAGTTCTTCGGCGAGAGGCGCGGGCCGCTCTCGTTCGTCTACCGCGTGAACGCCGGGCGCGTGCCGCGCGAGCACTGGACGCAGGACCCGCGCGAGGGCGGCGGGCGCTTGATAGGCGAGGTCTGCCACTTCGTTGACCTCATGCAGTTCTGGGCCGGCTCGCCGCCCGCGCGCGTCTACGCGGAGTCGGTGCGCGGCGGCGGCGCGCAGGCGGTTGACGAGGACTCGCTGATGCTGACGCTCGGCTTCGCCGACGGCTCGAACGGCGTCGTCGCCTACGTGGCCGAGGGCGACAAGTCTCTGCCGAAGGAGCGCGTCGAGATTTTCGGCGGCGGGCGCGCGTTCGTCCTCGAAGACTTCCGCTCGGCGACGACGCACGTCGGCGGCAGGGAAGAGAAGACGAGGCTGCGCGCGCAGGACAAGGGGCAGGCAGAGCAGGCGCGGGCCGTCTGCGCCGCCGTCAAGGGCCGTGGCCCCGCGCCCATCCCGCTCGGAGACCTCGCCGCCACGACGCGCGCCACCTTCCGCGCCCTCGAATCCCTGCGCGCCGGCCGCGCGCTCGACGTTTAATTACAAAAGCTAAAGAGAGGAACCCCCGAGTTGATAACCCGACGCGTCGCCCTCATCCTCGTCTGCCTCGTCTCCGCGCTTCCGGCGACCGCCTCGGCGCAGCAGGGCGAGACGGTCATCTTCGCGGTGTCGAAGTACGGCGAAGACGCGATATTGGAGCCGGTGGTGATACTGAGGCGCGGCGCCTACGCTCACCCGCCCTCCGACGACTCGGGGATATCGAGCAGGGGCGTCGAGGCCGACACGAAGGCGTTCATCCGGGATTACTTCAAGGCGGGCCGCCAGTACCGCCTCCTCTTCGGCGGCGGCGAGGCCGGCTCCGCCGCCGTCATCAAGTACAACGAGCCCGGCTGCGTGCAGCTCAACGCCTCGGCCTCCGTGCAGACGCAGGCGCGCGTCGGCGGCGGGGTGAAGGCGCTCGCCACCAACTCGCAGACCCTGGGGCGCGGGCAGGGCTCGCGCCGCGCGCCGACCGACGCCGAGCGCGCCTCGGCCCTCACGCTCGCGCGCGAAGCCTTCACGCGCAACCGCGTCCCCGCCGCGCTCGTCTCGACGATGGAGGTCAACAACCTCACGGCCCTCGACCTCGACCGCGACGGGGCTGCGGAACTCGTCGGCAGCTTCACGGCCGGAAAGGTCGAGCCGGACGGGAGCGGCAATCAGCACACGCTCTTCGTCATCTACGAGCAGCGTGCGGGGAAGTTGGCGTCGTCGCTCGTCTGGTCCAACAGCGGCACGGAGGAGTCATACGCCAGCCGCCGCCTCGTGGACGTGCTCGACGTGGACGGCGACGGCACGGCCGAAATCTTCGCCGAAGGCACCTACTACGAGAGCAACGACTACTTCATCTACAAGAAGCAGCGCGGCCGCTGGACGGAGGTCTACAAGGGCGGCGGCGGCGGCTGTTGAGGGTGAACGCTTTTCCTGTTGTGGAAAAGCTCCGCGGCCGAAGTATCAAACGCTTGACCGAAATGGCGGGGCGCGATGAGAGTTTTTCATTCGCGTTTCGGCCGGCCATGTCGCCCCTTTAACGGCCCTGAATCGCGGCTGAACGATTGTCTTGCATTACCCGATGCCGGTGCTATAATCCGCGACGTTTGGCGACGCCGGATCAACACCGCGGCGGCGCCCGCGGCCCCCGCGCAACCCCTTTGAGGAAGCTGACCCCGCGCGGCGGGAGTTAAATACAAAAGCCCTGAGTTTGATGGCGTCGGACAACGCAAAAAAGATTCCGCCCCTCTTTGCCGTGCCCGAAGTGGAGGCGGCGGCCGAGGCCCCGCAGCCGAAGCCGAAGGCGCCTCGCGGCCGGCAGGGCGAAGCGCCCGCGGCCTGCCCGCGCTGCTTCGGCACCGGCCTCGAAGTCGTCCCCGGCAAGGGCGCCCGCCGCTGCGAGTGCCGCACGCAGGACACGCGCGGCAAGCTGCTCGAACAGGCCCGCATCCCGCGCCGCTACCGCGAGCCCGCGCCGCCGCGCAAGGAAGCCTGCACCCTCCAGAACTTCTACCCGTCGCCCAACAACGGCTCGCAGCTCAAAGCCTTCAACTACTCCTTCCGGCTCGTGCGCGAGTACCCGGTCGTGGACCGCGGCCTGCTGCTGATGGGTCCCGTCGGCGTCGGCAAGACGCACCTCGCCGTCGCCATCCTCCACGGTCTCTTAGAGAAGGGCGTGCCCTGCCTCTTCTACGAGTTCGGCGCGCTCCTCAAGGAGATTCAGGACTCCTACAACGCCGTCTCGAACACGACCGAGCTGGGCGTGCTCGCCCCCATCTACCAGGCGGAAGTCCTGGTCCTGGACGAGCTGGGCGCATCGAAGCCGACCGACTGGGTGCGCGACACGATGATGAACGTCATCGGCAAGCGCTACAACGACAAGAAGCTCACCATCTTCACCACCAACTACTCGGACGCGCGCCGCAACCCGACCGAAGAGACGCTCGAAGACCGCATCGGCGTCCGCCTCCGCTCGCGCCTCTACGAGATGTGCCGCACCGTCCACATAGACGGCGACGACTACCGCAAGAACTTCGACGCCGCCAAGCTGTAGCTGTAACCCCCGCCGACCCCCGCGCGAAAGAAAGCCGGGCCTCCCGTTTAAAGCTCGCCATTGACACGCGCGCCGCGGTCGGTGGTCCCACGCACGGCCCCTCTCCCCGGGTGGCGCAAAGGTCTGGAGGCTCCTCATGCAAAAACCGACAATACGACGCATGGCCGGCGCGGACGTTGACGCAGTGGCGGAGATTTACGCCGGGGTCCTACACCCCGGCTACGTAAGCTTCAGCGAGCTTAACGAAGGTAAGGCGGGAGACGCGGGGCTCTCGCCCGAGGCGCCGGCCATTTTCCGGCGGCAGGTGGCAGAGCTTGTACAGAGTGCCGAGCACGGATTTTTTGTCGCCGAGGCCGCCGACAAAGTGATCGGCTTTGCCCTGGCTTCGCTGCGCCGGGCCGAAGCCGGCCATGCGGAATGTTGGCTGGACGACCTGGGCGTCGCGCCCGAGTGGCGGGGCCGTGGCGTCGCGAAGGATTTAGTGGCGCGCGTCCTTGAGTGGGGGGGCGAGGGGAACGCCAGCTATTACCTTCTCGAATCGGGGGTGAAGAACGAGTCGGCGCATCACCTCTTCGAGGCCCTGGGGTTTAAGCCTCTGTCAACGGTCTTCTGGCGCGGGCCGGGGGGCGGGCGCGGCGAAGCGGCGCGCGGCGGGGGGATGCACAACAAAGCAATCGCCTGGCTGAACGTCGCACTCGAAGAGGGCCACGTCGCCGACGTGGAAGAGGTCAGGGCAATCTCCGATCTGGACGCGGAGTTCTACGGGCGCGAATCAATTGACTACGAGGGGCTCTGCGAGTGGTGGAAGACTTTCCCGAGGGGCATTCACGTCCTGCGGAGGGAGGGGAGGATAGTGGGCGCCATCGGCGTCTGGCCGCTCAAGGAGGCGTCTTACGAGAGGCTGGTCAGGGGCGAAATCGACGAGACGGACATCGGCGCGCATGACCTCGATGACGGGGCTCACGGCCGGCCCCTCCCCTACTGGTATTTCGCGGACATCGTTCTTGAGAGGGGCTTCCACCAGACTTCTCTGGCGCTCGCCCTGATGGAGGAGACGCTGAGCCGGTGGGCGGAGGAGGGGAACCTCGCCCCGGAGATTCACGTCTGCGCTTTGGGGTTCGAGGAGGCGGGTAGAAAGCTGTTACGAAGGTTCACCTTCCTCTGGGCCGGGGGCATCAAGTCCCCGACGGGTAAGCCCGTCTACACGCGCTCCATGACGACGCAGGAACTGCGGGAAGTGGTTAAGGTCCTGAAGACCACCCGGGACAGGCGCGCGGGGGGCAAAGACCACTTCGACGTTTTCATCAGCTACAGGAGGCAGCCGGAGCCGGAGCTGTTCGCCCGGCTGTTGCAGTGCAAGCTTGAGGGCGGCGACCTCAACGTCTTCCTGGACGTTGACGACCTGCGCGCCGGGTCTTACGAAAAGTCCCTGCGCGCGTACGTCGATAACACGCCGAACTTCATCCTCATTCTTTCCCCCGGCTGTCTCGACGGCTTAGACGAACACGACTGTTTCAGGCGGGAAATAACCCGCGCGATAAGGGGCGGGAAAAAGATTATACCGATCCAGATGCCGGGTTTTGAGTTCCCCCAGCTTGACACTCTGCCCAAAGGTATTAAGGCCCTCCGGGGCCACGAAACCATCTTCCACTCGCATAAGCATTTCGACGAAGTGTTCAAGCAGCTTGTCGAATTCATTCGGGGCCCGAACCCGCGGTGAGCCGAGGCCGCGGGGCGGGGCCGTGTATAGTATCGTCGCCAAAGGAGAAGGCGCGGAGACGTTTATGAAGACATCACTGTTGATTGTGACTTTATTCGTGCTCGCGGCCGGGTCGGCGCGTGTGTCGGCGCAGGAGACGAGGGTGAGGTGGTTCGGGCACGCGGCCTTCTCGGTGACGACGCCGGGCGGGAAGGTCTTGTTGATCGACCCGTGGCTGAGGAACCCTTCTAACCCGGAGGCGGGCGAGGGCAAGGACCCGCTGGCATCGGTCCCGAAGGTTGACTACATCCTTTTGACGCACGGGCACCGCGACCACATCGGCGACGCCGTCGAGATCGCGCGGAAGACGGGCGCGGTCCTCGTCTGCAACCCGGAGCTGGCCGGGAACCTGGTGAAGCTGGCCGACTTCCCCGAGAAGCAGGCCGCCACCGACGCCATCATGGGCATCGGCGGCGAGATTCAGGTCGCGGGCGGCGAGGTCACAATCGCGATGACGCCGGCCGTCCACACGAGCAGCGTCTTCAACCCGAAGGCCGGCCCCACAGAGCCCGAGCGGGCTTACGGCGGCAACCCCGCCGGCTTCGTCCTCGTCATCAGGAACGGCCCCGTCATCTACCACTCCGGCGACACGGCCTACTTCAAAGACATGGAGACCATCGGCGAGGACTACCCAATAGACCTCGCCCTGCTCAACATCGGCGGCCACTTCGGCATGACCCCGCGCGCGGCAGCCAGAGCCGCCAGGGCCGTCCGCGCCAAGCTCGCCGTCCCGCACCACTTCGCCACCTTCCCCGGCATCGCCGCGAACTCCGACGAGTTCGCCGCCGCGCTCAAGACCTTGAAGGTCCCCTTCCACGAGATGCGACCCGGCCAGACCCTCTCGTTCCGCGGGAGGCAGTTGGTGCCCGGGAAATGACCGGGCGGCGCGTTTATAAGTATTACGATCTGGTGATGGTCTCCTTCGTGGCCGTCCTGCTCTGCTCCAACCTCATCGGGGTGGGGAAGGTCTGCCAGATCGCCGGCTACTCGGTGGGGGCCGGCGTCTTCTTCTTCCCCATCAGCTACATCTTCGGCGACATCCTGACGGAAGTTTACGGCTACGCCCGCACGCGGCGCGTCATCTGGGCCGGGTTCGCGGCGCTCGCCTTCGCCTCGTTGATGAGCTGGGCCGTCATCGCGCTGCCGCCCGCGCCCGACTGGCCGCACCAGCCCGCCTACGTCCTCGTCTACGGCCAGACGCCGCGCATCGTCATGGCGTCGCTGACGGCTTTCTGGGCCGGCGACTTCGTCAACTCCTACGTCCTCGCCAAACTCAAGCTCAAGACCGAGGGGCGCTACCTCTGGCTGCGGACCGTCGGCTCGACCGTCGTCGGTCAGGCCATCGACTCCCTCATCTTTTACCCGCTCGCCTTCCTCGGCCAGTGGCCCGCGGGCCTTGTGCTCGCCGTGATGACCTCCAACTTCCTCATCAAGGTGGCGGTCGAGGCCCTCATGACGCCGGTGACTTATAGCGTCGTCGGCTTCCTCAAGCGGGCCGAGCAGGAGGACCACTACGACCGCGGGACGGACTTCAACCCCTTCAAGATAGAGACCTGAACGCGGGCGCGCTTTCCCCTCAGTCGTTGGCCTTGCGCTTCTTCATCTCTTCGAGATACTTGCCGAGCGAGGGCTTGAGCGAGGGGTCGAGTTTGACGGCCTCGTCGAAGTCCTGCTCGGCGAGCTTGGTCTGGCCGGCCTGGAGGCGGAGGACGCCGCGGTTGGCGTAGGCGGAGGCGTTGCGCGGGTCGATGGTGATGGCCCGGGTGTAGTCGGCGAGCGCGCCTTCAACGTCGCCCTTCACCTGCCGGTCGAAGCCGCGGTTGTAGAAGTCGTCGGCGTCCTTGGGCGTCTGCGCCGACGAGGCCGGGGCGATGAAGAGCAGGAGGGCGATGAGGAGCAGCGTGCGCATAAGTTTTAGTTCGTCCTTGCGGTGAGATGCGTGCGCGGGGGCGGTCGGGTTCGCGCTCGCGCCGGGCGTTTTGTATAATGCCACGACTCAAAAAACGGCCCAAAACGGCGGCGCGGTCTTACAGGAAGAGTTTACCGAAGAATGCCCAGGCGCACAGACATCCGCAAGATTCTCATCATCGGCTCCGGCCCCATCGTCATCGGCCAGGCGTGCGAGTTCGACTACTCGGGCACGCAGGCTTGCAAGGCGCTCAGGCAGGAGGGCTTCGAGGTCGTCCTCGTCAACTCGAACCCGGCGACCATCATGACCGACCCCGAGACGGCCGACCGCACCTACGTCGAGCCGCTGACGGTCGAGACCGTGACGGCCATCATCGAGCGCGAGCGGCCCGACGCGCTGCTGCCGACCGTCGGCGGCCAGACGGCCTTGAACCTCGCCATGTCGCTGGCGGACTCGGGCGTGCTCGAACGCTTCGGCGTCGAGATGATAGGCGCCAAGCGCGAGGCCATCCGGCTGGCCGAGGACCGCGAGCTGTTCAAGCACGCGATGGAGGAGGAGGGGCTGCCGATGCCGCGCGGCGGCTTCGCGCACTCGTGGGGCGAGGCCGAGAAGATAGTCGAGGAGACGGGCTACCCCGCCATCATCCGCCCGTCGTTCACGCTGGGCGGGACGGGGGGCGGCACGGCCTACAACCCCGAAGAGTTCGAGGACATCGTGCGCGGCGGGCTCGCGGCCTCGCCCGTCAGTCAGGTCCTCATCGAAGAGTCCATCCTCGGCTGGAAGGAGTTCGAGCTGGAGGTGATGCGCGACCTGCGCGACAACGTCGTCATCATCTGCTCGATTGAAAACTTCGACCCGATGGGCGTCCACACGGGCGACTCCATCACGGTCGCCCCGGCGCAGACTCTGACGGATGTCGAGTACCAGAATTTGCGCGACATCGCCATCCGCGTCATCCGCAAGGTCGGGGTGGAGACGGGGGGCTCGAACATCCAGTTCGCCGTCAACCCCGAGGACGGCGAGGTCCGCGTCATCGAGATGAACCCGCGCGTCTCGCGCTCCTCGGCCCTCGCCTCGAAGGCCACCGGCTTCCCCATCGCCAAGATAGCCGCCAAGCTCGCCGTCGGCTACACCCTCGACGAGATCGCCAACGACATCACCAGGAAGACGCCGGCCTCCTTCGAGCCGACGATTGATTACGTGGTGACGAAGATTCCGAAGTGGAACTTCGAGAAGTTCCGCGACACGGAGGACGTGCTCGGCACGCAGATGAAGTCGGTCGGCGAGGTCATGGCCATCGGCCGCACCTTCAAGGAGTCGCTCTTCAAGGGCCTGCGCTCGCTCGAATCCGTCAAGCCGCTCCGCCTCAAGGACGTGCCCGACGACGAGCTGCAACGCAAGCTCGCCCGCCCCAACTCGCAGCGCTTCTCCTACGTCACCTACGCGCTCCAGCAGGGCTGGCCCATCTCCGAAATCCACCGCCTCTCGAAGATAGACCCCTGGTTCCTCGAACAGATTCTCGACGTGATGGAGATTCAGAAGGGCGTCGAGGGGCGCAAGCTCGAAGAGATTTCCGCGGACGACCTGCGCGAGTTCAAGTCGGCGGCCCTCTCGGACCGGCGTCTGGCGTACCTGACGGGCCGCACCGAGATGGAGGTGCGCGAGTACCGCAAGGGGCTCGGCGTCGTCCCCGTCTACAAGCGCGTTGACACCTGCGGCGCCGAGTTCGAGTCCTACACGCCTTACCTCTACTCGACTTACGAAGAGGAGGACGAGGCCGCGACCACCGACCGCCGCAAGATCATGATTCTCGGCTCCGGCCCGAACCGCATCGGGCAGGGCATCGAGTTCGACTACTGCTGCTGCCACGCCTCTTTCGCGTTAAGAGAGGCCGGGTTCGAGTCCATCATGGTCAACTGCAACCCGGAGACCGTCTCGACCGACTACGACACGTCCGACCGCCTCTACTTCGAGCCGCTGACCTTCGAGGACGTGATGAACATCGTCGAGGCCGAGCGCCCCGAGGGCATCATCGTCCAGTTCGGCGGGCAGACGCCTCTGAACCTCGCCACGCGACTGCACGCGGCCGGCGCCCCCATCATCGGCACCTCGCCCGACTCGATTGACCTCGCCGAAGACCGCAAGCGTTTCGGCGCGCTCCTGCACGAGATGGGCATCCCGCAGCCCGAGAACGGCACGGCCACGTCGTTCGAAGAGGCTAAGGACTGCGCGGCTCGCATCGGCTACCCCGTCATGGTCCGCCCCTCGTTCGTCCTCGGCGGGCGCGCGATGGCAATCGTCTACGACGAGCGGAGTCTGGGCGAGTACATGCGCACGGCCGTTGACGCCTCGCCCGAGAAGCCCGTCCTGATTGACAAGTTCCTCGAACGCGCCGCCGAGTTCGACGTGGACGCGCTCGCCGACGATTCGGCCTGCGTCATCGCCGGCATCCAGGAGCACATCGAGGAGGCCGGCATCCACTCCGGCGACTCCTCCTGCGTGCTCCCGCCCGTCCGCATTGCCGAAGAGCACCTTGAGACGATGCGCCACTACACGCGCCTGCTCGCGCGCGCGCTCAAGGTGCGCGGCCTCATCAACATCCAGTTCGCCATCAAGGACGACCGCGTCTACGTCCTCGAAGTCAACCCGCGCGCCTCGCGCACCGTGCCCTTCGTCTCGAAGGCGACGGGCGTGCCGCTGGCGCGCGTCGCCGCCCTGGTGATGGCGGGCCGCCCGCTCGCCAGCTTCAACCTGCCCGCCGAGCTTTCCGTCGGCCGCTTCTTCATCAAGTCGCCCGTCTTCCCCTTCAAGAAGTTCCCCGGCGTGGACCCGGTCTTAAGCCCCGAGATGCACTCGACGGGCGAGGTGATGGGCGTCGGCGAAACCTTCGGCGAGGCTTACGCGAAGGCGATGACGGGCGCGGGCCTTGAGCTTCCGTCGGAGGGCGCGGCCTTCATCAGCGTCAACGACTCGGACAAGGGGCAGGCCGCGCTCCTCGCCCGCCGCCTCGTCCGCCTCGGCCTTCGGCTGACGGCCACGGTCGGCACGGCCGCGCGTCTGCGCGAAGTCGGCCTCGAAGTCGAGACCGTCTTCAAGGTCAACGAGGGCCGCCCCAACATCGCCGACAAGATTCGCCTCGGCGAGATCGCCCTCGTCATCAACACGCCGCTCGGCCAGGCCTCCCGCTACGACGAGCAGGCCATCCGCCGCGCCGCCCTTCAGTTCAATGTCCCCTGCGTCACCACCATGACCGGCGCCCACGCCATCGTCGAAGCCATCGCCGCCCGCGAACGCGCCGCCGCCTCCGTCATCTCGCTACAGGAGCTTCACGCGCAAGCCCTCCACGCCTGACGCCCCGCGCGGGCAAGAAACTTTCCCGGCCGCGCGCCGATAACCTGTTTGAGAGCACGAAAGACGCGCTGAAATAGCTCGCAGCAGGAGGAGGCGGAGGCAAATGTCTAACATCGGCGGGGTCAGGCTGAACGAGTTGGCCGAGGTTGAACAACGGCAGACGCCGCAAAGGGCGGAGACGCCTGACGCCGTCGCGCCGCAGCCGGACGACGCCGGCCGCGAGGGCCGTCTGGGCGAGCTGTTCGCCGAAGGCGTCAACGCCCGCTTCCGACTTCTCTCCGAGGCCGCGCCACAGATAGGCCCGCCGGCCGCGCCCGACCTCTCGACGCAGGCCAGCGTCCGCCGCGTCAACGGACGCATCATCATCGACGCGGGCGCGGGCGACGACAACGTGCAGATCACGCGCAACGCGGCGGGCGGCGTCACCGTCAACGTCAACGGCGCCGAGCGCACCTTCACCGGGGCCGACGCCAACCGCCTGACCATCCGCGCCGGCAACGGCAACGACACCATCAACGTCGCCCCGGACGTGACCGTCCGCCTCACGCTCGAAGGCGGCGACGGCGACGACCGCATCCGCGGCGGCGGCGGCAACGACACCATCCGCGGCGGCAACGGCGACGACACGATTGAGGCGGCCGGCGGCAACGACACCGTCTACGGCGGGGCGGGCCGCGACTACCTCAACGGCTCGCTCGGCAACGACCGCCTCTACGGCGGCACCGGCGACGACGTGGTCTACGGCGGCGACGGCAACGACACCATCCAAGGCAACGCCGGCAACGACTACCTAGAAGGCAGCCGCGGCAACGACAACGTGCTCGGCGGCGCGGGCCGCGACGTGCTCTCGGGCGGCCTCGGCGACGACACCCTGCGCGGCGGCGACGGCAACGACGTGCTCTACGCGGGCGGCGGCCGCGACCGCCTCTACGGCGACCGCGGCTCGAACACCCTCTACGCGCAGAGCACCGACACCACGCAGGCTTCGAGCGCCCGGCGCAACATCCGCAACACGGTCGTCGAGGTCGCGCTGACGGGCAACCCCGGCGGGACGGCCGTCACCGTCAACGGCTCGGCCGAGTTCCGCGAGCGCGTCGAGGCCGACCTGGAGATGCTGCGCTCGTCGCCGCTCGGCCGCCAGATGCTGACCTCCTTCGACACCAGCGGCCGCACCGTCACCATCGAGGAGACGGCCGGCGGCAACTCCGCCGACTGGACGCGCCGCACGACGGGCGGGCCGCACCCGTTCCTCAACCCCGCGACCGGCGCGGCCGGCACGCCCGACGACTCGACCATCGGCTACAACACTTCGCGCATCACGCTCCCCGGCGCGGACGCCTGGCGTCGCCGCCCGCCCGTCGTCGCCCTCTACCACGAGATGGCCCACGCCTACGACATCACGCACGGCACCTTCCAGCCCGGCACTTACAACGGCGTGGACGTGGCCGACCACGGCGTCAACAACAACGAGCGCGAGGCGACGGGCCTGCGCGTGGACCACGACAACGACCCGACAACGCCCGAGCGCACCGTGCCGCAGCACCCGGACGACCTGACCGAGAACGCCTTCCGCCGCGAGCTCGGCCAGACGCGCCGCGACTCATACAGCTAAGCCCGAAAGTGCTAAGATGATGCGCCGCGCGACCCGAGCCGGTCGCGCGGCGCATCCCTTTGCGTGAGGTGAAACGCGTGTCGTACTACCTGGCCGTCGTCATGCTCGCCGTTTCGGC
>DATHBF010000168.1:0-5267 GCA_035296285.1 Pyrinomonadaceae bacterium | reverse complement strand
CCGCGCTCGCACTCCCTAAGAATAGAGCGGTCATCCGCGCCGGTGACGGCTGCCTTGATGTCCATCCAGCCGCGGTGAATGGCGGCGACGACGCTGCCCTCCGTCTCGGGCTCGCCGCCGAGGCGTCGCACCTCCGCCTGCAACTCGCTGGAGAACGAGCCGCGCTGGCGCGAGTATTCGAGGAAGAGCGCGCGCAACTCCTCGTCCCTGACCCCCTCGGCCGCGGAGCGGAAACCCTCCTGCCCGTCGCGGCAGGCCTCTATCAAATCGTTGAGCGTCGAGACGACCTCTTCGTTGCTCGCCATGCCCGTGCAGACCTCCTTCTCAGTAACGGCCGAAGGCCGCGCGCGGCCCCGCGCCGGGGCGCCCGGCCGCGAACAGTTTCACCAGCACCAACCCCGCGATGAAGCCGCCGATGTGGGCCGCGTGGGGTGGAGCAGCGGGTAGTTGACGTAGGGCGTAAGGGCGCGGTCGCTGTTGTCGTCTCCGATGGGGAAGATCATCTCGGGTCTCCTTGCCGCCTTGAACCACGAAGCATCCGGCACACAGATGCCGGAAGTTTTACGGGAGTGTCAAGAGTTGTGGCCACCGGCCGCTCAAAGCTCGCCCATCTCCTTCACGTCCTGGCTCGAAGGGCCTTCGGGCACGATGCCGGCCGCGGCGAGCGCGGGCGTGTGGCGCGTCAGCAGCTCGTAGCCCTCGGAGTGCGCGACGTAGGTGGCGGCCGTGATGTCGCCCGTCACGTTCAGCGTCGTGCGGCACATGTCGAGGATGCGGTCCACGCCGAGGATGATGGCGATGAGCGCGGGGTTGATGCCGTAGGTGGCGAGCATGAGGATGATGAAGGGGATCGAGCCCGAGGGGACGCCGGCCGTGCCGATGCCGCCGAGGATGGCGAAGTAGGCGACGCCGAGCTGCTGGCCGATGGTCAGGTCCACGCCCGCGAGCTGCGCGAGGAAGAGGACCGTCACGCCCTCATAGAGCGCCGTCCCGTTCTGGTTGGCGGTGGCGCCCACCGTCAGGACGAAGCTGTTGATCTCGCGCGGCACGCCCAGGTTCTCCTCCGAGACGCGCAGCGCCGTCGGGAGCGTCGCGTTCGAGGAGGAGGTGGAGAAGGCCGTCAGCATCACGGTCTTGATGCGGCGGAAGAACTCAAGCGGGGAGATGCGCGAGAGGAAGTAGACGGACAGCGAGTAGACGCCGAACATGTGCAGGCTGAGGCCGAGCAGGACGGTGGCGACGAACCAGCCGAGCGCGCCGAGGAGGTCGAGGCCGAAGCGCGCCGTGTTGTTGAAGAGCAGGCAGGCGACGGCGAAGGGCGCGACCTTCATGATGATGTCGATGATCTTCGCCGAAATCTCGAAGAGCGCCTGGAGGCCGCGCAGCAGCGGCGCCGACACCTCGACGGGGACGAGCGTGGCGGCTATCCCTAGCAGCAGCGCGAAGAACATGATGTGCAGCATGTTGGGCACGTCGGTCTGCCGCTCCTCGCCCGCGACGATGCCCGCCACCGACGCCGCCGGGTTCGACGGCACGATTGTCTCGACCACCTGCATGAGCGGCGACTTCGGCGCCTGCGACGCCTTCGTCGCGTCGGCGACGCGCTTCGTGGCGTCCGTGCCGTAGCGCGCTTCGAGGCCGGCGCGCGTCTCCGGGTCGAGCTTCTCGCCGGGCCGGAGGGTGTTGGCGAGCGTGAGGCCGATGACGACCGAGATGGCCGAGATGATGAGGGTGTAGGCGAAGGACTTGAGGCCGACGCGGCCGAGCCGGCGCACGTCGCCGATGCCGGCGACGCCGACGACCAGCGACGAGAAGACGAGCGGGACGACGATCATCAGCAGCAGGCGCAGGAAGAGGGCGCCGACCGGCTCGGTGACGTTCGAGATGAACCACACGACGCGCGGGTGCGAGCCGCCGACCGCGTAGTTCACCCCGACGCCCGCCACGACGCCCACCGCCAGCCCGATCAGGATGCGCGTGTGCAGCGCCATCCCCTTCGGCCTATCCGGCGTCGTGTCCTTGAGGTCGGTCGTCCCCTCGCGCTCGTACGCGTCGCGGTCTACCCTGCGGCCCGGTCGCTCATCCGCCATCCGTCACCTCCCCCACTTGAGTTTGTTACGCAGAACGTCGAAGTAGTTGCGCGCGGGCGCCTGGATCAGGTTGAAGGTGGTGCGGCTCTTGCGCACCACGACGCGGTCGCCGTACTCCAGAGGCATCCCGACCTGCCCGTCGAGCGTGAGGGCGACCTCCTCGCGCTGCGTCTTCAGGGTCAGCTCGAACTCGGCGTCCTCCGGCACGACGAGGGGGCGGTTCGAGAGCGTGTGCGGGCAGATGGGGGTGATGACGACGGCGCCCATCGAGGGGTAGATGACGGGGCCGCCGGCCGAGAGGTTGTAGGCCGTCGACCCCGTAGGGGTGGAGATGATGAGCCCGTCGGCGCGGAAGCGGTTGACGAACTGGCGGTCAATCGTCGTCTCGATCTCGATGATGCGGGCGAGGGCCGACTTCGAGATGACCACGTCGTTCAAGACGCGGTCGTGCATGAGGCGCTCGCCGTCGCGGTAGACATCGGCGGCGAGCATCATGCGGCGGTCGAGGCTGTAGTCGCCGGCCACGACCGCGTCGAGCGCCGGGCCCATCTCCTCGTTCGTGAACTCGACGAGGTAGCCGAGCGTGCCGAAGTTGATGCCGAGGACGGGCGTGCCGGCGTCGCCGAGCATGCGCGCGGTGGCGATCATGGTGCCGTCGCCGCCGAGGGCGACGATGAGGTCGGAGGTGCGCACGATCTCGGCGTGGTCCAGGGTCTCGACGGAGCAGCCCGTCTCGCGCTCGACGGCGGCGCGGTCGAGGCGCGGCCCCGCGGCCAGACTGGTGCCGCGCGCCGCGCACCACTCGACGAGGCGGCAGATGGTCTTCAGCGCCTCCGGGTGTTGCGGCTTGACGAGGACACCGATGCGGCGGATTTCCAGTCTCTCCATCAGAGCGCGAAGGGAGCGGGGGAATGCCTGTCTAATTGAAGCGAGAACTTGCGCGGATGATAGCCGCGCCCGCCGCGGAGGGTCAAGGGGAAGGGGCGGGCGGAAGGCTCATGCTTACTGCTTACTCTTGACGTTTTCGAGCGTGCGGGTGGTGTGCTCGGTGACGCTCGGGAAGCGCGACTCGGGGAGGGCGCCCTGGTGGTGCGCGGAGAGTTCGTTCGTGTCGGCGGTCCGCAGGGCCGGCGGGGCGGCGGCGGCGGGCGCTCGCGAGGCGCCGAGCAGGCGCGTCCAGAACCAGAGCAGGAGGCCGACGCAGCCGAAGACGGTCAGCACGCAGAAGAGGGCGATCCAGACGAGCGCCCACGGCGGCAGGCCCGCGTGTGCCATGTCAATCAGGGAGGCGACGGTGAGGCCGATGCCGATGATGGCGACGACCGCCGTGGTCCCGCCCGCGGCCCACGCCAAGCCTGTCGAGACGACCGGGCGCATCTCGTGCGCCTGCGCTAGGGCCAAAGGGTTCGGGCCGCCGCAACGCTTGCAGTATTTAAGGTCGGCCACCATCTCCAATCCGCAGTGCGGACAGAACATCTCTCGTCCTCCGTCTCTCTTAAGAGTCTTCGCTGTCTACGAAGGCCGCCGGCCGGAAGTTCAAACCCTGAAGACGGGGAGCGAGCGCCGCGGCCGACGCGGACCGGGCTCGCGCCGCGACTCCCACGCGCGGAGGAGCGCGGCCAGCCCCGAGCCGTCCGACTCCGGGTCGACGAGCGAGAGCCACAGCGGCAGCGGCAGCCACGCCCACGCCGCGCCGTAAGCCTCCGTGTTGAGTTGTTCGAGGCGGCGCTCCTCGCGCCACTGCAAGTCCTGCGGCGGCACGTCCTGCCAGTCGTCGTAGCAGGCGTGGTGGACGCAGGGCGCGGGCTTGGCGCGCGAGTGGACGAGGCAGCCCGCGCCCTTGACGAACAGCGGGCAGGAGAAGGTCTGCGCGAAGGTGTCGCCCGAGGCGGAGAGGCGGTAGCGTGCGACGGCGTCGCGCGCGCGGGCGTAGACGGCGCGGCGCTCTTCGTCCGTGAGCCGGGGGGTGCGGTCGAGGGTGTCGCGGATGGCGACGGCTTCGAGGCGCGTGATGTGGACGTTGACGAAGTGGGCGTCGGTGCAGCAGACGCCGGGCGTCGGGCAGGTCTTGCAGTCCTGCGCGCGGCGCTCGTAGTTGAGCTTGATGCTGGTCTGGAAGAGGGCCTTGCCGCGCCGAAGTCGCGCCAGCGCCTTGTCTACCGAAAGATGCCTCATGACGACACGGATTCTAACGCTTCTCGTAGAGGGCGAGGAACTCGCGGTTGCCGTCCGCGCCTTTGACGGGTGATTCAATCACGCCGCCGACCCCCAGGCCGAGCGAGCGCGCGGCGGCGTTCACCTCTTCGACGACGCGCGCGTGCTGCGCCGGGTCGCGGACGACGCCGCCCTTGCCCACCTCGCCCTTGCCCACCTCGAACTGCGGCTTGACGAGGACGACGGCGCGGCCGCCCTCCTTCATCAAGGTGACGAGGGCGGGCAGCACCTTCGTCGCCGAGATGAAGGACACGTCCATCACGACGAGGTCGAACTGTTCCTGAAAGTCTCCGGGCGTGAGGTGGCGCGCGTTGACGCCCTCGCGGACCTCGACGCGCCCGTCCGTCCGCAGCCGCCAGTCGATCTGGTTGTGGCCGACATCCACGGCGACGACGCGGCGCGCGCCGTGTTGCAGCAGGCAGTCGGTGAAGCCGCCCGTCGAGGCGCCCACGTCGAGGCAGGTGAGGCCGGCCGCGTCAATCCCGAACTCGCCGAGCGCCCGCTCAAGCTTCAGCCCGCCGCGGCCGACGTAGCGCGCGGCCGGGTCGTCCGAGCCGCGCACGCGCAGCGGCGCGTCCGGCGGGAAAGTCTCCGAAGGCTTCTCCACGCGCTGCTCGCCGACGAGCACGACGCCCGCCATGACGAGCGCCTGCGCCCTCGTCCGCGAAGGCGCCAGCCCCCGCTCCACCAGCAGCTTGTCCACGCGCTCCCGCTTCACGCGGAAATAATAGCAGTAGATGGGTCCGGTTACTGCGGCCTGTAGACATCGACGCGGCGGGCGCGGCGCGGGCCGCGGTTCCGGCGGTCGTCGATGCGGCGGAGGGCCTCTTCGACGCGGGCGGCGCGGACGGAGGTGGGCGAGTAGTCGTCGGGGATGGGGGCCTGCGTGTCTATGGCGCCGTCGCCGCGCCGCCGCTCGGCCCTCTGCGGCGGGGCGTCTTCCTCTTCGTCTTCGTGCTCGGC
>DATHBF010000167.1:0-11844 GCA_035296285.1 Pyrinomonadaceae bacterium | reverse complement strand
CGGCCCGCGTCCGCGAGGTGAAGCCGGGCGCGTGGATAACGGGGCGCGGCTGGGACCACACGCTCTGGGGCGGCGAGTGGCCGACGAAGAAGGACCTGGACGAAGTCGCGCCCGCCAACCCGGTCATCCTCCAGCGCGTTGACGGACACGTCAGTTGGGCCAACACGCTCGCGCTCCGCGCCGGCGGCGTCACGCGCGAGACGCCCGCCCCGCAGGGCGGCGAGATACTGCACGACTCGTCGGGCGAGCCGACCGGCATCCTCAAGGAGACGGCCGCCGGCCTCGTCGCCCGCCACGTCCCCGACGCGACGCGCGAGGAGCGCATGGAGGCGCTTCAGCGCGCGCTCGAAGAGGCCCGCCGCCACGGCATCACTTCCGTCCAGACCAACGACGTTCCGAGCGCGGAGGCGACGCCCCTTTACCGCGAGCTTTTGAAGCAGGGGCGCCTGACCGTGCGCGTCGCCGAGTGGCAGCAGTTCGACAACCCGGTTGAGGACTTGAAGCGAGAGCGCGCCGAGTTCGCCGCCTTCAAGGACGACCCGCTGCGGCTGCGCCTCACGGCGCTCAAAGGTTACGTTGACGGCACGCTCGGCTCGCGCACCGCGGCCATGCTCGCGCCCTTCGCCGACGACCCGCACAACAGCGGCATCCCCCGCCGCGCGCCCGAAGAGTTGACGCGCATGATCGTCGAGCGCGACGAGGCCGGCTTCCAAATCGCCCTGCACGCCATCGGCGACCGCGCCAACCGCATGGCCCTCGACGGCTTCGCGCGGGCCGACAAAGACAAGGTACAACGCTCCTTCCTCAACGGCCGCGGGCAGCCGGGGACTCAGATGCGCCACCGCGTCGAGCACGCGCAGGTCGTCGCGCCCACGGACTTCGCGCGCTTCCGCGACCTCAAAGTCGTCGCCTCGATGCAGCCGTCGCACGCCATCTCCGACAAGCGCTGGGCGCAGGACCGCCTCGGCGAGTACCGCGTCCTCGGCGCGTACTCCTGGCACACGTTGATGGCGCACGGCGTCCGCGTCGCCTTCGGCACCGACTGGCCGGTCGAGCCCATCAGCCCCTACCTCGGCCTCTACGCCGCCGTCACGCGCCAGAGCACGGAGGGCGAGCCCGCGGGCGGCTGGTGGCCGCAGGAGCGACTCACCATCGCCGAGGCCATCCGCTGCTACACGGCCGAGTCGGCCTACGCCTCCTTCGAGGAGCTTGATAAGGGGCGCATCGCCCCCGGCATGCTCGCCGACCTCGTCGTCCACTCCAGAGACCTCCTCACCATCCGGCCCGAAGAGATTTTGCAGACCGAGCCGGACCTCACGATATTCGACGGGCGTGTCGTCTACGAACGGGCCGCGAAGTAATTTCGGATTAGGGATGTCGGCAGTCGGAGGAGTTGTTCATGCCTAAATGGCTGAAGGTGATGCTCATCGTGGGCGCCGTCCTGCTCGTGATGCTAGTCGCGCTGGTGGCGACGGGCTACTATTTCGTGAGCAAGTACGGGCCGGCGATTGTCGAGAGCGGCAAGCAGGTGATGGAGGAGGGCGAGGCGTATGGCCGCCGGAGCGACAGCGAGGGCTGTCTGCTCGAAGGCATCTCGCGCCACAAGACGGCCGACGGCTTCGCCGAACTCATCAAGGCCAACCTCTTCCTCCGCGCCTGCCTCGACGCCAGCCGCCCCACGCCCGGCTTCTGCGACGGCGTCCCCGCCCGCACCGAGTTCATCGACAGCGCGCAGTGGCAGATCGAGCAGTGTAAGAACTACGGCCTCTCGACCGACCGGCAGTGCCAGCAAATCTTCCAGCAGGTCCAGCAGTTCTGCGAGTCGCCCCGCGCGCGCTCGGGGGACGCCGACGCCGGCTCCGGCGAAGCGTGGCCCGACACGCCGCCGCCGCCGCCCGCGCCCCCGTCTACCCCGTCGAGAACCCGCTGAGATTCACCCCATGAGACGACACACACGCCGCGCCGGCCCGCACGCCTTCGCCCTGTCACTCCTCTGCCTGCTCGCGCTCTCCGCCGCCGAGGCGCGCGCCGCCTGGCGCACGGCCGGCGACGTGCGGGGCGTCGAGCGGCAGGCGGACGGCGTGGTGCTCGTGCTCACGTCGGGCGCGCGCGTCGCCGTCACCTTCCGCGACATCGAGACAATCCGCGTCCGCCTCGCGCCCGCCGGCTCGTTCGAGCGCGACCTCTCCTACGCCGTCGAATCGAAGGACCGCAAGACGGTCGCGGCGGCCGTCACGGAGACGCGCGACGAGATCAGAATCTCTTCGCTGGGCGGCACGACCGTCGTCGTCAAGCGCCGCCCCTTCCTCGTCGCCGTCAGGGACGCCGACGGGCGCACCATAGTCGAAGACGACCCGGCCCGCCCCCACTCGTTCGACCCCGAGACGGGCGCCGTCGAGGCCACGAAGCTCAGGGTCGAGTGGGAGACCTACTTCGGCCTCGGCGAGAAGGCCGCGCCCACCTTCTACCTCAACTCGCAGCGGTTCGTGATGTGGAACACGGACACCTACGGCTACCCGCGCGGCCTCGACCCCATCTACCAGTCCATCGGCTTCTACACCGCGCTCAGGCACGAGCAGGGGCGCGGCCTCGCCTACGGTCTCTTCCTCGACAACACCTCGCGCGCCTACTTCGACATGGGCAAGACCGACCCCGCGCGCCTGACCTTCGGCGCCTCGGGCGGCGAGCTTAACTACTACGTCTTCACCGGCGGCCGCGAGCGCGCGCCGAAGAACATACTGCGCGACTACACGGACCTCACGGGCCGCGCGCCGCTCCCGCCGCTCTGGGCGCTCGGCAACCAGCAGTCGCGCTGGAGCTACTTCCCCGAGTCGCGCGTCCGCGAGATCGCCCGCCGCTTCCGCGAGACGCGCACGCCCTTGGACGTGCTCTACCTCGACATCGACTACATGGACGGCTACCGCGTCTTCACCTGGGACAAGACGCGCTTCCCCGACCCCGCGCGCCTCATCTCCGACTTAAAGGCCGAAGGCATCCGCGTCGTCCTCATCATCGACCCCGGCATCAAGGCCGACCCGAACTACTTCGTCTACCAGCAGGGCCGGGCGGGCAATCATTTCGTCCGCGAGGCCGACGGCGGGGAGCTGAACGCGACGGTCTGGCCCGGCGTCTGCGCCTTCCCCGACTTCACCGACCCGAAGGCGCGCGAGTGGTTCGCCTCCTACTACAAACAACACCTGGACGAGGGCGTCGCCGGCTTCTGGAACGACATGAACGAGCCCGGCGTCTTCCTCTCCGAGCGGACGTCGAAGCCCGACCTCTACCACCACCCGATGAAGACGTTTCCGCTCACCGCGCGCCACGCGGGCGACGGCCTGCCCGGCACGCACGCGCGCTACCACAACGTCTACGGGATGCAGATGGCCCGCGCCACCTTCGAGGGCAACCGCCGCCTCCGTCCCGACGCGCGCCCCTTCGTCCTGACGCGCGCCGGCTACGCGGGCGTGCAGCGTTACTCGGCCGTCTGGACCGGCGACAACGTCGCCTCCTGGGACCACCTCCGACTCTCCATCACGATGCTCCTGAACCTCGGCGTCTCCGGCGTCTCCTTCGCCGGCTCCGACGTGGGCGGCTTCTCCGGCAACCCCTCGCCCGAACTCTACGCCCGCTGGCTCCAGGCCGCGGCCCTCTCGCCCTTCTTCCGCTCACACTCCGAGTACGTCTCGAAGCCGCACGAGCCCTTCGCCTTCGGCCCCGAGTTCACCGACATCAACCGCCGCACGATTGAGCTTCGCTACCGCCTCCTCCCCTACCTCTACACGGCCTTCCGCGAGCACACGCGCGACGGCTCGCCCGTCATGCGCCCGCTCTGGTTCGAGTACCCCTCGGACGAGCGCACCTACATGACGGACGACCAGTACCTCGTCGGCCGCGACCTGCTCGTCGCCCCCGTCGTCGTTGAAGGCACGACGAAGCGGCGCGTCTACTTCCCCAAAGGCGACGCCTGGCTCGACTGGTGGACCGGGCGGCGTTACGAGGGCGGGACCGACGCCGAAGTGGACGCGCCGCTCGACCGCCTGCCTCTCTTCGCCCGCGCCGGCTCCGTCATCCCCACCCAAGCCCCCGCCCGACACACGGGCGAGGCTTTGAAGACGCCGCTGACGCTCGTCGTCGCGCGCGCCGCCGCCGGCTCCGCCAGCTTCTACGAGGACGCGGGCGACGGCTACGAGTACACGCGCGGCGCCTCGCGCACGACGACCCTTTCGCTCGAAGGCGACCGGCTGCGGCTCGCGCGCGCGGGCGCCTACGCCGTCTCACGCCCCCTGGCCGCCGTCGAATTTCTCGGCGCGGACGCGGCCCCGCGCGAGGTCCGCGTCGGGGGACGCTCCGTCCCGAACGCGACCTTCGACGCCGCCTCGCGCCGCCTCGTCGTGCCGCTCCCGGCCGGAACAATCGAAGAGGTCGTGCTCGTCCCTTAACCTTCCTCCCGCTTTAAGCAATAAAGTTCTTGCCAAACACGCCCTCCGCGTTTATGCTGGCCCCACTCACGCCTGTGAGGTGACTTCTGATGATGATTTACACACCGTTTATTTGGCTGGCTTAGGTCAGCTCTGCCGCTAGGCGACGGCGCCCGCCGTCTCTTTCTCCTTCTCCATCTCGGGAAGCGGTTATCCGTCCAACTACAGGGCGGGAAGGTGTGTAGGCCGATGTCGAATCAGGGCATAGAAGTCCGCCGTCTCCACAAACATTTCAGCAAGCGTAAGGGCTTCCTGCGCCGCCGCGGCGCGACGGTCCACGCCCTGAAGGACATCTCCTTCAGCGTCGGGCGGGGCGAGACCTACGGGCTGCTCGGGCCGAACGGCTCGGGCAAGTCAACGCTCATCCGCGTGCTCTCCACCCTGCTGGTGCCCGACGCGGGCGAGGTCTGGCTGCTCGGCCACCGCATCCCCGGCGAGGAGCGCGCGGTGCGCTCGAAGATCGGGCGCGTGAGCGTGGACGCGGCCTTCTACAAGAAGCTCTCGGCGCGCGAGAACCTGCTCTACTCGGCCTACCTCTACGGTATGGAGAAGGGGCCGGCCGAGCGGCGCGCGCTCGAAATCCTCGAAGCCCTCGGGCTCGAAGGCGAGAAGTTCACGGACCCGCTCGAAGAGATGAGCCGCGGGATGCAGCAGAAGGTCGCCATCACGCGCGCCCTGCTGGTGAACCCGCCGCTGCTGCTCCTCGACGAGCCGACGACCGGATTAGACCCGAAGAGCAAGCGCGACGTGCAGACCTTCTTAGAGAACCTGCGGAGCGAGCACGGCACGACCATCCTCCTGACCTCGCACGACATGGCCGAGACCGAGAGGCTCTGCCCGCGCATCGGCTTCATCGCCAAGGGCCGGCTCGTGGCCGAGGGCACGGCCGACGAGCTGAAGAAGCTCTCGAACTCGGAATCGCTCGACGACGCCTTCATCGCGCTGGCGGGCGAGAAGCTGGAAGACGGCGAGAGCGGCAAGGCGCGGGGCGCGACGCCCGACGCCGAGGCCGTGGGGGCATAAAGTCATGGAACAGATACTCAGGCAGACGTGGGCCTTCGTCTTCCGCGACTACCACCTGACGCGGCGCTACATGTCCTGGGTCGTGGTCTTCACCTTCTACGCGGTGGTGAACTCGGCGACCATCGCGCTCATCGGGGTGGCGGCCGGCGACCGCCGGCTGACGCTGACGCTGCTGGTGGGCGTGCTGCTGTGGAACTTCCTGTCGCTGCTCTTCCAGGAGATAGCCAACTCCATCACCTACGAGCGGTGGGAGGGGACGCTGGAGTACACCTTCATGGCGCCCGTCTCGCGCCTGACGCACCTGGCGGGCATAAGCTTCTACAACCTCATCTACAGCGTCGTGCGCAGCTTCATCATCCTCGGCGGGCTGATGCTCTTCATAGACCTCGACCTGTCGCGCGCGAACCTGTGGGGCGCGCTCGTCGTCCTCGTCGTCAGCAGCCTGGCCTTCATGGGGCTCGGGCTGATGGCGGCGGCGCTGCCCGTGCTCTCGCCCGAGCGCGGCGCCGAGGCGACGAACATCTTCCAGGGGATACTGCTGCTCGTCTCGGGCGTCTACTACCCCGTGGAAGTTTTGCCCGGCTGGCTCCAACCCCTGGCGGCCGTCTCGCCCGCGACCTACGCGCTCTCGGCCAGCCGCAAGCTCATCGGCATCGAGGGCGCGGAGATGGCCGACGGCGCGCCGCTCTCGGCCGTCACCTACGAGCTGACGGTCCTCGCCGTCATGGGCGTCGTCATGATCCCGCTCGGCCTCTACGTCTTCGCCTTCGTCGAGCGATGGGCCAAGCGGACGGGCAAGCTGAAGCGGACGGGGTGAGAGGGTTGGCGGGTGTCAGGCGTCGGGGTCGTGGCGGGCGAGGAAGGTGAGCCAGGGGCGGGCGACGGAGACGAAGTGGTCCCAGGTGCCGGGCTCGGCTTCGGGTTCGAGGTCGATGCTCTCGTCTTCGGAGGCGCGCAAGATGCGGAAGCCCGAGTCGGCAAGGCCGCCGACGATTGAGCCGAGGCCGTGGCGGTATTCGCGCGAGGGCGCGGGGCGGGCCGACTCGTCGGGCGGGTTCGTGAAGACCCACTCCTCGTCAACGCCCGTCACCTCCGCGCCTTCCACGTAAGGCTGCTTCAGACTGTAGCCGCGCCCGTCCCAGTCGCGCGTCGAAAGGCCCAGGAAGAACGGGTTGGCGCACATGAAGCGGTAGAGGCCGCCGCGGCGGATGACGCGCGCCACCTCGCGGAAGACGGCGCGGGCGTCGGGCACGAAGTTTATGGAGTAGGAGTGGGCGACCACGTCGAACCCCCTGCCGTGGAGGGCCGAGAGGTCGCGCATGTCGCCCGGCAAAGTCTCGACCTCAAGGCCGTAATGGACGGCCGCCCGGCGGTCCTGCTCAAGCTGCTCCGCGGACAGGTCGAGCACGGTCACGCGCGCGCCCAGGAGCGCGAAGGCGGCCGACTCCTTCCCGCCGCCGCCGGCCAGACAGAGCACGCGCCGGCCGGCGAGGTCGCCCAGCCAGCCGCGCCCGTCCGCGAGCGCCCGCGCCGACCCGGCGTCCAAATCCAGCAGCGGTCGCGTGTAGAGCGCCCCGGATTCGACCATCGCGCGCCAGCGTTCGACGTTGTACTTCGCGACCTCGTCCATCACTCACCTTTCAATGCGGGGGCTCCTCCGCGATCGCCTTGCCGCCGCGCGCGGCGTCGCGCTGGTAGTCGTGGAAGGGTTTGGGGATGAGGGTGGTGATGTGGAAGGTGGCGGTGCGGCCGTCGGCGAAGGTCTGGTAGAGGTTGAAGTCGGGGAGCTGGAGGCAACTGAGCGGCGAGACGTAGTCGTAGCCGGTGTCGATGCCGATGGCGCTGTGGGCGATGTAGATGCCGTGGCGGCCGATGCGCCCGAGGAGCGGGAGGAGCGGCGTCGGCGTGTGGCCGAAGACGCAGGGCTTGCCGTAGTAGTGTTTGTAGAAGTCGGGGTTGCGCGTCCAGAGGAGGTGGCGCGAGTCGGTCTCGCGCGGGTGCTTCTCGCCGTCGAGGCCGGCGTGGACGTAGAAGGCGTGCTCGTCCTCGTAAAAGAGCGGGAGCGAGCGGAAGAATTCGACGTGCGCGGGCGGCAAAGAGTCCGAGAGCCGGCGCTGCGCCTCCTCCCACCAGGAGCGCAGCTCGTCGCCCAAGGGGTCGGAGGTGTACTGCTCGAAGGTCTCGCCGCTCCCCACCGCCGGGTGGAGCCAGAGCGGGTGGCCGTCGGCGAGGAAGTCGAGGAGCATCTGCTCGTGGTTGCCGCGCAGGATGACGACGCGGCCATCGGGCGACTGCTCGCGCAGCTCCATCACGTCGGCGACGGTGCCGGGCACGTCTTCGCCGCGGTCGATGAGGTCACCGAGCAGGACGAGTGTGTCGCGCGCCGGTTCGCGCGGCAGCATGTCGAGCAAGCGCCTGAGCTGAGAGCGGCGGCCGTGGATGTCGCCGACGACGAAGGTGCTCACGGGCAGCCTCCGCACCTGTCAACCGTGAACCGTCAAGCGTGAATCGAAAGAAGCGGCGCTCCCGTTCACGCTTGACGATTGACGAGATTCCCCCTTGACGGTTTACTGCTGTCGGGCTTCGTGTGCTCGGTCGCGCGGGTTGTTAATGCCGCGCATCAGTTCTTTGAAGCGGGGGTCGTCGTGCAAGGGTTCCCAGTTCGGGTCGGACTCGAACCAGGGCCGGTTCTCGTTGCCGAGCCTGATGGCGCGCTCCAGCCAGTCGAGGGCCTCGCCGCGCTCGCCGAGCATGGCGTAGGCGGTGGCGAGCCAGTAGGCCACGTCGTGGTCGGCCGCCGCCGCCTCGCGGACGTGTTCGGTCAGCTCGGCGCGCGCCTCCTCGGGGTCGCCCGCGCGGACGAGGAACTGCGCGAGCAGGGGGCGCACCCCGTCCATGCCGGGGTGGCGGCCGAGGACTTCGCGGATGATCTTGATCGCCGCCTCGTGGTCGCCGCGGCGGGCGCACACCACGGCGCGGAAGGTCTTAACGAGCGGGTGGTTCGGCTCCATCGCGGCGCCGAGGTCCAGCTCGGCCAGCGCGTCGTCGTGGCGGCCCTGGTACATGAGGACGCGGGCGCGGTTGTAGCTGACGACGACGCGCTCGGCCGGGTTGATCTTGACCATCCGGCCGAAGCCTTCGAGGGCGTCTTCGTAGCGCCCTTCGAGCCGGGCGAGGGTGGCGCAGACGAACTGCACGCCGACCTCGTCGGGCGACTCCTGCCGCATCCTCTCGGCCCACTCGCGCGCCTGCTGCTTCTCGCCGCGCGCGAGCAGGATGAAGACCATGTGGAGGCGCGCCTCCAGCGACTTCGGGTCGATAGCGAGGGCGCGGCGGAAGGCGTCCTCGGCGCGCCCGTAGTCTTCGGCGTCGCCGAAGCCCTTGATGACGCGGTTGGCGTAGGCGCCGCCGAGGGCGCAGAGGGCGAGCGCGAAGTTGGGGTCCAATTCGGTCGCGCGCTTGAAGTGTGCGACCGCCGCGTCCGAGTCCTCGCGCGCGAGCGTGTGGTAGATGAAGCGCCCCTCGGCGTCGCGGCCGCGGAGGTATTCTTCGTAGGCGTCGGGGTCGGTGGTGGAGCGCCCGGCGGCGGCTGAGGCGTCGGGCGTCTCGGTCAGGGTCTGCTGGGGGCGCGAGGCGGGGTCGCGCCGGTCGTCGTCTATGCGGCGCATCAGCTCGGGGAAGCGGGGGTCTTCGCGCAGCGCCTCCCAGTTCGGGTCGGACTCGAACCAGATGCGATTCTCGTTGCCGAGGTCGATGGCGCGCGCGAGCCAGAGGAAGGCGTCGTCGCGCTGGCCGAGCATGGCGTAGGTGGTGGCGAGCCAGTAGGCGATGTCGTGGTCGGCGGCCGCCGCGTCGCGCACGCGGTCTGTGAGCTGCGCGCGGGCCTCGTCTGCGCGCCCCTGCTTGATGAGCTGCTGCGCGAGCAGGGGCCGGATGCCGTCCATCTGGGGGTGCTCTTCGAGCACGCCGCTCAAAATCTTAACGGCCTCGTCCACCTGACCGCGGCGGCCGAGGACGACGGCGCGGAAGGTCTTGACGAGCGGGTGGTCGGGCTCGATGCGCGCGCCCTGGTCGAGTTCGAGCAGGGCGTCGTCGAGGCGGTGCTCGTACATGAGGACGCGGGCGCGGTTGTAGCTGACGACGACGCGGGCGGCCGGGTCGAGCCGCGCGAGCTTGTCGAAGGAGCGCAAGGCTCTATCGTATTCGCCGTCGAGGCGGTGCAGGGCGGCCTTGACGAAGTAGACGGCCGGCTCGTTCGGGGCCGTGCGCGCCAGGTGCGCGACCTCGGCGCGCGCCTTGTGCTTCTCGCCGCGCGCCAGGTAGATGAAGACCATCAGGACGCGCGCCTCGACGACGTGCGGGTCCAGCTCCAGGGCGCGGATGAAGGCGTTCTCGGCCAGCTCGTAGTCGTCGGCGCCGCCGAGTCCCTTCAGGACGCGGTTGGCGAAGCAGGCGCCGAGGCCGCTGTGCGCGAGGGCAAAGTCGGGGTCGAGGCGGATGGCGCGCTGGAAGTGTTCGACGGCGCGGTCGCAGTCCCCGGGCTCCAGGGTGTGGAAGAGGAACTTGGCGAAGAAGTCGCGGCCCTTCAGGTACTCCTCGTAGGCGTGCGGGTTCTGCGTGCGGATCGCGGGGGCGGGCACGTCGGTCGTCTGGCCGGCCTTGTGGTCAACGCCGACGCCCTGCGCGATGCGCTGCGCGATGGTGTCTTGCAGCGCGATGATGTCCTCGGCCGAGGCGTCTATGCGGTCGCTCCAGAGCAGGTCGCCGCGCTCAACGTCTATGAGCTGGGCGTTGACGCGGAGGTTGCCGCCCGAGCGGAGGAAGCTGGCGGAGAGGACGGCGCTGACGCCGAGCTCGCGGCCGGCGTCACGCGGGTCAACGTCGCGGCCCTGATACTTAACTATCAGCGACGAGGGGCGGACGATGAGCGAGCGGACGCGCGCCAGCTCCGTCGTCACGGCGTCGGCCAGCGAGAACTCGTAGAAGCTCGCCTCGCGGTCGTTCGAGAGGTTGCGGAAGGGGAGGATGGCGATTGACTTCTCCGTCTCGAACTGGCTGACGTGCGGCGCGGACGAGGGGTGTTGCGAGGGCGAGGTGGAGGTGCCAGCCGCGCCTTGCGTGCGGCGCGTGGCCGGCGGGAGCGAGGTCGGCTGCGCCTCGGCGCCGCGCAGGCTCCGCCACCAGCGGCGGAAGGTGTGGCCGATGCCGCCGCCCTCGGGGTGCTGGTGGCGCGGCGGCGCCGAGAACGGCACGGCCTCGACGGGCCCGGCCGCCTCCGACCTGCCCGAAGCGGCGATGGCCTCGCGCAGCGCGGCGCGCAGGTCGTCGCGCATCTCGGCGATGCGCTGGTAGCGGTCGTCGGCCCGCTTCTGCATGGCGCGGTCGAGTATCTGCTGGACGACGGCGGGCGGGTTGTCGTCGCGGACCTCGGCGACGGGGTCCGGCGTGTCGTGCATGACGGCGTAGCGGACCTCGACCGTGGTCTGGCCGCGGAAGGGCCATGTGCCGGCCAGCATCTCGTAGAGCAGCACGCCCGTAGAGAAGATGTCGGCGCGGTGGTCAACGCGCCCGCCGGCCGCCTGCTCGGGCGCGGCGTAGGTGGCCGTGCCGTAGGGGATGCCGAGTTCGGTGAGGTGCGCGTCGGCCGGGCCTTCCTGCTTGCCCTCGTCCATCAGCTTGGCGAGGCCGAAGTCCAGGACCTTGGCGTGGCCGGAGGCCGTGACCATGACGTTGCCGGCCTTGATGTCGCGGTGGATGACGCCGCGGTCGTGCGCGGCGGCGAGGGCGTCGGCGACCTGGTGGGCGATGGAGAGGGCGCTCTCCAGGGCGAGCGGGCGGCCGCCCACGAGCTCGCGGACGTTGCGGCCGTCAACGAACTGCATGGCGATGAAGTGGAGCCCGTCCTGCTCGTGCAGGCCGAAGATGGTGCAGATGTTCGGGTGGTCTAAGGAGGAGGCGAGCCTCGCCTCGCGCTCGAAGCGCTTGAGGTTGACGGCGCGGGCCGTCAGCTCCGGCGACAGGACTTTGATGACGACGGCGCGGCCGAGGCGCTCGTCGAGGGCCTTGTAGACCGTGCCCTGCCCGCCCGCGCCGAGCTTCTCCGTGATGCGGTAGTTGAGGAGGGTGCGGCCGATCATTGTTGGGAGTAGGCAGCAAACGCCCTCGCGCTCTTCTACTGTCTACTGACTGCTGGCTAGTTGAGTGTGCCGGCTCACGGCCGGCTCAGTCGTGAACCGTTCAACCGCGGGGCGGTTCGCCCCAGCCCGATTGGACGTAGCGGCCGTCCTCGACGATGCAGGGGACGGTCGGGTCGTTGTCGGAGAACTCGAACATCTCGCGCCGC
>DATHBF010000166.1:0-2088 GCA_035296285.1 Pyrinomonadaceae bacterium | reverse complement strand
GGGTCGGCCTTGAAGCTGGGGATGTTGACGACTGTGAACTCGGGCTCGTGCCTCGACGCGCCCGCGTCGTCGTTGATGAACATGGTGCGCGCGAAGAGCGAGTGCCAGGCCAGCTCGGTGATGACGCGGACGGGGAGGCGGTAGCGCGGGTCGGCCCCGGCGTAGGTGTCCTGGACGAAGAGGTCGCGGCCGTCGGCGTGGCGCATCATGCGCTCGCGCAAGGCGTCGAACTGCTCCTGCGAGAACTCCTTGTTGACCTCGCCCCAGAAGACCCTGTCCTCGGACGAAGGCTCGCGGACGATGGCCTTGTCCTTGGCGGCTCGGCCCGTGTGCTCGCCCGTGTCAACGAGGAGGGCGCCGTGGGCCGAGACGAGGCCCTCGCCGCGCCGGGCCACGATCTCGTACAGCTCGGGCGTGTTGAGATTCCAGTAGACGTTGGCGGGAGACTTGATGCCGTGGGCGTCGAGCCCCGCGGCCGCGCGCCGGCGCCCGTGCTCGACGGACGCGCGCTGCTTGGTGGCGGTCATATTTACTCCTTAGAAAAAGCCGTCAATCGTGAATCGTGAATGGAAAGAAGCCTTACTTTAACGATTGACGATTCACGGTTCACGTTATTCCTTTGTTGGCGGTGCGAACAAATCGAAGCCCGACACACGAGGGGAGCGCGAGCCCGACGGAGCGACTTTGGAAGTCCGCGGGGGCGCTCCCGAGAAAAGCCTTCGATGGGAGCCGGGGACAGTTGCGGGCTCGACTACTCGTCCCGCCTCCCGCGCTCTTCGGACAGCTCGCGCAGCGCGACGGCCAGGTCGCGCGCGGCCCGCTCCAGCCGCTCGGCCACGGCTTCGAGCTCGCCGCCCTCCTCGCGCGAGCGGACGGCGACGACCGCCAGCGCGTCGTTAATCTGGACCGTCAGGCGCTCGGCCCCCGACTGCACCTCCTGCTCGGCGCGCGTCAACGGTTTCTTGGAGGAGGTGGAACCTTTGCTGCTCACGAAATTTACCCTGCTGGACCGAACAAATGATTGTGACGCACCGCCTGTCGGGGGCGTGAGTCCGTCTACAAAACCTGCTGTGGGATTTTGCCCGCCCTAAGTCTTACATCAAGGTGCCGCCCATTTCAAGTACGCAGCGCGGCCGCGTTGCCTTTTGCCGGCCGCATCTGCTATTGCTGGGTGGATGGCGGAGAGGCCCGGGAGGGAGGCTTTTACGGGGCGCGAGTGGGAAGTCGTCCGGTCGCACGGCACCCCCGCGCGCGTCCAAAAATTCTTGTCCGGCCTCGCGTACAACCGCGAGCGGCTGGGGCCGACGCTGCGCACCTTCCGCGGCGTCATCCGCAGGGGCGAGGCCCACTGCCTGGAGGCGGCGCTGACGGCCGCCGTCATCCTCGAACAGCACGGCTACCCGCCGCTGCTGATGTCTTTAGAGTCGCAGGACAAGCTCGACCACGTCGTCTTCGTCTACCGCCGGGCGGGGCGCTGGGGCTCCGTGGCGCGCTCGCGCGACCTCGGGCTGCACGGACGCCGCCCCGTCTTCCGCTCCCTGCGCCACCTCGCCTACAGCTACTTCGAGCCCTACGTGGACACGACGGCGCGCCTCACCGGCTACGGGCTGGCGAGCATGTACGAGCTGGGCGGCTACGACTGGCGCTTCTCGCCGCGCAACGTCTGGAAGGTCGAGCGCCACCTGCAAGTGATACCGCACAGGCCGCTGCCCTCCTCCGAGCGCCGCTACCGACAGCTCCTCGCCCGCTACGAAGAGTTCCACGCGCGCCACCCCGACCGCTCCCCCGACTACTTCGACAGCCGCGTCAACTGGGTGAGGTAGGACGGGAAGGTTCGGGTCAGGGGCAGTGGGGGAGGCCCATCCGCTCCAGGAACGGGTGCGGGTGTTGGTAGTAGCCCTCATCCGGGCGTTCGAAGGTCACGACGTATCTGCCCTTGCGGTAGGCGTAGGCGGCGACGTAGCCGTCCATGCCGCCGTTGCGGCCGTAGGTCGTCAGCGCGCTCCAACCTCCCGCGCGCTTGTGGACGTAGAAGAACCACGCGTGGATGACTCCGTGCTGCCGCGCCGGGTAGTCGGAGAAGACGCC
>DATHBF010000165.1:0-6063 GCA_035296285.1 Pyrinomonadaceae bacterium | reverse complement strand
GGTAGCCGGAGCGGAGCGCCTGCATCCGGTCCTCCGTCCTCGCGTAAGCCGTCAGCGCCACGGCCGGCACCCTCCCGCCGCGCCCGGCCGGCAGGGCGCGTATCCGCCTCATCAACTCGTAGCCGTCCACGCCCGGCATGCCGATGTCGCTGATGATCAGGTCGGGCGTCGTCGCGCGCATCGCCTCAAGGGCTTCGTCGGCCGAGCCGCCGAGCGTCACGACCGCGCCGCACTGGGCGAGCCCGAAGCGCAGCAGTTCGCGCGTGTCCTGCTCGTCGTCGATGACGAGCACCCTCACCCCGTCGAGCCTTTCGGGGCACTCGTAAGTCGGCAGCGTCTCCCTCGCCGCGGGGTGGACTCGCGCGCCCGACTCATCCGACTGATAGACCGGCGCCACCGGGAGCAGCACCCTGAAGGTCGAGCCTTGCCCGTCGCCCCCGCTCTCGGCGCGGACGGTCCCGCCGTGCAGCTCGACGAGGTGGCGGACGATTGAGAGGCCGAGGCCGAGCCCGCCGTGCACGCGTGTCGTGCGCTGGTCGGCCTGCCGGAAGCGGTCGAAGACGTGCGGCAGGAACTCCGGCGAGATGCCCGTCCCGGTGTCGCTGACCGTTATCTCGACGTGCGAGTTCACGCGCTCAAGCCTGACCTGCACGCGCCCGCCCTTGGGCGTGAACTTGATTGCGTTCGACAGAAGGTTCCAGACGATCTGCTGGAGGCGGACCGGGTCGCCCGAGACGGAGACGACGCCCGTGTCCATCACCTTTTGCAGGCGGATGCCCTTGGCTTCGGCGGCGGGCCTGACGGCCTCGACCGCCGCCTCGATGAAGGAGTTCGGGTCAACGGGCCGCACGTCTATGCGGAGCTTGCCGGTGATGATGCGCGACACGTCGAGCAGGTCGTCTATCAGTTGCGACTGCGCGCGCGCGTTGCGCTCGATGGTCTCGAAAGCCTTGGCGGACGAGTCCGGGTCGAACTGGCCGGCCCGCAGCATGTGCGCCCAGCCGAGGATGGCGGTCAGGGGCGTGCGCAACTCGTGCGAGACGGTGGCGAGAAACTCGTCCTTCAGCCGGCTCGAATCGCGCGCCTCCCTGTAGAGCCTTTCGTTCTCGGCCGCCGCCGCCTCGGCCTCGGCGCGGGCGCGCTGCGCCGCCTCGTAGAGCCTCGCGTTGTCCATCGCGACCGAAGCCTGAGACGCCAGCCCGACCACTATCTGCTCGTGCCGCGCCGTGAAGACTCCGCCCTCCGGGTGGCCGAAGAAGAGCCCGCCCATGACCTCGCCGGAGCGCGAGATGACGGGCACGGACAGGTAGCTCGTCACGGGGAGGTGGCCTTCCGGCATCCCGAAGTAAGGCGACCACTTGCCGTAGCGCGGGTCGCGCTTCACGTCGTCAATCCTCAGCACGCCCTCGCCGCGGAAGGTGGGGCCGAAGAGGTCCGTGGCGCGCGGCATCGGGAAGTGCGAGAACGCCTCGCGCGGCACGCCCGACAGCGTGTAGAGCATGTAGGAGGCGCCGCGCTCGTCGAGCACGTTGTAGAAGAAGGAGCCGAAGCGCGCGCCCGTCAGCTCGGTCGCGGCGTCGGTCACGGCCTGGACGATCTTGTGCAGGTCCAGCTCGGCAGAGACCATCCGGCCGAGCTGGTTAATGATGCCGAGCGCCTCCGTCTGCTCGCGCAAAGCCACCTCGGTCCGCTTCCGCTCGGTGATGTCCTGCACGACGCCGAGCATGCCGAGGACGCGCCCCTCCTCGTCGTAAATCCCCCGCCCGCGTGCCAGGACCCAGCGGGACGACCCGCCGGGCGTCGTCACGCGGTACTCGATGTCGTAGTCGTTGCGCTCTTCGAGCGACCGCTCGACGGCGACGCGCGCCGGCTCGCGGTCCTCCTCGTGGAGCAGCCCGCGCAACTCGGTCCAGGTAATGTCCGAGGCCGGCGGGAGGCCGAAGATGTTCGCGGCCTCGTCGGACATGTTGACCGCGTCGTTCGCCGCGTCCCAGCTCCAGTCGCCGAGGCGTGCGGCCGACATCGCAAGCCCTAAGCGCGCCGCCGCCTCGTCGAGCGCGCGCTGCGCCCGCCGCCGCTCCGTGATGTCGCGCGCGACCTTCGAGGCGCCGATGACATTCCCGTCGGGGCCGTATATCGGCGAGACCGTCAGCGAGATGTCGAGGAGGGCGCCGTCCTTGCGGACGCGCACGGTCTCGTAATGCTCGATGCGCTCGCCGCGCCGGAGACGTTCGAGGATGGCCGGCTCCTCGTCTTCGTGGTCGGGCGGGATGAGGATGGTGATGGACTTGCCGACGGCCTCCTCGGCCGTGTAGCCGAAGATGCGCTGCGCGCCGCTGTTCCAACTGGTGATGATGCTGTCGAGCGTCTTGCTGATGATGGCGTCGTCGGCCGACTCGATGATGGCGGCCAGCCACCTCTGGGCCATGTCGCCCGTCATCATAGGCGCGAGCGGTCCGCTCTCGGGCTTCGTGTCGGGCGGAGACCCTTGCGGGGGTTGCCGGGGCATAGGCAGAGTTGTCCGGAGTTAAAAGATGGGAAGAGACCAAGGGGGGCTTCGCGCGGGGGACGGGGGCATTATACAGCCGCGCCCCCGTTTGTCTATCGGCGGGCTTATGTTCCGGCCGGCAACAAAAGCTTGACGTTTAAAAGACCCGGTGTTACGTTACCGACCGTTCGGTAGCCACACGCTCGGTCCAAGGGCCGCAGCCCACTCCCTACAGGTTTCTTTAAAAGATTGCGCCGCGGACCTCGCCGACGCTCGCGCCCCGTGCCCCGGCTGCCCCGGCCGTCACCACTTCGCTGCTAACCAAGGAGATCAACTGCAATGAGAAGCCTGACTCGTTTCTTGTTGGCGGCCGTCGTCTCGTGCGCCGCCGGAGTCTCCCCAGCCTTCTCGCAGGCGTCGAGCTCGACCGCGGAGCTGCGCGGCCAGGTCACGGACGTGAACGGCGCGGCCGTCCCCAACGCCGCCGTCACCATCACCGACCTCAACAAGGGCAACAGCCGCACGACCAACACCGACGCCGAGGGCAACTACGTCTTCCTCAACCTCCTGCCAAGCTCCTACGAGCTGAAGGTGGCGGCGTCGGGCGGCTTCGCGCCCGGCACGACGCGCGTCGAGCTGACGGTCGGCCAGCAGGCCAACCTCCCCGTTCAGTTGAGCGCGGGCGGCCTCAAGGAGACGGTGGACGTGGTGGCCGGCGGCGAGGTGGTTGACACCGACCGCACGCAGCAGTCCTCCGTCATCGGCGTCACACAGATCACGAACCTCCCCATCAGCCGCCGCAACTACCTCGACTACGCGCTGCTGACGCCCGGCGTCTCTGACGCCGACAACATCGCCGACGCCTCCGACTTCCGCGTCGCGCAGACGCCCAACTCCGGCCTCTCCTTCGGCGGCAACAACGGCCGCGGCAACCTCGTCGCCGTGGACGGCGGCAGCACCAACACCGTCTCGGGCGGCGTCGAGACGACCATCAACCAAGAGGGCGTGCAGGAGTTCCAAGTCCTTCGCAACAGCTACAACGCGGAGTTCGGCGGCTCCTCCGGCGGCATCGTCAACATCGTCTCGAAGTCGGGCTCGAACCGCTGGAGCGGCAGCGTCTTCGGCCTCTTCCGCGACGAGCGTTTCGACGCGCGCAACCCCTTCGACTTCAACCCGGCTAACAAGTCGCCCTTCAGCCGCCAGCAGTACGGCGGCTCTTTGGGCGGCCCCGTCAAGCAGGACAAGACCTTCTTCTTCACCTCCGTCGAGCGCTTCACGCAGGACGAGACGACCTTCGTCAACCTCCTCCAGAACCCGCGCATCTTCCAGACCACCGACTCGCAGCGCCGCCTCTTCGCCTTCCTGCCGGGGACGCCCTTCGCCGCGCTCGGCACCAGCCTGAACGCCACGCTGACGACCACGACGGCCAACTTCCCGCGCACCGTCAACCTCTTCAACTCGGCCAGCGGGCAGTTCCCCTTCGAGTCGCAGCAGACCACCTTCGGCGCGCGCCTCGACCACGTCTTCAGCGAGCGCGACAGCGCCTACCTCCGCTTCAGCCTCAACGACTCATCGTTCGAGAACCAGGCGGCCGGCGCCCTGACGGCCGTCTCGCGCGGCCGACTGATCGACACCTTCAACGGCGGCGTCCTCTTCTCCGAGAACCACCAGTTCACCAACACCACCGTCAACGAGCTGAAGGCGCAGTACCGCTACTTCGACTTCGACGTGATCCCGAACGACCCCGCCGGCCCCGAGTTCAACATCGAGGGCTTCGGCTTCTTCGGGCGCGACATCTTCCTCCCCTCGGCCACCATCCAGCGCGACTACGACATCATCGACAACGTCTCGCACGTCCGCGGCAACCACACGCTCAAGTTCGGCGGCTCGTTCCTCGCCTCCGACGTGTCCTCCAACAACGAGACCTTCTTCGGCGGCCGCTTCAACTTCGGCCCCAACATCCCGCTCGCCAACATCATCCCGGCCGCGACGCTCACGGCCCTGCGCGGCTACATCAACAACCCCGTCAACGTCCCGGACGCCAACCAGCGCGCGCAGCTCCTCGCCGACATCAACACGCCCATCAACGCCCTGCAAGCCTTCAACCTGAACCTGCCCATCGTCTACCAGCAGGGCTTCGGCGCGTCGGAGGTCAACTCATTCACCTACCGCTACGCGCTCTTCGGGCAGGACACCTGGAAGGTCAGGCCCAACCTGACCTTCACCTACGGGCTGCGCTACTCCATCAGCGACGAGCCCTTCTACATGCCGCTCGACACGGACGACTTCCAGCCGCGCGCCGGCTTCTCCTGGTCGCCCACGGCCTCCGGCAAGACGGTCATCCGCGGCGGCGCCGGCATCTTCACCGGCTACACCATCTACTCGGTCGCCAACGTCACCAAGACCCTCAGCGGCATCCCCGGCGACCCCATCAACATCGTCCTCTCGACGGCCACCTCGGCCCCGCTCGGCGTGCCCTCGTCCTTCGCCGTCTACCAGACGCTGCTCGGGGCGGGCGTCATCGGCTCGCGCACCATCCGCGCTTCCGACCTCGCGCCGCTCGGCATCACGCCGCGCCCCGGCGCACCGCTCGAAGTCCGCTTCCGCGTCGAGCCGAACTACGAGACGCCGACCACCTACCAGGCCAGCGCGGGCTGGCAGCAGGACGTGGGCAAGGGCATCTCGGTTGAGACCAGCTACCTCTTCACGCGCGGCCTGCACCTGACGCGCAACCGCGACATCAACCAGTTCAAGTCCTCGCTCGTCGTCACTGGCACCGACGAGCCCTGCTTCTTCCGCCTCGGCGCCGTGCCCGCGACCTGCACGGGGACGCCCGCCTCGTCCGACTTCCTCAACCCGCTCCGCCTCCAGGACAACATCTACGAGTCGTCGGCCAACTCCTTCTACCACGCCGGCACCATCTCCGTGCAGCGCCGCTTCGCCGACAACTTCAGCCTCAACGCCCACTACACGCTCTCGAAGTCCATCGACGAGGTGACGGACTTCAACAGCGACTGGTCGGCCGAGAACCCCTTGAACGTGCGGGCCGACCGCGCCGTCTCGGCCTTCGACCAGCGCCACCGCGCCGTCTTCAGCGGCGTCTTCTCAAGCCCCGCGCGCGGCGGCGACTCGTTCGCCGACCGTGTGCTCTCCGACTGGGTCTTCTCGCCCATCTTCACCGCCGGCTCGGGCCGCCCCTTCAACCTGCTCCTCGGCTTCGACGCCAACAACGACGGCCGCTCGCAGTCGGACCGCCCCTTCCAGGTCGGCCGCAACACGGGCCAGGGCGAGCCCTTCTACAGCTTCGACGCGCGCCTCGCCCGCCGCTTCCCCTTCAAGGAGACGATGTTCTTTGAGCTGACGCTGGAGGGCTTCAACCTCTTCAACCGGACGAACCTCGCCGGCATCAATAACGTGGTCGGCGGCCTTTCCACGGAGCAGCTCCGCGCGCTCGCCTCCCAGCGCGCGCGCGGCAACCGCAACGCCGCGCCGACCGACCCGCTCGGCTTCACCTCGGCCGCCAACCCGCGCCAACTTCAATTCGGCCTCCGCTTCAACTTCTGAAACGCGGGCCG
>DATHBF010000164.1:0-11080 GCA_035296285.1 Pyrinomonadaceae bacterium | reverse complement strand
CGAGTTCACCGACGTGACCGCAGAGGCCGGCATCCGCTTCCGCCACAACAACGGCGCGGCCGGCAAAAAATATCTGCCCGAGACCATCGGCTCCGGCGCCGCCTTCCTCGACTACGACAACGACGGCTGGCTCGACATCCTCCTCGTCAACTCGACGAGCTGGCCCGAGAGCAAAGGCCCCGCGACTTCTTCGGCCCTCTACCGCAACAACCAGGACGGCACCTTCCGCGACGTGACGCGCGAGGCCGGCCTCGCCTCCAACCTCTACGGAATCGGCTGCGCCGCGGGCGACTACGACAACGACGGTTGGGTGGACATCTTCATCACCGCCGTCGGCCCCGACAAGCTCTATAAAAATCTCGGCAACGGCAAGTTTCAGGACGTGACGGCGCGCGCGGGGGTCGGCGACCCGGGCTTCGGCACCAGCGCCGCCTTCTTCGACTACGACCGCGACGGCCGTGTAGACCTCTTCGTCGCCAACTACGTCGAGTGGTCGCCCGAGACGGACGTGCACTGCACGCTCGACGGCGCGAACAAGTCCTACTGCACGCCGCAGAAGTACAAGGGCCAGAGCCCGACCCTTTATCACAACCGCGGCAACGGCACCTTCGAGAACGCCACCCAGCGCGCCGGCCTGAGCGACCCGACGAGCAAGGCGCTCGGCGTCGCCCTGCTCGACTACAACGACGACGGCTTCACGGACCTCTTCGTCGCCAACGACACCGAGCCCAACCGCCTCTACAAGAACAACGGCAACGGCACCTTCACGGACGAGGCGCTGACGGCCGGCGTCGCCTTCGGCGAGTCGGGCGCGGCGCGCGCCGGCATGGGCGTTGACGCCGCCGATTACGACGGTTCGGGGCGCCAGAGCCTCGTCATCGGCAACTTCACCTCCGAGAGCATGGCGCTCTACCACAACGACGGCGGCGGCCTCTTCACCGACGAGGCGCGCGCCTCCGGCATCGGCAAGATGTCCGAGCAGTCTTTGACCTTCGCCACCTTCTTCTTCGACTACGACCTCGACGGCCTGCTCGACATCTTCGCCGTCAACGGCCACGTCTCCGACGACATCCAGAAGGTCCAGCCCCGCGTCCGCTACGCGCAGCCGCCGCACCTCTTCCGCAACGTCGGCCGCAAGAAGTTCGAGGAGGTGACACCGCGCGTCGGCCGCGCCCTCGGCCGCGCCGTCGTCGGCCGCGGCGCCGCCTACGGCGACTACGACAACGACGGCGACCTCGACCTCCTCGTCACCGCCAACGGCGGCCCCGCGCACCTCTACCGTAACGACAACGCCAACCAGAACGACGTGCTGAAAGTTAAACTCGTCGGCACGCAGTCGGCCCGCGACGCCGTCGGGGCGCGCGTCGTGCTGACGGGCGCGGGCAATTTCAAGACGCGCAACGTCGTCCGCACCGGCTCAAGCTACGCCTCGCAGAGCGAGACGGCGCTCACGCTCGGGCTCGGAAAACCCGACGGCACCGACCGCTCCTTCACGCTCGAAATCGGCTGGCCGAGCGGCGAGAAGATGGTGCTCCAGCAGGTCAAGCCCAACCAATCGCTCGTCGTCCAGGAAGGCCAGGGCATCACCAAAGCCGAGCCCATCGTCTTCGCCCGCGCCGCGCCCGCACAGACCCCGACGCCGGTCGCGCAGCTCAGATAGTTTCTTAACCAGCAGGGAGCCCTATGAAGTCTTACAGGTCCGCCTTCATCATCGTCCTCGTCGCCGCGTGCGCGCTGATTCCCTTCATGCGAAGCCGGGAGGCGTCGTCTCAAGCTCCCGCGGCCCGCTCCCGTGAGGACGCATACCGCACCAACAACCTCGGCGTCGCGCTGCTCGAACAGTACAAGCACAAGGAGGGCGCCGACCAGTTCCGACGCGCCCTCTCCCTGGACCCGAAGCTGACGCTGGCGCGCGTCAACCTCGCTATCGCGCTCTACAACGTGCCCGACCTGCCCGGCGCGCAGAAGGAGGCTGAGGCCGCCGCCGCCGCGGCCCCCAACGCGCCGCAGCCTCAATACATCCTCGGCCTCCTCGCCCGCCAGCAGAACCGCGTCGAGGACGCCGTCGCCGCCTTTCAGCGCGTGCTCAAGACGGACGCGCGCGACGTGGGCGCCAACGTCCAGCTCGGCCAGCTCTACGCGCAACAGCGTAAATACCCCGAGGCGGTCGCCGCCTTCCGCATCGCCCTCGCCGAAGAGCCTTACAACGGCACGGCACTCTACAACCTCGGCACCGCGCTCCTGCGCTCGGGCCAGCGCGACGAGGGGCAGCGCCTCATGCAGCAGTTCCAGGCCCTGCGCCAGAGCGGGGCCGCGACGACCATCGGCCAGAACTATCTCGAACAGGGCCGCTACGCCGAGGCCGTCGCCTCGACCGGCGCCGAATCGGACGTGGTTGACAAGCGCACGCCCGAAGTCTCTTTCGCCGACGCGACCACGGTGGTCCTTCCGACTGCCGGCGAGGCCGGCGTCCCCTTGCTCTTCGACTTCGACGCGGACGGCGACCTCGACCTCTTCAACGCCGCCGGCCGGAAGCTCTTCCGCAACGACGGCGGCAAGTTCGCTGACGTGACCGCTCAAGCGGGCCTGTCATCCGGCTCGGCGCTCGGCGCGGTCGCTGGCGATTACGACAACGACGAGAAGCCGGACCTTCTAATCGTCGGCCCCGACTCTCTCATCCTCTACCGCGGCGAGGGCGGCCTGCGCTTCAAAGACGCGACGGCGGCCGCGCGCATCCCTGCCGGTAAGAACTCGTCGGGCGCGGCGGCGTTCGTTGACAGCGACCACGACGGCGACCTCGACATCTTCTCGGCCCCCGGCACGCTGCTGCGTAACAACGGCGACGGCACTTTCGCCGACGTGACGGCGGCGGCGAAGCTGACCGCCCCGCAAGGCCGCGCGGTGGCCGTCGTCCCGACCGACTACGACAACCGGCGCGACGTTGACCTGCTCGTCGTCGGCTCCGAAGGCCCGCCCGCGCTCTGGAAGAACCTGCGCGACGGCACGTTCCGCAACGTCGCCGCCGAGGCCGGCCTCGAACTCAAAGGCGGGGTCGCCGCGGTCGCCGCGGGCGACGTGAACAAGGACGGCTTCACCGACTTCTACTTCGGGCGCGCGGACGGCGGCGAGTTCGCGATGAGCGACGGGAGAGGGCGTTTCAGCCTGGCACCTGCGCCGGCGGGGTCGGCGACGCCGACGGCCGCGCAGTTCCTCGATTACGACAATGACGGGCTGCTCGACCTCTTGACGGTTTCAAGCGGGCAGATGGGCGGCGGCGGCGTGCGCGTGCTCCGCAACACGGGCGACGGCTGGGCCGACGTGAGCGAGAAGGCTTCGCGGGGCCTGCTCGTCGGCTTACACGAGACGGCGCAAATGGCGCTCGCGTCGGGCGACCTGGACGGCGACGGCGACGTGGACCTGGTCGTCGGGTCGTGGCTTCAGGCCAAAGCCGGCGGGCGTTTGAGTGTTTCTCGCAACGAGGGCGGCAGCCGCAACCGCTCCGTCCGCGTGCAGCTCGCGGGCAAGGTGAGCAACCGCAGCGGCGTCGGGGCCAAGATAGAGCTGCGCGCGGGCAGCCTCCAGCAGAAGCTCGAAACGTACTCGGTGAGCCCGTCGCCCGCGCCCGCCGACGTTCTCTTCGGGCTGGGTCAGCGCGCGGCGGCCGATGCCGTGCGCATCCTCTGGCCTTCGGGCGTCGTGCAGGCCGAGACGCAGTCGCAGGGCGCGGGCAGGCCGAGCGAGCGCGTCGAGCCGGGCACGCTGAAGGTGACGGAGCTTGACCGCAAGCCCTCGTCGTGCCCGTTCCTCTACACCTGGAACGGCGAGCGGTTCGAGTTCGTGACCGACTTCATGGGCGGCGGCGAGATGGGCGGCCTCGTCGCGCCCGGCCTCTACAACACGCCCGACCCGGACGAGTACGTGCGCATCAGCGGCGACCAGCTCAAGCCGAAGGACGGCCGCTACGAGCTTCGCGTGACGAACGAGCTTGAAGAAGCCCTCTTCGTTGACCGCCTGCAACTGCTGGCGGTCGCGCACCCCGCGGGCTTCGAGGTCTACCCGGACGAGGGGCTGCGCGCCGCGCCGCCGGCCTTCAAGCTCTACTCCGTGAAAGGCGCGCGCGCGCCCGTCGCCGCCGCCGACGAACACGGCCACGACGTGCTCGACCGCGTCGCGCGCCTCGACCGCACGTACCCCGACGACTTCAAGGTCGCCCCCATCCGCGGCTACGCCGAGCCGCACGCGCTCACGCTCGACCTCGGAAGGGATAACGGCACGCTGCTCCTTTTGACGGGCTGGACGGACTACGCCTTTTCGAGCGACAACGTGGCCGCCTCGCACGGCGAGCTACAGATGCGGCCGCCGGCCGTGGAGGTCAAAGACAGGGAAGGGAAGTGGCGGACGGTTATCGAGAACATGGGCTTCCCCGTCGGGCGCCCGCAGACGTTGGTCGTTGACCTTACGGACAAGTTTCTCTCCGCGAGCCGCGAGGTGCGCGTCGTCACGAACATGCGCGTCTACTGGGACCGGGTGCAGGTGGCGACGGCGGCCGGCGACACGCCCGTCCGCCTGTCGCGGCTCGACCCTTCGAGGGCCGAGCTGCGCTGGCGCGGCTTCTCCGCGGAGCTGAAGCCGGACGGGCGCGAGCCGCTGACGTACGACTACGCGCGGGTCTCTTCGGAGTCGCCGTGGATGGCTTTCCCCGGCCGGTACACGCGCGAGGGCGACGTGCGCGAGTTGTTGAAGACGACGGACGACATCTTCGTCGTCTCGCGCACGGGCGACGAGATAAGCCTCTCGTTCGACGCCTCGGCGTTGCCGCCCCTTCCCGCCGGCTGGACGCGCACCTTCCTGCTCTACGCCGACGGCTTCAGCAAGGAGATGAACATCCACTCGTCGAGCCCCGACGTGCTCGCGCCGCTGCCCTTCCACGGGATGAAGAGCTACCCTTACGCCGCGCCCCATCCCAAGACGGCAGCGCGCATGGATTACATCGAACGCTATAACACGCGCGTCGTCGCCCGGACCCTGCCGACGCTCGTAGCAGGTTCGCGTTAGACGCCTCTCACATGAGTGTAGACAGACGCGAGGTTTAACACGGAGGGCACGGAGGGCACAGAGGACACAGAGAAAGACATATCAGTTCTTCTCTGTGTCTTCTGTGCCCTCCGTGTTGAAACTGCTGTGTGTAAATTTTATAGCCCGCGTACCGGCTCGATACACCGACAAAAGCCTACGGCCCGCGGTTAGCGCGGCATTTAAAGCCTCAGACAAACGCGCTTTGCAAAGCGCCTGCCGCGCCGCGTGAAACTGGAATCGGGGCTGCCCACTTCCAGTTTTTCGCCGCGCGACTGGCCCGCGGCTTGCTCCCATGTCCAGAGCCGGACTCAAGTTTTTCTCAAGGCGTGGCGTGGATTATCGGTAACAGCCCGCCTGTGGTCGGCCCCGACCCTCATCGGACTTAGGCTTGGAGAGATTTTTATGACTCGCGTAAGCGAGCCGGGTGTCCTCGTCGTTGACGACAACCCGGATAAATTATTGATGGTGAGCCTGCTTCTCCAGAAGGCGGGCTACCAGGTTTTCACGGCCGCCGACGGCGCCGAGGCTTTCGACGCGGCGCGGCGCCGTCGCCCCCTGCTCGTCGTCAGCGACGTGATGATGCCGCGCGTCTCCGGCATCGAGCTGTGCCGGCTGCTGCGCTCCGACGCCGAGCTGCAAAACGTCCCCGTCCTGCTCGTCAGCGCCCTGCGCGTTGACGACGGCAGCGCCGTCGAAGGCTTGACGGCCGGCGCCGACGACTACCTCGAAGCCCCCTACGACCCGATGCTGCTCGTCGCCAAGGTCGCGCGACTGGCCGAGCGCGCGCGTTACGAGAACGCCCTGCGCGAGTCCGAAGAGCGCTTCCGCCTGCTCATCGAGGGCGTCAGGGATTACGCCATCTTCATGCTCGACACGGAGGGGCGCGTCGCGAGCTGGAACGAGGGCGCCGAGCGCATCAAGGGTTACGCCGCGGACGAGATCACGGGGCAACACTGCTCGCGCTTCTACCCCGACGAGGACGTGCGCGCCGGCAGGGCGCAGCAGGAGCTGGCGGCGGCGGCCGCCGAAGGCCGGCACGAGACGGAAGGCTGGCTCGTGCGCAAGGACGGCGCGCGCTTCTGGGCCAACGTCATCACCACCGCCCTGCGCGACAAGGCCGGCGGCCTGCGCGGCTTCTCAAGGGTGACGCGCGACATCACCGAGCGGAAGCTGGCGGAAGAACGATTGCTGCACGACGCCCTGCACGACGGGCTGACTGGGCTCGCCAACCGCGCGCTCTTCACCGACCGCCTTGAGCAGGCCATCGAGCGCGCCAAGCGGCACAGGGAATACGCCTTCGCCGTCTTCTTCCTCGACCTCGACCGCTTCAAGCTCATCAACGATTCACTCGGCCATCTCGCCGGGGACCGCCTGCTCATCGAGGTGGGCCGGCGCCTGAAGGCTTCGCTGCGCTCGGGCGACACGGTGGCGCGACTCGGCGGCGACGAGTTCACGGTCCTGCTCGACGACACGAAGGACGCGGGCGACGCCCTCCGCATGGCCGAGCGCGTGCAGCAACAGCTCGCCCTGCCCTTCGACCTCGACGGCCACGAGGTCTTCGTCTCCGCCAGCATCGGCATCGCACTCAGCGCGCTTGACTACGCGCGGGCGATGGACATCCTGCGCGACGCCAACACCGCCATGCACGGCGCCAAGGCGCTCGGCAAGGCTTCGCTCAAGGTCTTCGACACGACGATGCACAACCGCGCGAAGGCGCTGCTCGGGCTCGAAACCTACCTGCGGCGGGCGGCCGAGCGGGGCGAGTACAGGCTGCACTACCAGCCCATCGTCTCGCTTCAGACGGGGCGGCTGACGGGCTTCGAGGCGCTCGTCCGCTGGCACCACCCGAAGCGCGGCCTGCTCCACCCCGAAGAGTTCCTCGCGCTCGCCGAGGAGACGGGGCTCGTCATCCAGATAGACCGCTGGGTGCTGCGCGAAGCCTGCCGGCAGTCGCGCGCGTGGCAGAAGCGTTACCCGTCGGAGTCGCCCCTCTGCATCAGCGTCAACCTCTCGGCCCGGCACTTCTCGGCGCCGAACCTGTTCGAGTACGTCGAGCAGGTCTTGAAGGAGTCGTGCCTCGACGCCGCGTGCCTGAAGCTTGAGATAACGGAGAGCGTGCTGATGAGCGACGCCGACCACGTGACGCGCTCGCTCGGGCGGCTCAAGAGTCTCGGCGTCGAGTTGCAGCTCGACGACTTCGGCACCGGCTACTCTTCTCTCTCTTACCTGCACCGCTTCCCGATTGACGCGCTCAAGATCGACCGCTCGTTCGTCAGCCGCATCGGGCCGGACGGGTCGAACGCCGAAATTGCGCACGCGATTGTGACGATGGCGCACAGCCTGCGGATGGGTGTGGTGGCCGAGGGGGTCGAGACCGAAGAGCAGTCGGCGGAGCTGAAGGCGATGCAATGCGAGTACGGCCAGGGCCACCTCTTCTCGGGAGCCGTTGACGCCCAGACCGCCGAGGCCATGATTGCGAACGGCCGCACGCCGCACGCGCCCGGCCCCCCGACGTGGGGCGCTCTGAAGCGCAGGCCCGCCCTCAAGCCGCCCCCGCCGGCCATCAAATCAAAAGGCGCGGGGCGCCGGCATTGAGTTGTTAAGAAGCCTTCCGGGGCTCCTCACTCCGCCACTCTGTAGTCAACCGTGAAGCGGCCGATGCGGATGGTGCCACGGCCTGCGGCGGGCGGGCTGATGAGGAGCGAGCGGACGAGGCTCGACTTGCCGCGGTGCCCGTCCACGTCGCCGACGGGTTCGCCGCTCGCCGCCCTGTAGAAGCTGACGCGGATGGTCTCTTCGCTCGCGCGCTTGTAGCCGAAGACGTACTGCCCCGGTTGCAGGCTCACGCCGCCGACCCGCAGCGGCGCCTGCGTGACGAAGTAGTGCGAGTAGAGCCCCTCGGCCGAGTAGCCGGCCGTGATCATGACGACGCCCGCGATGAAGCGGCCGCGCCCGTCCGTCACGCCTGACGCCGTGCGGAACTCCGTCTCGATGTTCTCCTTGATGACGGGCGCGCGCGCCGGCAGAACCCTCCGCAACTCCTGCTCGGTGGCCGCGCGCCAGCGCCCCGCGAAGACGGCCGCCGAAGCGCCGACCGCCGCAAACAGCAGCGCGCAAACAAGCGCCGCCGGCATCAACTTGAAATTCCTCATCACGGCTCATACGTTAACCGACCCGCGAGCTAAAGTTCAACGGCGGGCGCTCGTGCGGCGGGTTCGGTTATAATCCCGGCCGCCGATGCGCCTGTCACGCAACCCCCCCGTTCGTCGCCTCCGCGCCCGCCCGACGTTCCTCGCGCTCGTCCTGCTGTGCGCCGGGCGTGCCCTCGCCCTCGCGCCCGAAGGCGACCTGGGGCAGCTCAGCCGCCGCGCCTGGCAGACCGAACAGGGTTTGCCGCAGAACACCGTCCACTCGGTCGTACAGGACTTCCGAGGCTACGTCTGGGTCGCCACCGAAGAGGGCGTCGCGCGTTTCGACGGCCTCGGCTTCACCGTCTTCGACCGCCAGAACACGTCGGAGCTTCGCAGCAACGACGTGCGCTCGCTGCTCGTGACGCGCAACGGAAACCTCCTCTGGGCCTCGACGGCCGGCGGCCTCTCCCGCTTCGACGGCTCGAACTGGACGACCTTCACCTCCAGGGACGGCCTCGCCGGCAACGACGTGGTCTCCGCCTTCGAGTCGCGCGACGGCGCCGTCTGGGTCGCCACCTCTTCGGGCCTCAGCCGTTTCAAGGACAACGCTTGGAAGTCATGGACGACGCGCGACGGCCTCCCCGACGACAACGTGCAGGCCGTCTCCGAAGACCTGTCGGGCGCGACGAGCGCCGTCTGGGTCGGCACGGCCGAGGGCTTGAGCAGGTTCGACGGCGAGACCTTCACCAACTTCACGACCGACGACGGACTGCCCGGCGGCGTCTCCGTCATCGAGCACGGACCCGACGGCCGCCTCTGGCTCGGCACGCCGTCCGGGCTCAGTTGTTACCAGGCGGGGCGCTTCAGGAACTACACGACGCTCGAAGGTCTGCCGAACGACCGCGTCATCTCGCTCCGCGCCGAGCCCGACGGCGGCCTCTGGGTCGGCACGGCCGCGGGCGCGGCGTTGCACCGGGACGGCCGCTTCAAAATCTTCTCCGCGCCGGACGCGCTCGCCGAGGCCATCGTCCTCTCGATTCAGGTGGACAGGGAGGGGAGCGTCTGGCTCGGCACGGAGTCGGGCGGCCTCCACCAGCTACGGGCCAAGAAGTTTACCACCTACACGACGCGCGAAGGTCTCACCAGCGACCTCGTCAAAGCCATCTACGAGACGGCCGCGGGCGACGTGTGGGTGGGCACCTACGGCGCCGGCCTCAACCTCCTGCGCGGCGGCCAGGTCGTCAAGACCTACACGACGAACGACGGACTGCCGAGCAACATCGTCCTCGCGCTCTTCTCCGACTCCGCGGGCGACCTCTGGGTCGGCACGCCCGACGGCCTCAGTCGCATGCGCGCCGGCCGCTTCGAGACTTTCACGTCCGCCGACGGCCTGCCCAACGACTTCGTCCGCTCCATCTACGCGGACCGGCAGGGCCGCCTCTGGGTCGGCACGCGCGGCGGCCTCGCCCGCCTCGAAGAGGGCGGCGAGTTCACCACCTACACGACGCGCGAAGGTCTCACCAGCGACTTCGTCGGCACCATCTACGAGGACGCCGCCGGCAACATCTGGGTCGGCACGCTCGGCGGCCTCAGCAAGTTCGCCGACGGGCACTTCACAGGCTACACGTCTCAAGACGGTCTGCCCGAGAGCGCCGTCATCGCCATCCACGGCGACGCCGAGGGGCGCGTCTGGGTCGGCACGAACGGCGGCGGGCTCGGCCTGCTTGAGGGCGGGCGGGTCCACGCCTTCACCTCGCGCGACGGCCTGCCGAACGACACCGTCTACCGCATCCTCGAAGACGCCGAGGGCCGCCTCTGGATGAGCTGCAAGAAGGGCATCTTCAGCCTCCCGAAGTCGGAGCTGGTCGAGTTCGCGGCCGGCCGGGCGGCGGGCCTGCACCCCGTCCTCTACGACACGGCCGACGGGATGCCGACGCGCGAGTGCAGCGGCGGCGGCCACCCCTCGGGCTGGCGCGGGCGCGACGGCAAGCTCTGGTTCACGACCATCAAGGGCGTCGCCATGATTGACCCCGAGAGGGTCGCGCGCAACAGCGTGCCGCCGCCCGTCGTCGTCGAAGAGGTCCGCGTTGACGGCGAGCGCGTCGGCGGGCGTCCCGTGCTCCCGCCCGGCAGCAGCCGCTTCGACTTCCACTACGCGGGCCTGAGCTTCCTCGCGCCCGAGAAGGTTCGCTACAGGTATAAGCTCGAAGGCTTCGACAAGGACTGGGTCGAGGGCGGCGACCGCCGCGTCGCCTACTACACGAACCTCGGCCCCGGCGAGTACACCTTCCGCGTCGTGGCCTGCAACAACGACGGCGTCTGGAGCGAGACTCCAACGGCGTTCGCCTTCACCCTCCGGCCGCACTTCTATCGCACCTACTGGTTCTTCGCCCTCTGCGCGCTCGGCCTCGCGCTCGTCGCGTGGCAGCTCTACGCGCTGCGGCTCCGGCAGGTCCGCGCGCGCTTCGACGCCGTCCTCGCCGAGCGCAACCGCATCGCCCGCGAGATTCACGACAACCTCGCCCAAGAGATTCTGGGCATCTCCGTCCAGCTCGAAATCGTCGCGCGCCTCTGGAACAATTCGGGCGAGGCGGCGCGCGCGCACCTCGACCGCGCCCGCGGCCTCGTCCGCAGCAGCATCGCCGAGGCCCGCCGCTACGTCTGGGACCTGCGCTCGCAGTCGCTCGAAGAGCGCGACCTGCCCGCCGCCCTGGCCGAGATGACGCGCCGCCTCACCGCCGACTCCGACGTGCAGACGCAGTTCCAGGTGAGCGGCACCTTCCGCCCGCTCCCGCAAGCCGTAGAGAACAACCTCCTGCGCATCGGGCAGGAGGCCGTCAACAACGCCGTCCGGCACGCGCGCGCGCGGACCG
>DATHBF010000163.1:0-4256 GCA_035296285.1 Pyrinomonadaceae bacterium | reverse complement strand
ATAACGAACTTCTCTCTCGTCTCCGTCGCCTCGCCGCCCGCGCCGGCCGGCGGCGAGGCGCGGGCGGAGAAGAGGGAAAAGGACAAGGACAGGTCGCTGCCGCCCGTGCCGGTGCCGGCCGGCAGGCTGCGGCCCGAGAATATCCACCGCTCCATCGCCCTCGTCGTGGACGACCTGCGGATGTCGGTCGAGAGCATCAACATGGCGAAGAACTCGCTGCGCAAGTACGTTGACGAGCAGTTGCAGCCCGGCGACCTCGTCGCCATCATCCGCACGAGCGCCGGCATCGGGGCGCTCCAGCAGTTCACGCACGACAAGCAGCAGCTCTACGCCGCCATCGACCGCGTCCGCCCCATCGCCCGCGCGGGCCTGCGCCTCGGCGCGTTCACCGACGTGAACACGCTCTCAAGCCTTGAGACGGCGGCGGGCGGCGCCGTCCTGTCGAGCAACGATCTGACGGACTCCGTGATGGACCGGACCCGCACCGAGAACCTGAACGAGTTCCGCGACTCGCTGCTGACGGTCGGCACGGTCGGCGCGCTCAACTTCGTCGTGCGCGGCCTGCGCGAGCTGCCGGGCCGCAAGGCCGTCGTCCTCTTCTCCGACGGCATCTTCATCTTCCCCTCGGCCGCCGACAACTCGCAGATGCGCGACGAGCGCGTCTTCGACGCCCTGCGCAAGCTGGTGGATAACGCCAACCGCGCCTCGGTCGTCTTCTACGCCATCGACACGCGCGGCCTCCAGCCGGCGGGGCTGACGGCGGCCGACGACACCAGCGGCTCGCCGATGGGCCCCAGCAACAGCGGCCCCGACGGCGCGCTCACGGGCGTCGGCGGCATCCGCTCCGACCAGCTCGGCGCCCAGGTGCTCGGCGCGCGCGCCGCCGAGATGTTCGAGGGGCAGAACGGACTCAGGTACCTCGCGCACGAGACGGGCGGCCAGACGCTCTTCAACCAGAACGACTTCAACAAGGGGGTCCGCCGCGCGCTCGAAGACATGCGCGCCTACTACCTGATCGGCTACCGGCCCGACGACTCGACCTTCGACGCGAACTCGGGCAACCGCCGCTTCGTCAAGCTGACGGTGAAGGTCAAGGGCCGCTCCGACCTCAAGGTCCGCACCCGCACCGGCTTCCTCAACATCGCCGAGGAGCAGGCGCGCGAGCGGAAGCGTTCGCGCGCCGAGCAGATGATGGCGGCGCTGCTCTCGCCCTTCGCGTCGGGCGACGTGAAGCTCCAGCTCACCAGCTTCTTTCTCAACCAGGCCGACTCGGGCTCGACCATGCGCTCCGTCGTCCTGATGGACGCCCGCGACCTGACCTTCACGGAGGAGGCCGACGGGAAGTTCAAGACCGTGCTCGACTTCATCGCCGTCACGCTCGGCGAGACGGGCGAGGTGGTTGACCAGGTCAACATCGTCGAGACCATCAAGGCCAAGCCCGCCGCCATGCAGCGGTTCCTGCGCGAGGGGATGGTCTACGGGCTGAACGTCCCCGTCAGCCGGCCCGGCGCCTATCAGGTGCGCGTGGCCGTGCGCGACTCGGCGACGGGCCGCGTCGGCTCCGCCAGCCAGTACGTCGAGGTGCCGAAGCTGAGCAAGGACCGCCTCGCGCTCTCCAGCGTCGTCATCAGCGGCAACAACCCGGAGGCCGTCGCGCGCGCCGAGAAGGCGGCGCAGAAGGAGATGGTGCGGGCGGCGCTCGACAACGTCCTCGGCGACTCGGGGCCGACGGACACGCGCGTCGTCGCCGCCGGCAAGGGCATGGTCGGCTCGGAAGAGCCGCTCTCCGGCCCCGGCTCGCGCCGCTTCCGCGTCGGCATGTACCTCGACTACGCCTGCGTCATCTACAACGCCAAGGGCTCGGACAAGAAGAGGCCGCCGCAGTTGACCTCGCAGGTCCGCCTCTTCCACGACGGCAAGGAGATCTTCACCGGCCAGCCGCAGCCCGTTGACCTCACCGGCCAGCCGGACCTCGCGCGCGTCACCGTCGCGCGCCGCCTCCACCTCGGCTCCGTCCTCACCCCCGGCGACTACGTCCTCCTCCTCACCGTCACGGACGAGCTGGCCTCCGGCAACAAGCGCACGTCGAGCCGCTGGATAGACTTCGAGGTGATTAACTAGCCTGCGGACCCGTCAAGACGGAAGGGGTGAGTGACCGGGCCGGTCACTCACCCCTTCCGACGTTCTCGGCGCGTCTCAGGCCGCCGCGCTCACCGCGGAATTGGCGAGCACCGAGCGCATGCCGACGTGCTTGAGCAGCAGCTCCAGGTAGCAGGCGAAGCGGTGGAGGAAGAGGCGCTTCGACCGGCGGTCGCGCGCCCACGCGTACTCCCCGATGAGCTTCTTGCAAGCCTCGCGGTCCTTCTCCATCAGGTGTTGCATGCTCCCGGACTGGAAGATGTCCAGCCGCTCGTCGAAGAGCGCGAACGCCTCCCCCCCGGCGTGCCACTCGGCGTGGCGCGCGTTGCGTATGAGCGCGGCCAGGTCCTCGTAGAGCCGGACCGAGTTGTCGCGCTTGGCGGCGATGCTCTCGAAGACCGAGGCGCCGTCGAAGTCCGGGCGGAAGACACGGGCGAGCGAGACCGTGGACTGCTCGAAGCAGTTGCGCAGAAGGTCGTGCGCCTCGCCGAGGGCCATCCGCTCCTCCTGCGGCTCGCCCGACCCCAGCCCGGCCTGCAACACCCGCTCGAACACGGTCCGCACCTCGTGCCGCACGGCGAAGCTCACGCGCTCGGCCTCTTCGGAAAGCTCCGCGGGCAGAGTCCCGGCGGCGCACGCCGCGTCGAGACAGGCGGCGGCCGCGAGCCCTTCGGCGCGCACGATCTCGAAAGCTATGAGCGCGGCCGGGGTCAGGGCGCCGTGGCTGACGATGGACTTCACGTTGTCGAGGTAGCCGAGGAGGCGGTGGAGGTCCGTGAAGACCCCGCCGATGAAATCCCTTACCTCCGGCTGCTCGATTTCCAGGACGATGGGGCGGAGTTGAGGCTGCAAAGCCGGCAACCCCCTTTCGAGAGGAAGATGAACAGGCAATACCCGCTTGCTCGCTCTTGACGCACGCTGGGCCTTCGGGATTGGCGTGGAGGGCTCGGACGCGGAGTGCGGTCGGGGCAGCCCGCTGCGGGGAGGCCGCCAATGCGGCCGGGGCTGTAACTAACTTAGCACCCGTGGGCTTACGCCTTCAAGCACTTTTTCGGGCGGCCCGATTGACGCCCCCCGCGCCGCTGTCTAAAGTATCCCTCAAAGCCCCGCGGCCGGAGACACCCCTCGTGACCGACGATTACGCCGACGACCTGAACGCCGTCTCTCGGATTGACGCCGTCCCCACCATCCTCGAAGTCGTGTGCCGCGTGACCGGCATGGGCTTCGCCGCCGTCGCCCGCGTGACGGAGAAACGCTGGATCGCCTGCGCCGTGCGCGACGAGATCGCCTTCGGCCTCCGGCCGGGCGGCGAGTTAGAGATCAAAACCACCATCTGCGACGAGATTCGCGACAGCGGCCGGCCCGTCGTCATCGAGCACGTCGCAGAGGACCAAAATTTCTGCCACCACCCGACGCCGAAGATGTACGGCTTCCAGAGCTACATCTCGATTCCCATCTTCCGGCCCGACGGCCGCTTCTTCGGCACCCTCTGCGCCATAGACCCCAGGCCCGCCCCTTTGAACAAGCCCGAGATAGTCGGCATGTTCAAGCTCTTCGCCGACCTCATCGGCTTCCACCTCGACTCGCAGGAGCGCCTGCGGCTGAGCGAGACGGCGCTCCTCAACGAGCGCGAGACCTCGCAGCTCCGCGAGCAGTTCATCGCCGTCCTCGGCCACGACCTGCGCAACCCCCTGAACGCCGTCCGCGTCGGCGCCGACATGCTCCAGGTGCTCCCGCCCGGCGACCAGGCCAGGCAGGTCGTCGCGCTGATTCAGAGGAGCGCCGCCCGCATGCTCGATCTCATCGAGAACGTCATGGACTTCGCGCGCGGTCGCCTCGGCGGCGGGCTCTCGCTCGACCTCAAGGAGGGCGAGGGTCTTGCGGCGACGCTCGAACAGGTCGTCGCCGAGGCGCAGGCCGTCTGGCCCGGCCGCGAAATTCAGAGCGAGCTGCGGCTCGACTGCCGCGTCAGGTGCGACGCCCCGCGCGTCGCCCAACTGCTCTCCAACCTGCTCGCCAACGCCCTCACGCACGGCGACCCGACCGGGCCGATCCTCGTGCGCGCGGGTTCCGACCGCGACGGCGGCTTCGAACTGTCCGTCACCAACGCCGGACCG
>DATHBF010000162.1:0-13245 GCA_035296285.1 Pyrinomonadaceae bacterium | reverse complement strand
ACAAGGCCGGGGGCGTTTGCTAGCTTCCCTTGACTGTTCGGGGCCGCGTCCGCCGGACTGTGTGTGATGCTGAAGCCGAAAAAACTCAAATGCATGTCGCCAGCTCGTCTGGCGCTGGTGTTGGCCGCGGCCGTGCTCGTGAGCGGCTGCGGCCTTTTTAGGCCGTCGCGCCGCGTCTCCGTCCCGCCCCTGCTCGGGCCGCTGGTCGAGGCCGACTCCGATAGGATGTTCGCCGAGGTCAACCGCCTGGCCGCCGTGCGCGCCATCAACGGCCGGATTGACTTCCAGTTCCTCGACACGAGCTTCGCCCAGTGCGGGCTGGCCGACCTCTACAGGACGGCCGAGGGCCGCGTCGTCGTGCAGCGGCCGGGCCAGGTCTACGTCCTCGTCGAGTTCTACGGCGTCAAGCTGGCCGAGATGAGCTCCAACGGCCAGAAGTTCTGGGCCGCGCTCTACAAGGGCGACGACAAGTACCGACGCTTCGTCACCGGCACCAACAGCGCCGTCTACGAGAGGCTTGAGACGAACGGCGACTCGGCCACGCCCGACTGCGGCGGCGGCGGCAAGAAGCGCGAGGAGGCGATGCAGCGCGCCACCGTCAGCGCCCTCTCGTCGCTGCGCCCGCAGCACTTCACCGACGCCCTGCTCGTCCCCACGCTCGCGGCCGACGACCCGAACCGCATCTACTCCGTCGTCGAGACCTTCGAGGAGGAGGCCGACACGCGCCCCGGCGCGAAGAAGGGCGCGCGCGTCGTGCGCGGCTACTACGTGCTGACGGAGTTGGAGCGGCAGGCCGGCAACCGCGCGCGCGTCCTGCGCCGATTCTGGTTCGACCGCGTCGTCGCGCTCAGACTCGCGCGCGTGCAGACCTACGGCGACCCCGGCCGGCTCGTGACCGACGTGGTCTACGCCAACCCGCAGGGCTTCGGCGGGGAGGGGGGCGGCCCGCGCCTGCCCGCGCAGGTCGAGCTGACGCGCCCGCAGGACCACTACTCGCTGCGCGTCATCTTCCAGGACCCCGCGGCCGTCAAAATTGACCAGCCGCTGCCCGACGAGTCCTTCGTCCTCAAGAACTCCAACAACCTGCCGGAAACGGATTTGGACGCGGGGAAGAGATAGGCGCCGATGGATAGTTTGGTCGCGGCCAACGTGCGACAGCGCCCGGTGCGCGCTCTGGTGAGCGCGGCCGGGGTCGCGCTGGGCGTGTGCCTGGTGATGCTGTTTACGGGTTTGGCGCGCGGGATGTCGAACGACCTCCAGCGCCGCTCGTCGAACCTGCGCGCCGAGATCATCTTCACGCGCGCGGGCGGGTCCGAGATGATGTCGGCCCAGGCCAGCCTGCCCGTCAAGTACGCCGAGGAGCTTCTTAAGATCGAGGGCGTCGAGATGGCCGTCCCCTCCATCCGCTACTTCTCGCAGGGCGGCAAGGGCTTCGGCTTCGAGCAGGTCGAGGGCGTGGACTGGGAGCCGTTCGCGCGGATGAACGGCATGAGCCTCGTCTCGGGCCGGGCGCCCGCGGCCGTCAACGAGGTGGCGGTGGACGAGACGAAGGCCCGCAACAACGACCTGCGCGAAGGCAGCACGCTCAAGCTCTTCGGCAACCAGCCCTACACGGTGACGGGCATCTACACGCCCGAGTCGGGCCCGCGCGTCAAGATGTCTCTGGCCGCGATGCAGGACGCGCTCGAAGCCCCGAACAAGTGCACCTGGATTCTGGTCAAGGCCCGCGAGGGCGTGGACCCCGTCGCGCTCGCCCGCCGCATAGACGAGCAACTGCCCGGCAACAAGATTCAGCTCACGCGCGAGATCATCACGAACATCGAGAAGAGCATCCCCTACCTCGGCGTCTTCCTGCGCACGCTCGTCGCCCTCTCGGCCTTCGTTAGCGCCTTGGTCGTCATGCTCGCCATGTACACGACGATTACGGAGCGGACGCGCGAGATAGGCGTCCTCAAGGCGCTCGGCGCCTCGCGCGGCTTCATCGTCGGCGAGATCGTCAAGGAGGCGCTGCTCATCAGCGTCTTCGGAGTGGCCGTCGGCTTCGCCGCGTCGTTCCTGGCCGGCTACCTGATTCAGAACTCTTACGGGCTGATGTTCGAGTACAGTTGGGCCTGGGGTCTGACGGCCGCCGTCATCGGCCTGCTCGGCGGCGCACTCGGCGCGCTCTACCCGGCGGTCCGCGCCGCCAACCTCGACCCCGTCAGCGCGCTGGCGTACGAATGAACGTGAATCGCCAATCGTCAATCGTGAATAGAGGTGGTGCGGGCTTCACGATTCACGATTTACGATTTACGATTGACGACCAATGAGAAGCATCCTGAAGGCGGAGAACCTGGTCAAGGTGTACCGGGTGGGGAGCGTGGACGTGCCGGCGCTGCGCGGCGTCTCGCTCGACGTGGAGGAGGGCGAGTTCCTCGCCATCATGGGGCCGTCCGGCTGCGGCAAGTCCACGATGCTGCACCTCCTGGGCGGCCTCCTGACCCCGACCGAGGGGCGCATCGAGATTGACGGCGAAGACCTGACGGCCGCCACCGACGCCACGCGCACGGACATCCGCCGCCGCAAAATCGGCTTCGTCTTCCAACGCTTCAACCTCTTCCCGACGCTCACGGCCGAAGGCAATCTGCGCCTCGCCGAAGGCATCCACGGCGGCGCCGACAACAAAAAAGGCGACCCCGAGCGCCGCCGCGAAGTCCTCCGCCTGCTCAAGTTAGAAGACAAGATGCACCACAAGCCGCTGGAACTCTCCGGCGGCGAGCAGCAGAGAGTGGCGCTGGCCCGCGCCGTCGTCAACCGCCCCGCCATCATCCTCGCCGACGAGCCCACCGGGAACCTCGACACCGAGAACTCCGCCATCGTCCTCAACATGTTCCAGGAGATGAACTACCGCTTCCAGCAGACCATCATCATGATCACGCACAACCCGGAGGCCGCCGCCATGTGCCGAAGAATCATCCACATGCGCGACGGCCAGATCGTTGAAACCACCTCGCGTGTACAGATATAATGCAACGTGTCGGGTTTCAAGTACGGGCGGGGTGAAAGATTCTTCCGGCGCCTGCTGCATCACACCTGACACTTTTTTTTATGGTCCTGCGCGTTCTTAAAAGGATAGTCTTCTGGTCGTACGGGCGGACGACCTGGCAGTACGACGTGCTGTGCGTCTTAATCCTTTGTTTCGTGTTTTTAACGCCCAAAAGCTGGTTCTCCGAGAGCGAACTCGCCGCCGCCGGGACACATCAAAGCGGGGTCATTACGGCGGACCGTCTGCTCGTCGGGCCGGAGGATTTGGGGCCTAATCCGGGGTCGCAGGATTTGGAACGGAGCGTGCGTAAAGTTACAGGGCGCACGGGCTTGAAAATTAAGGGGTGGCGCCCGCTGAGGGACGAGCAGGGCAGGGTCGCCGCCTACGAAGTTGAAGTGGAGTAAGCGTTAAGTTAACTGGCCGGGCCGCAGGCGCCGGCCGGCAGTCTCCCCGAAAGGTTTGAAGGAGTTTTTTTATGAAGAGATTCGCGACATTCGGCCTCGCTCTCGCCCTCGTCGTCGGCCTCGCCCTCCTGCCAGCCCGGAGCGCGCAGGCGCAGGGCGCAGGCATGATCAGCTCGATCCTCAACCGCATGGAGCGCAACCGCCGCGAGACCAGGAGCCTCCGCGCCGGCCTCACCATGCAGAAGTACAACTCGCAGTTGAAGGATTTCGACATGGCCCAGGGGTCGGTGGCCTACCTGCCCGGCGCCGGCCGCAACGCCAACGTCCGCGTTGACTGGACGAAGCCCGCGCGCCAGACCCTCTCGGTCCTCGGCGACCAGTTCACGCTCTTCACCCCGCGGCTCAACCAGGCCATCCAGGGCAGCGCCCGCAGCAGCAAGCACGCCAAGTCGAGCGGCGTCCTCAGCCTCGCGCTGACGGCCTCGGCCGCGCAGCTCAAGAGCCAGTACAACGTCGAGCTGGCCGGCGAGGGGACGCTCTACGACGGCGGCCCGCACGTCTGGATGCTCAAGCTCACGCCCCGCGGCGCCGGCAGCTTCCAGTTCGCCGAAATCTGGGTTGACGACGGCGGCATGCCCGTGCAGACGCGCGTCACCGAGCGCAACGGCGACTCGACGCTCGTGCGCCTGACCGGCATCCAGAAGAACGCCCCCGTCACCAAGGCTGACATCGAGGTCCAGCTCCCGGCCGGCGTCAAGATCGTCAAGGGCTAAGAGCGCCCCGGCAGCACCGGCCCCGAGCGGCCGAGCGAAGGGCCCCGACCCGACACAGGGCCGGGGCCCTTCGCCGCTTCCGGGCCGCCACTTGCTTCCGGCGCGCTCTTTGCGTACTCTCTAGCGGACTTATCGAAGGGAACCCCGGCGCCGAAACCGAGTCTCCTTCCGGGATTCGGTCCCACTGTTGCGCCCCGGGCCACGACCGAAAGCATTGATGAAGCGAAGCACGTTCCTGAAGCTCAAGCTGCGCGAGGCGGGTTTTATCACCCGCGCGCTCGCCTCGACGCGCCACCCCGTCCTGGCGCACGTCATCCCCATGCGCCGCTGCAACCTGGCGTGCGCCTACTGCAACGAGTACGACAAGACCTCTGACCCCGTGCCGCTGCACGTCATGAAGCGGCGGCTCGACAAGCTGGCAGACCTCGGCACCTCCGTCATCACCATCTCGGGCGGCGAGCCGATGATGCACCCGGCCATCGACGAGATCATCCGCCACATCCGCCGCCGCGGGATGATCGCCGGCCTCATCACCAACGGCTACTACATGACGCCGGACCGCATCCGCGGCCTCAACGAAGCCGGGCTCCAGTACCTGCAAATCAGCATTGACAACGTCACGCCGGACGAAGTCTCGAAGAAGAGCCTCAAGAATCTCGACAAGAAGCTCCAGAACCTCGCCGAGCACGCCGACTTCCACGTCAACATCAACTCGGTCGTCGGCGGCGGCATCAAGGACCCCGAGGACGCCCTCGTCGTCGCCCGCCGCGCGGTAGAGCTCGGCTTCTCCACCACCGTCGGCGTCATCCACGACGGCCACGGCCTCCTCAAGCCTCTGGGCGAGCGCGAGCGCGAGGTCTACGACGAGCTGAAGCGCGTCAACAAGACGGAGTACGCGCGCTTGGGGTGGTTCCAGGACAACCTCGCTTCGGGCAAGCCGAACAACTGGCGCTGCCGCTCCGGCGCGCGCTACCTCTACATCTGCGAGGACGGGCTGGTCCACTACTGCTCGCAGCAGCGCGGCACGCCCGGCATCCCCATCGAGCAGTACACGATGGCCGACGTGGAGCGCGAGTACAACTCCGAGAAGTGGTGCGCGCCGCTCTGCACGGTGGCCTGCGCGCACAAGGTCGCCATCCTCGACAACTGGCGCAACCCCCAGAAGGGCGAGGGCGCGGGCGTCGCCGCCCCGCAGCGCCTCCGCGACGCCATCCTGCGCACCATCCGCGCCGAGTAAGCTGTCATCAGAACTTAAGGGGCGACTTCGCCTTCCAGGGGCACGCCGGGCTCGCCCGCGCGCGCGGCCTCGCGCAGCTCGGCCAGCCCCTCCTCCCTGCGGCCGACCTTTAACAGCTCCATCCCGAGAAGCTTGCGCGTGTGCGCGTCGTCGCGCAGCCGGAGCGCCGCGCGGTACTCCGCGACGGCGCGGTCGTGCCGCCCGTGGTGCGTGGCGAGCCGCGCGCGCGCCAGCCGCGCCTCGAAGCTGCGGTAGTCGCGCACGAAGAAGAAGCCGCCGACCGCGAAGACCGCGACGCCGTACGCGAGCGGCAGCGCCAGCCCTTTCAGCCTCCGCGGGCGCGCGTGCGGCTCGCCGCCCTCTCCGTCCTTCGTGTCTTTGCGCGCGAAGAGTCGCCAGGCTAAGTAGAGCGGGAGGAAGACGGGCGGGAGCAGGAGCGTGAGGAGCGCGCAGGCCAGGGCGAGCGGCGGCGCATAAGATTTGAAGACGCGCCCCGCGTCGTGCAGGACCCAGATTGAGGCGAGCGCCGAGGCCAGCAGCGCGGCCGGCCACAGCGCCTCGGAGATGTCGGCCGCCGAGAGCTGCCAGTCCGCCGCCAAGGGTTTAGACCTTACGCGGCGGCCCGCCGCCGGCCGTGTAGACCGTCACCGAGCTTGACAGCCCGAGCCCCGACAGCCGGCCCGCCATCACGATGAAAGTCTCGCCCTGCTGCACGATGCCGGCCTCGACGAGCGTCCGCTCGCAGAGCTTCATCATCTCCTCCGTGCTGTCGCACGGCGTGTGCACGAACGTCTCGATGCCCCAGACGAGTGAAAGCTCGTTGCGCACGGAGTTGTCGGGGGTCAGGGCGATGATGCGCTGCTCGGGCCTCAGGGCCGACATCCTGCGCGCCATCAACCCGGAGGCGGTGATGACGGCGATGTTGCGGGCGCTGATCTCCTCGGCGGCGAAGGCCGCGGCCTCGCACAGCGCGCGGCTGACGCGGCCCGACTGCTTGCCGGCCCAGCGCGTGATGTCGCCGGTCGAGGGCGGCTTGCCCGACTCGGCCGAGTCGATGATGCGCGCCATCGTGGCGACGGCGAGCACGGGGTACTTGCCGGCCGCCGTCTCGGCCGAGAGCATGACGGCGTCGGTGCCGTCCCAGACGGCGTTCGCCACGTCGGACGCCTCGGCGCGCGTGGGCCGCGGCTCCGTGATCATGGACTGGAGCATCTGCGTGGCGGTGATGACGACCTTGCCACGGTCGTTGGCGCGCTCGATGATGCGCTTCTGGTAGACGGGCACCAGCTCGACGCTCGTCTCGACGCCGAGGTCGCCGCGGGCGACCATCAGGCCGTCGGCGGCCTCGACTATCTCGTTGAGGTGGTCGATGGCCTCGGCCTTCTCGATTTTGGCGACGAGCGGCTGCTTGCCGCCGGCCGCCTCGATGAGCTGCTTGGCCTCGATGCAATCTTCCGCGCGGCGGACGAAGGAGAGCGCGATGTAGTCGGCGCCCTCGCGCACGGCCCATTGCAGGTCGCGGCGGTCCTTGTCGGTGAGCGAGGGGATGGGGAGGATGACGCCGGGCAGGTTGATGCCCTTGCGCTCGGAGAGCTGGCCGCCGTTGACGACGCGCGTCACCACGTCCGTCTCGCTCGTGCTCTCGACGGTCAGCTCGATGAGGCCGTCGTCCAAGAGGACGCGGGCGCCGGGGCGCAGGTCGCGGGCGATGCCGGCGTAGTTCGTCGAGACTTCGCGCGCGTCGCCGACGACCGAGCGCGTCGTGAGCGTGAAGATGGCGTTGGGTTCGAGCGTGACGGGCTGGCCGCCCTTGAGCATGCCGGTCCTGATCTTCGGGCCGGAGAGGTCAACGAGGACCGAGAGCGGGCGCTTGAGGCGCTCGGCCGCTGAGCGCGCGCGCCGGATGGTCTCGGCGTGTTCCTCCTGCGTGCCGTGCGACATGTTGATGCGGACGGCGTTGGCGCCCGCGGCCATCAGCGCCTCGATCTGGCTGGGCTCGCGCGACGCGGGGCCGAGCGTCGCGAGTATCTTGGCTCTTCTCACACCTATACCCCTTGAAGGCAGTCTGGAGTCTGAAAGTCTTGAGCCACGAGTCTAAAGCAAAACCCGCTCTGACTCCAGACTCAAGACTTCGGACTCCAGACTGTTACTTAGTCGGCCGGGGTGGCGAGGGCGCTCTCGACGGCCTTCTCCAGCTCCGAGGCGACCTCGTCGTCGTAGCCGACGAAGCGGCGGACGAGGCGGCCCTGGCGGTCGAAGACGAAGGTCTGCGGGATGGAGTCGTTGTCGGCGAGGAAGAGTCCGACGGTCGCGTCGTCGGGGTTGGCGAGCTGGTACTGGATGCCGAGTTCGCGGACGAAGGCGGGCACCTTGGCCTGGTCCTCCTCGCCGCCGACGTTGAGGCCGATGACGCGCACGCCCTGCGGGCCGTAGCGCCTCTGGAGCTGGATGAGGTGCGGTATCTCGTCGCGGCAGGGCGGGCAGTAGGTGGCGTAGAAGTCGAGGACGACGACCTGGCCGCGGTAGTCCGCTAGTGCGGCCCGGCGTCCGTCGAGCTGCGTCCAGGTGCCGGCGAGCGCCCCGGCCGGCGAGCCGCCTTTGCTGTGTGCCGGCGCGGCCGGCGGCATGGGCAGGGACGTGCGCGGCGGCTTCGTGCCGGAGGGCGTGCGGCGCGCGGCGCGGTCCTTCGAGGCGCCGTCGAGCTCGCACGCGCAGCAGAGCGCGGCGAGCAGAACGACCGCGCAGAACTTTGAAAGGGAAGTGGACAGCATCTCGCCTGAATGCCCCTCCGTCGGGCCGCCGTGTATTCTACACGACAGCGGGCGCGCGGGGCACGGCGCGGGTCTCAGTGAAGGCGCGCGGAGTCGTCGCCTTCCTGCGCGCGGCCCTGGTCGGTCTCGTCGGGCAGGTGCGGCGACTCTTCGGAGGGCACCGAGTATTCCTCGTTGGCCCACGCGCCGAAGTCTATGAGCTTGCAGCGTTCGGAGCAGAAGGGGCGGAAGGAGTTCTCTTTACTGTACGTGGTCGGCCGGCGGCAGATGGGGCACTTCATCGGGTCGTAAAACATTCACGCCGTCGCGGTGGCGGCCGGCGTCTTGATCAAGATTTTACGGTCTACGAAATCGATGATACCGGCGCGGCGCATGGCGTTCAAGCGGACGGTCACGCTCTCGCGGGTGGAGCCGACGATGGAGGCGATCTCGCGGTGCGGCAGCGGCAGGTCTATGAGGACGCCGCCGGCCTCGGCGCGGCCGTAGCGTTCGGAGAGTTCGACGAGGAGTTTGTCTAAGCGGGCAGGGATGGCGTCGAGCGCGAAGTCCACGACGCGGCGCTCGGCGCGGGAGAGGCGTTGACCGACCATCCGGAAGGTGTAATCATACAGCGCGGGGCTCGCCCCCATCCCCTCCCTGTAAACCCCCACGGGAATCCGCAGCAGCCGCGCGTTCTCGTAGGCGATGGCGCACTTCTCGCGCACCCCCGCGGCCGAGTAGAGCGACGACTCGCCGAAGACGGCGCCTAAGCCGAGGATGTCTATGACGGCCTCGCGGGCGCTCGCCTCGTCCACCGAGCAGAGTTTGACACGGCCGCGCGCGATCAGATAGAGCGCGTCGGCCACCTCGCCGCGGCGGTAGATGAAGCGGCGGCGGCGGAAGTCGGCGGCCGTGGAGGCTTCGGCCAGGAGGCGTGTCGTCGCCTCGTCGAGGCCCGCGCCTATTTCCGAGTGTCGTATAATGTCCGCGCGGTCTTTCGGCGTCAGGTCAAAGGCGCGTCGGTTTGGCATGATGGGGGTTCAAAGCCTTCTCAGAAGATTGCGTAACGGAGCTTGACTCCGGCCTTCACGAGCGGCGGGCGTCGAACCGGGTGGGGTAGGCAACCGCGGCGCCCTTTGAGACCGTCTCTAGCAGAAGGGAATGCAGCGTGCGTGATGAACGCTCGGCCGAAGCGAGGTACTTCTAAAACATCCTGTTGTCCGCTGTTCGATGAGGAGTGAATTCGGTCAAACGAAAGCGAGACCACCCTCGGAGTAACGCGCACTCTAGCACGAAGAAACGACGCGCGCAAGACCTGTTTTTTAGTTGCCAAAATCATGTCAGACAAGTACACCATACTGGTCGTAGACGACGAACCCGACAAGCGCAACCTCCTCGCCTTCGCCCTCCAGCGCGAGGGCTACGAGGTGCGCACCGCCTGCGACGGCGAGGCCGGCCTGCGCGCCGTCGAGGAGCACCAGCCCGACCTCATCGTCACCGACGTGATGATGCCCGGCATGGACGGCTACGAGATGGTCCGCCGCGTGCGCTCCAACCCGCAGACCCGCTTCATCCCCGTCATCATCCAGTCGGCGGCGCGCGTGCAGGGGCGCGACATCCGCCTCGGCTCCGAGGTCGGCGCGCTCGGCTACCTGACCGACCCGACCGACCTCGACCTGCTGCGCGCCCGCGCGCGCACGCTCCTCGAATTCAAACACTACCTGGATTCGTGCGAGGAGGCCGCCTTCACAGACCACCTGACGGGCCTCGCCAACCGCCGCCGCTTCGAGCGGCAGTTGGAGCGCGAGGTCAAACGCTCCGAGCGTTACCTGCATTCGTTCTGCCTCATCCTCATCGACATCGACAACTTCAAAGAGGTCAACGACACGTACGGGCACGACGCGGGCGACGAGGCCATCCGCCGCGTCGCCAGCACCCTCCAGGCCGGCACGCGCGGCATCGACACGGGGGCGCGCATCGGCGGCGACGAGTTCGCCGTCATCCTGCCCGAGACCGACCCACGGGGCGGCCTCGACGTGGCCGAGCGACTGAGCGCGGCCATCCGCTCGCTCGACGTTCGGCCGCTCGGCCGGCTCACCGCGAGCATCGGAGTCGCCGAGTTCCCCTCCTGCGCGTCGAGCGGCGACGGCCTGCGCATGGCCGCCGACGCCGCGCTCTACGAGGCCAAGCGCGCGGGACGCGACCGCGTCGTCGCCGCCGCGCCCGAGGCCGACCCGAACCGCGCAGCCGCGGGCGGCGTATCAACAAGGCGGTGAGAAAAGTTATCAGCCGACAGTTATCTGTTGTCAGTCTTTAAGGAGCGTTTTATGGCCGACTACCGGGATAAGCTTGAGGAGTGGCGCGAGGCGGCGAGGCGCAAGGCGCGCGAGCTGGACGAGAAGTACAACATCCGCGAGCGGGTCGAGGACAGCGCGCGCGTGGCGGGCGACGCGGCGCGGCGCGGGGCCGAGAAGGTCAAGGAGGGCGCCGAGCGTGCGCGCTCGGAGGCCGGCCGCGTCGGCGAAGAGTTCGACCTCGACGAGCACGCGCAGGGCGTGCGCGCGACGGCCGACGAGGCCCGCATGCAGGCCGCGCGCGCCGCCGAGGAGGCCGCCCGCGTGGCGCGCGAGGTGGGAGAGCGCGTGCGCGACGCAGGGCAGAAGGCGGGCGAGAAGGCCGGCGACGTTCTCGGCGGCGCGAAGAAGTATTACGACCGCGCGGCCCGCGCTTATGACTTGACGGCGCGCACCGCGCGCGTCACCACCGCCTCGGCGACGGGGCTCCAACGCGCCTACGAGTGGGCGCGCCAGAACCCGAAGCGCGCCATCGTCGTCACGCTCTCGCTGGCGGCGGGCGTGCGCGCGGGCGCGGCCTTCCCCGGCCTCGACGGCGTGCTGCTCGGCGCCCACCCGCACTGGCTCACGCACTCGGCGCTGCCGGTCTGGGGCGTGCGCCGGCTGGCGAAGAAGTTCGACTCGTACCTCAGCGAGCGCGAGCGCCTGCTCGCCGAGGGCTCGCTCGAAGAGGCCGAGCGCAAGCGCGTCGAGTTCCAGCGCAAGATGGCGCGCTACGTCGGCGCGCCGCTCCTCGGCGCCTTCAGTTGCGCGGCCGGCGTCGCCATCTGCGCGCAAATCTTCCAGCCCGGCTCGGTCGTCGGCGCGCCCGTCAGTTGGCTCACCGGCGGCAACCCCGTCCTCGACGCCGTCTGGCTCTTCGGCAACGGCGTCATCTGCATCCAGCAGGGCTACAAGTTCTTCATGATTGCGCTGGAGGACCAGCAGGACGTGCACCGCATCGTGCGCGAGATCAAGGGCCTGCTCCCGACGGCGGCGGCGACGGCCTGAAGCTTTGCTCGAACAGTCGGAAAGAGAGGCCGACCGCTCGGAGGCGGCCTCTCTTCGTTTCAAGGTTCTGAGAATCCCAATGAGGCAGTTCATCCTGTTGCTCGCCGTCCTGCTGACGGCCCAGCTTTCGCTCGCGCAAAATACTTTCAAAGCCACCGTCAGGGACCGGGAGACGAAGCAGCCGGTCGCGGGCGCGAAGGTCTCCGTCAAAGGCGCTGAGATTTCGGCCGTCACCGGCGAAGACGGCGTGGCCCGACTGTCGGGAGTCCCCGACGGCGAGCAGACCGTCGAAATCTTCTCGGCCGGCTACGAGACCGCGGAATTGAGGCTCACCTTCCCGCTCGCCGCCGAGGGCGAGCACGTCGTCTACATCAAGGTCACGGCCGAGTTCGGCGAAGTCACCGTCACGACGACGCGGACGGGGCGGGAGATAGACGACGTGCCGACGAGGGTCGAGGCCATTGACGAGGAGGAGGTGGGCGAGAAGATGAACATGCGCCCGTCGAACGTCTCGATGGTCCTCAACGAGAGCACGGGCATCAAGGTGCAGCAGACTTCGGCGACCTCCAACACGCAGAGCGTTCGCATACAGGGTCTGGACGGCCGCTACACGCAAATCCTCAAAGACGGCTTCCCCGCCTTCGGCGGCTTCTCGGGCAGCCTGAGCCTTCTGGACATCCTGCCGCTGGACCTGAAACAGGTCGAGATCGTCAAAGGCCCCTCGGCCACCTTCTACGGCGGCGGCGCCATCGCCGGCGTCGTCAACTTCGTCAGCAAGGAGCCCGAGGACGAGCCCGTCACGAACCTGATTTTCAACCAGACTTCGGCCGGGGGCACGGACCTCTCCGCCTTCAACTCGCGCAAGCTCGGCCGCTTCGGCTACACGCTCTTCGGCTCCGTCAACTTCCAGCGCGAGTACGACGTTGACGGCGACGACTTCACCGAGCTGCCGCGGACGAACTCGTTCACCTTCAGCCCGCGCCTCTTCTTCGACCTCGGCGACGACACGCGCCTGACCGTCGGCAACTCGACCTCACGTCAAGGCCGCGAGGGCGGCGATACTGTCGTCATCCGCGGCCGCGCCGACGGCCTCCACCAGTATTTCGAGCAGAACGACTCGCTGCGCAACATCACCACCTTGCAGCTCGCGCGCGGCTTCTCGGGCGGCAGGAGCCTCGTCGCCCGGCAGAGCCTCGCGTTCTTCAGGCGCGAAATCGAAATCCCCGACTACCAGTTCGACGGGCGGCAGTTCAACTCCTACACAGACATCTCCTACTTCCACCCGGCCGGCAGGCACACGCTCGTCTTCGGCTTCAACGCCGCCTACGACCGGTTCGAGGAAGGCCGCGGCGGCGCCGCCGCCCCGCGCGACGAGAGCCGCAGGACGTTCGGCGGCTACGCGCAGGACAGCTTCGGCGTCACGGATAAGCTGTCGCTCGAAGCGGGCTTCAGGCTCGACGGCGTGAAGCACTACGGGCTCTTCCCTCTGCCCCGCGTCTCGGCGCTCTACAGGTTCACCGAACGCTTGAGCAGCCGCCTCGGCTTCGGCTACGGCTACAAGGCGCCGAGCATCTTCACGGAGGAGGCCGAGACTTTGCTTTTCCGGAACGTCCTGCCCATCGGAAACACTTTGAAGGCTGAAAGGAGTCGCGGCGGGACGTTCGACGTGAACTACAGGGGCGCGGTCGGCGAGAAGTTATCCTACTCGCTCA
>DATHBF010000161.1:0-2695 GCA_035296285.1 Pyrinomonadaceae bacterium | reverse complement strand
CCAGCGAGGCGATGAGGGAACTCTTCGGCTGCCCCATCTCGCCCGGGACGTTGCACACGACGCGGGGGCGCTTGGCGGCGAAGCTCGTCGGGGCCGAAGGGCGGATCAAGGCGGCGCTGCGGGCGGCGGAGGTGATCGGGGTCGACGAGGCGGGGCCGCGGGTGGTGGGCGGGGGCGGGTGGGTCCACGTCGCGCGCACCGAGGGGCTGACGCACTACGGCTACGACGCGCGGCGGGGCAGGGCGGCTACTGACGCCATAGGCATCCTGCCCGAGTTCGAGGGGACGTGCGTCAGGGACGGCGGGTACGCTTACGACGAGTACCGGCGGTGCCGCCACGCGCTGTGCGGCGCGCACTTGCTGCGGGAACTCACTTACGTCGAGGAGGTGAGCCCCGACCAGCGGCAGTGGACGGGGCCCTTCGTCAAGCTGCTGCTGGGGATCAAGGCGGCGGCCGCGAAAGCGCGAGACGCCGGTAGCGCACAACTCGGCGAGGAGGCGCGGGCGAAGTTCGTGAGTCGCTATGACCGACTCGTCCGGCGCGGCGAGCGGACCAAGCCGCCACCCATCAAGGGGAAGCCCAACCCCGAGTTGCCGAAGTTCAAGGTGGTGAGGGCCAAGCGGCGGAGTCCCGTCAGGCCGCTGATCACCCGGCTGCGGGAGAGGCGCGAGGAGGTGCTGCGGTTCATGGCGGACCTCTCAGTCCCGTTCGACAATAACGGGTCGGAGCGGGACCTGGGGATGGTGAAGCTCCGGCAGAAGATCGGCGGGTGCTTCCGTACTTCGGAGGGGGCGGAAGCCTTCTGCCGTATCCGCAGCTACCTGTCGACGGCGCGCAAGCAAGGGCACGGGGTGCTCTCGGCGCTGGAGCGGGCCTTCAGGGGTAAGCCGCTATTACCCGACACCTCAGAGACCTGAATAGTTACCTACCCCGACAGTCATGGAAACTTAAATGTGAACACACTCTTCCACTGGACTATGGTGGCGACCGGGTCTTGCGCGCCGTCGTCATCCGCGCCAGCTTCAGCTTCTTCACCGTCTTAAGCATCGAGGGCGTGGCGCGTATGCCGCGCTTCTAAGACGGGGATTCAGGTCGCCCGCAAATGAGCGCGCCGTGCGGACGGGGTCGTCGGTGCGGCGCGCTTGACCGGGAGGCCCTGTAGATATTTCTGCCGCGCCGAGGCGGCCGACGGTTGTGTCACGAGAAATATTTCAAGACCAGAAGAGTCCCTTCATGACTCTCATTATGCGGCGACCCCGTACGGGCCGGCGACGAGCCGCACCGGATTGTGCGGGGGAACTGAGGCCCCACGCGCGTGGGGCCTCAGTTCGGCGGCGACGCTCTTGACCGACTTTATCTCCTCGCCGCAAATCAGGCTCCCGCCCGCGGCGAACGAGGCGTTGCCGCCGGAGACCTGCGCGACGAGCGTGCACAGCCTGAGGAGGTCGAGCGTCAACTCCTCGCCGTCGTCCCCGGGCATGTCGTGCAGGAGCGACCGGAGGTGCGCGAAAGCCCCATCGAAAAATTCCTCCCCGGGCCTGGCCTTCAGCCAGCCCGAGAGGAGCAGGTCGGCCGCGCCGCCCTCCTCCACGCCGAGCCGCCGAGCCGCGCGCGTGATGAGTTCGCGCTCGCGCCGCGTGACGCGCCCCTCGGCCCACGCCACACGCACGAGCGGCACGAGGGCGAGCAGCCCGAGCCGGACGCCGACCGCGTCGTGCCCGCGCTCGTCACCGTCATAGAGTTCGGCAGCATCCACGGGCGGGCGGGTAAAAGTCACCCGCGCCCCACGCGCGTCCGTCAACAGTGCTTGTGTCATTATCAAACCCCTTTCCGCGGCTTCCACCGCGCGCCCGTCTCCGAGCTCACGCGAGCCGGACCGTCGCGCCGTTGTGTCTCGTCAACCTCTGGCTGAATTGCGCGAGCTCGCGCCACTCCTCGGGGCAGACCGGGCCCCGGCCGGAGGGCCAGAGCCCGCCGCCCGAAGCCCCGGCCACGCGCTCGCAGAGTTCGAGCAGGGATTGGCTTTCGGCCTCACGCAGGCAGCGCGGGAGCGCCCCGAGCGCGGGGCCGATGGACGACTCCGCGAGTTGAAAACATTCCTCCGCTGGTCTGGCCGCGAGGAACGACTCCAGCCGGAGGCGGGCCGCGCCGTCCCGTCTTAGACCACGCTCGCGCGCCTCTTTGAGGACCACCCGGCGCTCGCGCCACGTGACCCGGCCCTCGGCCCACGCCACGCGCACGGCGGGCATCAGGAACGTTAGGCAGGCCGCCTCGCCGTCGGGGCCGGGGCTGAACATTGATACCCTCGCCGCGCCGCCCTCGGCGCGGGGCCCCTCCTCTACGCGCTGCCGTTCGCCCCGCGCGAGCCCTTCGGCACGCCGCAGCGCCGCCACCACCTCGCGCACCGCCTCGGCCTCCGGCGCCCATGTCCGGCCGTCCCCGGAAAAGACTCCGAGGCCGCCGGGCGTGTCGGCGAGGGTCGCGCAGGCCGAGGCGACCTCGTGTGCGACGGCGCGGCGCGCCTCGGCCGGGAGGCCGGCGGCGGCCTCCGACAGGAGGTGGAGCGCGTCGTCGAAGAAGTCCGCGCAGGGGTCGGCGGCGAGCCACCCGGACAGCTCGCGGAAGGCCCGCCCGCCTTCCGTCAGTCCGGCCCCGCGGGTCGCGGCAGTCACCACGGCCCGCTCGCGTTCGCCCG
>DATHBF010000160.1:0-12712 GCA_035296285.1 Pyrinomonadaceae bacterium | reverse complement strand
TCCAGCCGCTCCAGCTCGGTCAAATCAAGAAAGACGCCGATGGCGCCGCGCGAGTCCTGCTCCTCGTCGAGCGTGAGCGGCGCGACGTGCAGCTCGACCACCCGACGCCCGACGCCCGACAGCTCGACCTTGACGGTCTTGAACTCGCCGACTTCGAGCGCCGCCCTGTACGCGGCGTGAATCGCCGGGTCGCGCGTCATCATACTCAAAGGTCGCCCCACGGCCGCGCCCTCCTTGCCGCCGAAGAGGTGCGCCGAGGCCCTGTTCAGGGACACGACGCGCAGCGAGCTGTCCACGACGATGACGCCTTCGCGCATCGCGTTCATCGTCGCCTCAAGTACGGGGCCGGCCGCGCCGTGGCCGCTCGCGGCGCGCGGGCTCAGGTCGTAAGTGGGGACGAAACGGCGGGGCGCTTCGCCGGCTTCGCGCCGGCCCCCCCGCGCGACGAACATGCCGAGCAGGAGGCCGGCGAGCGCGACGAGGAAGACGAAGCGGCCGAGCGCCTGGTCGTGGGCGACGTAGACGGCCGTGCCGGCGACGCCGACGGCGCACATCGCGAGAAAGAATCTGAGGGCGGAAGACATGTCGGGCTCGCAGTCGTGAACAGATAATAGCCGAGACGGGCGGGCGGGCGCAGGTCTGATTTCTGCTACACTGGGCAAAAATCAATTTCGACGGGAAGGGAAGGGAATTTTTAATGTTCCTGAAGACTTACTACGCCACGCACCCGGGCTCGGTGGACGGCGCCGCGAACGAGGAGCTGCGCGACCGCTACCTCATCGGCGACCTCTTCGCGGAGGGCGAGATTCGCCTGAGCTACCTGCACTACGAGCGGTTCGTCGTCGGCGGGGCGTCGCCCGCGGGCGGCCCCTTGACGCTCCCCGCGCAGCAGGAGCCGGCGTCGGCAAAGGGCAGGCCGTTTCTCGAAAGGCGTGAACTCGGGGCGGTCAACGTGGGCGGGGGCGCGGGCGTTATTACGGTGGACGGACGGCGTTACGAGCTGGCCCCGAAGGACTGTTTGTATATCCCGATGGGGAGCACGGAGGTGTCGTTCGAGTCTTCGGACGCGGGGAGCCCCGCGCGCTTCTACCTGGCTTCGACCCCGGCGCACGCGCGCTTCGAGGTCGTCCACATCTCCGTCGAGAAGGCCGTGCCTCTGAACCTCGGCTCGCAGGAGACATCGAACGAGCGGACGATTTACCAGTACGTCGTCCCGGCCGTCTGCAAGTCTTCGCAGTTGCTCTTGGGCGTCACGCTCCTGAAGCCCGGGAGCGTCTGGAACACCTGCCCGCCGCACCTGCACGACCGGAGGAGCGAGGTCTACTTCTACTTCGATCTGAAGGAGGGACAGCGCGTGATGCACTTCATGGGCGAGCCCGAGAAGATGCGCCACCTCGTGCTGGGGGGAGAAGAGGCGGTCGTCTCCCCGCCCTGGTCCATCCACATGGGCTGCGGCACGTCGAGCTACAGCTTCATCTGGGCGATGGGCGGGGAGAATCTGGACTACACCGACATGAACGTCCTCGACATCTGCCAGCTCAAGTAGGGCGGCCCGGCTCACTCGTAACGGAGGGCGACGAGCGGGTCAACCTTCGTCGCGCGCCGGGCGGGGAGGTAGCTGGCGAAGAGCGCCACGCCGATGAGGAAGACGGAGATGACGGCGAGCGTCGCCGGGTCGTTGGCGCCGACCCCGAACAGCAGGCTCGTCATCACGCGCGTCAGGACGAGCGACGCGACGAGGCCGACGGCGACGCCCACGAGCACGAGCTTCAAACCCTGCCCGACGGCGAGCCTGAGCACGTCTCTCTTCTGCGCCCCCAGGGCCATGCGGATGCCGATCTCGCGCGTCCGCTGCGCTATCGAATAACTCATCACGCCGTAGATGCCGACCGCCGCCAGCAGCAGCGCCAGCCCCGCGAAGACGCCGAGCAGAAGCATGCTGAAACGCTGCCGCGCGATGGACTCCGAGAGCACCTCCTCCATCGTCGAGATGTTCGACACCGGCTGGTCCCTGTCAATCTCCCACACGACCGAGCGCACCGAAGACGCCAGCGAGCGCGGCTCGACCTCGGTCTTGACGACGAGGTGGCGCGGCGCGAAGAAGCCCGCCTGGTTGTAGCTCAGATACATCTGCGGCTTAGGCTCGGCCGTCAGCTCCATCTGCTTCACGTCGTTGACGACGCCGATGACCGTGATCCAGTCGTCCGGGTTCGTCGAGGTCGGCGAGCCCGGCGTGAACCGCTTCCCCAGGGCGTCTTCGCCGGGCCAGAATTTTCGCGCCATCGTCTCGCTGATGAGCGCGACGTTGAGGCTGTCGGCGCGGTCCTGCTCGTTGAAGTGGCGGCCGCTCAAAAGCCGTATGCCCATCGTGTCGGGGTAGCGGGGGCTGACGACGCGCGTGACGACCGACGGCCGCTTGCCGGGGCCGGGGTCGGGGCGCCCGTCGATGCCGACGGTGATGGAGTCGCCCTGCTTTATGAGCGGAATCCAGTTGGTGACGGCCGCCGACTTCACGCCCGGCAGCGCCTCAACGCGCCGCAGCATCTCCGCGTAGAAGGCCGCGCGCCGCGCCGCGTCCGTGTACTTCTGCTGCGGCAGCACGACGCCCATCGTCAGAAGGTTCTCGGTGCTGAAGCCGGGGTTGACGCTGCGCAGGCGCAGGAAGCTGTTGATGAGCAGCCCCGCGCCGATGAGCAGGACGAGCGAGACGGCGACCTCCGCGACGACGAGCAGGCCGCGGATGCGGTTGCCGCGCGCGCCCGACGCCGTGTCGCGGCCCCCCTCCTTCAGCGTCTCGTTGAGGTTGAACTTTGAAGCCTGCGCGGCCGGCGCCAGCCCGAAGACGAGCCCCGTCAGCAGCGAGACGAGGAGCGTGAAGCCGAGCACGCGGCCGTCTATCGAGATGTCGCCGGCCTGCGAGATGGTGGCGGGGATGAAAGCCTTCAAGACGTTCACGCCCCACACCGAGAGCAGCAGGCCCACGACCCCGCCGACCGCCGACAGCAGAAGGCTCTCCGTCAAAAACTGTCGAATCAGGCGCAGGCGGCTCGCGCCCAGGGCGACGCGCAGCGCGATCTCCTTCTGCCTCGCCGCCGCGCGCGCGAGCAGCAGGTTGGCGACGTTGGCGCACGCGACGAGCAGCACGAACCCGACCGCGCCGAGCAGCACGAGCAGCGCCGGCCTGATGTCGCCGACCAGGTATTCGTGCAGGGGGACGACGACGGCGCCGAGGCCCGCGTTCGACTGCGGGTACTGCTGCTGGAGCCGTGTGGCGATGTTGCTCATCTCGGCCTGCGCCTGTTCGACCGAGACGCCGGGCTTCGTGCGCGCGACGACGCGCAGGTAGTGCCGGTTGCGGTTGGCGGCCTGCTGCGGCGTGAAGGCGATGGGCACCCAGAGCTGCGCCTCCCGGTCCGGGAACTGGAAGCCCTGCGGCATGACGCCGACGACCGTGTAGGTCTCGCCGTTGAGCGTCACGGGCTGGCCCGTGATCCGCACGTCGCCGCCGAAGCGCCGCTGCCAGAGGCCGTGACTCAGGACGACGACGCGCGTCGCGCCGGGCTGGTCCTCTTCGGGAAGGAAGGCCCGCCCGACGCGCGGCTCGACGCCCATGAGCGGGAAGAACGAGGCCGAGACGCGCCGGCCGTCGATGCGCTCCGGCTCGCCCGAGCCCGTCAGGTTGAAGCTCTCGTCGGCGAGCGCGGCCATGCCCTCGAAGACCTGATTCTGGTCGCGCCAGTCAACGTAATTGCCGGCCGCGGGCGTGTCGCGCGGGTAGCCGCTCTTGGCCGCCTCCTCCCAGACCGTGACGAGCCGCTCGGGGTCTTTGTAGGGCAGCGGGCGGAGCAGGATCGTGTTGACGACCGAGAAGATGGCGCTGTTGGCGCCGATGCCGAGCGCCAGGGCGATGACGGCGACGGCCGTGAAGCCGGGGTTCTTCAAAAGCCCGCGTAGGCCGTAGCGCAAGTCCTGTCCCAAGTCTCCCAACATGCTCAACCTCCTCGGCGCTCCCGGCGCGATGGCGTCCAAGCGGCGCGGCGGGCCGACGCGGCGCAGCTCGCGCGACAGCGGCTCGCTCTCGTTCAGCTCCAGGAGCGCGGCGCGGACGGCCTCCTCCCTCGTCGCCCCGCCGCGTAGTGCCCGCTCGTAGATGTCTTCGAGGTGCTGCGCCAGCTCCTCGACCACTTCGGCCTCGTGCTCGGGCGACAGCCCCGAGCCGCCGAGGCGGCTTCTGACCTGTTGCTTCCAGTTAGCCATGTTCGATTCCCGTGATGAGGTTGATGGCCCGGACGAACTCGATCCAACTGTCGCGCTGCGCCGCCAGCACCTTCCGGCCCTCGGGCGTCAGGCGGTAGTAGCGGCGGCGGCGCTGGCCGGCCTTCTCGACCCAGCGCCCCTGAATCCAGCCGCGCCGCTCAAGGCGGTAGAGGAGCGGGTAGAGCGAGGCGACGTTGAAGCGCAGGACGCCGCCCGAACGCTGCTCGATGAGGCTGCCGATGTCGTAGCCGTGGCGCGGCTGGTCCTCGACGAGCGAGAGGATGAGAAGCTCGGCGCTGCCCTTCTTCAACTCGCGGGCGAGGATGTGCGAACCAATATATGACATAGCAATATATTACTGAGGCACACACGGGCCGTCAACTTCGGTCCCCCCGCCGATTCACCGGCGGGGCGGGCGGGCTCGATTCGGGGCCGCGCTTTGGGTAAGATGTGGCGAACGGAAATTACGACAAGGGGGCGGGGGCACGAAATGGGCGCTTGGGGAGAGGACGTAGAGAACGCTTACGAGAAGTGGGCCGGCGAGGCGGAGGCCGAGACTTTCAGGCGCGACCGCCGCTGCGCGCACACGGCGCGCGGCGCCGAGGCGGCCAGGGCCTATCCCGGCGAGGTCTATCTGAAAGCCTTGCAGAGCTTGAAGGGGACCGAGGCGGCCCGCGCGGCGCGCAACGTCGAGCCCTTCTTCTGGGCCGACGCGAAGGTGGTGAGGGTCTGGCTCTGCGGCGAGTGCGCGGGCCCGCTCGGGCTCGACTAGACCTTGCCGCGCAGGCCCGCCCAGGCGAGCCCGAGGTATTCGTAGGCGGCCGTCTCAGCCGACCGCAGCGCGCCGACGGTCGGGTAGAAGTCCGAAGGGCTCCAGCCCCTGTTGTCCTGCGCGACGAAGTGCGTCGGCGCCGGTATCGGCTCCATCCCCTCCTTCCTGAACATCAAGACCGACCTGTGCATGTGCGACGCCGAGGTGACGAGGATGAAGGGGTCGCCGCCGACGACCCGCTTGAGGTTGCGCGCCTGCGACTCCGTGTCGGGCGACTCGGCGTCGAGCACGACGCCCTCGCCCGCGACGCCCAGCGTCGAGGCCAGGGCCGTCATTGACTCCGCGTCCGACCCCGAGCCGTAAACGCTCCCCCCCGACAGCACGAGCCTCGCGCCCGGAATCTGCCGCCAGAGAGCCAGGCCCGCCACCAGCCTCGCGCGCGAGCCCTCCGAAACCCGCTCCGCGACGGGCAGCCCCTCGTCGAAAGAGGTGCCGCCGCCCAGCACCACCACCCACTTCACCCCCGCGTCCGCCGGCACGGCCGCGAGCGGCGTGTAAGAACGCTCAAGCGTGCGCACCAGCCGCCCGCTGACGCCCGAGTAACTGAACAGCGCCAGCAGCACAAACCCGGCAGTGACGAGCGACTTGCCGGCCCGCTGCCTTCGCGTGAACCACAGCAGCACGAGCCCCGCGGCCATCATCAGCAGACACACCGGCAAAGGGAACAGGAGCGGCCCGATAATCTTTTTCAGCAAAAACATAGGATTAAAAGCGGTAGGCCGTAGGCGGCGGGCAGCAGGCAGTAGACGCCCCGCGTTCTTTTACTGCCCACTGCCTTCCGCCTGCTTATTCTTCGAGGCTGGCGTCCATCGTGATCTCGGCGTTCAAGACTTTCGAGACGGGGCAGCCGGCCTTGGCGTTGTTGGCGGCCGTCTCGAAGGCTTGCGCGGCGGCGCCGGGGACGCGCGCCCGGACTTCGAGGTGGACGGAGGTGATGGCGAAGCCGCCCTCCTGCTTCTCAAGCCTGACGGTCGCCGTCGTGCGGATGCTCTCGGCCGTGAGGCCCGCCTTGCCCAACTGCCCCGAGAGGGCCATCGAGAAGCAGCCGGCGTGGGCCGCCGCGATCAACTCCTCCGGGTTCGTGCCTTTGCCCTCCTCGAAGCGCGTGCTGTAGGAGTACTGCGTGTCGGCGAGTACGCCGCTCTCGGTGGAGATGGTGCCCTTGCAGTCCATGATGCCGCCCTTCCAGACGGCCGATGCTTTACGCTTCATAATCTTTCCCCCGCAATTCGGAATCGGATAGCCGGCCCTACTTTAACTCAAGGCCGCACGCCGATGCTCCTGTAGAGCTCCGCCGGCTCGAAAAGCTTACCGTCCTTGACGACGAGCGAGACGCGGCGGATGTCGCCGATGCGCGCGGCCGGGTCGCCGTCAACGAGTATCAGGTCGGCGAGCTTGCCCGGCGCGACGGAGCCCAGCTCCGCGTCACGCTTCATCACGCGCGCCGCGCCGAGCGTGGCTATCTTTAAGACTTCGGGCGCGGGGATGCCGGCCTCCGCGTAAAGCTCAAGCTCGCGGTGGAGCGCGAAGCCGGTGGCCGAGTCCGTGCCGGCCACAATCGTCACGCCCGAGTCGTAGAGCAGCTTTATCATCCTGAGCAGAGCGCGCGCCGACTCGCGGTAACGCTCGTCCTTGCCTTCCGGCACGGGCAGGCCGCCCGCGAGCAGGCCGCGCCTGACCTGCGGCGGCAGGCGGTCGGCGACGGCCGCGAAGCTGGCCGAGACCTTACCCGGCCGGTCCGTGAACATCCCCTCGAAGATGCTGACGGTCGGGTCAACGACCGTCTTCCTCTCCCTCAGAAGCGTGACGAAGGAGCGGACGCTTTCCGAGCCGAGGTCAACGGCGGCGGCGCGGTCGGCGACCGAGGTGAAGCGCGCGGGCGTCCGCGTGTCCTTCACGTCGTCGAAGAGGAAGTTGAGGAAGAGGAAGTTGACGTGCTGTAGCTCGTCGGCGCCTGCGCGGACGAACTGCTCGGCCGTCATGAAGGCCGGGACGTGGCCGCCCACGCGCAGCCCCTTCGCGCGCGCGAGGCGAATGATGGCGGGCACGATTTCCGGCCTGATGGAGCTGTAAATCTTAATCCCCGTGTAGCCGAGCCGGGCGTAATTCTCGACGGCCGCGCGCGCCTCCTCTTCCGTGTCAACGAAGACTTTGGTCGGCCCGGCGTAGGGGCCTCGGCCGTCCATGAAGCCCGTCATGATGACGCGCGGGCCGATTTCCTCGCCCGCGTCGAACCTGGCCTTGAGGGCGAGCAGCGCGTCGTTGTCGTTGGCGAGGTCGCGGACGGTCGTCACCCCTGCCGCGAGGTGCATGAGGCCCTCGTTCGGCCCGAGGTGGACGTGCATGTCCCAGAGGCCGGGCATGAGGGTCTTGCCCCGCGCGTCAATCACCTCGGTGCCGGCGGGCATCTTGATTTTGAGACCCTGGCCGACGGCCTTGATGCGGTTTCCCTCGACGACGACCGTCGTGTCCGGGATGGTCTTGCCCGTCTCGGAGTCGAAGAGGTTGGCGTTGTTGATGACGAGCGCCTTCGGGGGCGTGCGCGTGAGCGTCCGCGCGAGCCGCTTCGTGCGTTCGGCCTCCTGCTCGTCCTGCTTCCTGAGCAGGAGCGGCGCGGACGATTCCCAGCCCTCGCGGATGAGGGACATCCAACTGCTGACGGAGGCGAAGAAGCCTCCGTCCTCGTCGAGCCAGACGGTCGTCGGCGTGTAGCCGAGGCCGGAGATTTCGTAGGAGAGGACGCGACGCCGCGCGGCCCCGTTTTGCAGCCGCATCTCGCCAGTGGCCTTGATGCTCGCCTCGCCTTCGGGAAGGAGCGGCAGGCGCTTCGTCGGCGCTTTCAGGAGGGCGCGGGCCAGCATCGCCGTCTCTTCGGGGGCGGAGTAAAGGCCGACGTAAAAAGCCCTGGAAGTCAGCCTCCTCTCGCCCGCCTCGGCCGTGTTCTTCCAGCGCGCGACGCCGTCCGAGAGGTGCAAACTCTCGGAGACGGGCGCCTTCAGGTAGTCGTTCCCTTCGGTCTCGACCGAGACGGGGAAGCCTTCGGCGTCGAGCCGCACGCGCGAGCGGATTTTCGGCCCGCGCCCGCGGTCGTTGAACTCGAAGGTGAACGTGCGCGAGCCGTCCGGCGCCGTCCCGGAGGTCTGCACGCCGGCCGGGTTGCCCACCAAAAGGACCGTGTAGCGCGCCTCCTGCTGCGCGCGCGCCGCCGGGGCGAGCGCGAGAAGGCACAGGGCGAGGGCCAGGGCGGGGAAACATTTTTGTCGCACGGTGTAACTCCTCTGCGGGAAGGTGCGGGGGATTTTACAACCCTTTTACGTCCCCGAAACATTTTTAACTTGGGGCCGCGTACTATTATGATGTTGCCCGACAACTAACCGAGAGCGGGCGGCCCGCCGAAGACATGGACCAACTCGTGCAGTTTCTAACGGGGCATGAGCGGGCCGTTTTTATTAACGGTCGCTTCGGCTTCGACGTGCGCCCGCACCCCCTCCTGCTCGCCCTCTTCGCGCTGCTCTTCGTCGCCTTCGTCTACTTCGTCTACGTCCGGCCGCGTGCGCGCCTCGGCCGAAACAAACTCGCCGGCCTCGTCGCGCTCCGCACGGCGCTCTTCGCGCTGCTCGCCTTCATGCTCCTGAAGCCGGTCGTGACGGTCCCTTCAATCGTCCCGCGCAGCACGTCGGTCGCGCTCCTTGTGGACGACTCGCGCAGCATGCAGATGGGCGACATGCCCGGACGCCAGAGCCGGCTCGACGCTGTGAAGGCCGCGCTCTTAACTCCTGAAGGCGACTTTCTCAAGCGCCTTGAGGAGCGTTTCAGGACGGACCTCTACGGCTTCGCGGGCGAGCTTACGAAGATAAAAGGCGGCGGTGAGTTGTTCGGCGAGGGTGCGTCGAGCGACCTCGCGGGCGCCGTCTCGCAGGCGGCGCGGCGGGCTACGGGTGCGCCGCTCTCGGCCGTCGTACTCGTCTCGGACGGCGCCGCCAACGTCCCGCGCGACCTCGCGGCCGAGCTAAGGAACCTGCGCGCGCGCGGCGTCCCCGTCTACACCGTCGGGCTGGGGAGCACCGCCCGGCCGACCGACGCCGAACTCGTGCGCGTCAGCCTCCCGCGCCGCGTCCTCGTCGGCTCGACGCTCGAAGTCGAAGCCTACGTCCGCGCCAGCGGCTACGGCCCGACGAAAATCCGTCTCGCGGCGAGCGAAGACGGCCGCGCCGTCAAGACCGAAGAGGTCGCCTTGCGCGGCGGCGAGACCGAAGCCGTCCGCATCGAGCTGACGCCGGCGACCTCCGGCTGGCACCGCTACACCTTTGACATCCAGCCGCTCGAAGGCGAGCTGACGGTCGAGAACAACCGCCGCGAGGCGTTGGTCGAGGTGATTGAAGGGCCGATGCGCGTCCTCTACGTCGAGGGCGAGCCGCGCTGGGAGCACGGCAAGATGCGCACGGCGCTCGGCCGCGAAGAGAAGAACGTCGAGCTGGTCTCCATCCTCCGCACGGGCGAAAACAAGCTCTACCGGCAGGGCGTCTCGGGCGAGCAGGAGTTGGTCTCGGGCTTCCCCGCGACCGAGGATGAGCTGTTCGCCTACGACGGCCTCGTCGTCGGCAGCGTCGAGGCCAGCTTCTTCAGCGTCGAGCAGATGCGGGCCATCGAAGCCTTCGTCGCGCGGCGCGGCGGCGGGCTGCTCGCGCTCGGCGGCCGGCTCGGCTTCGACGCGGGCAAGTACGCCGGCACGCCTCTGGCCGACCTGCTCCCGCTCGCCCTCGGCGACCGCGCCGGAAAACCGCAGGATGCAAGCGGCCCCGTCTACAAGCCCCAGCTCACCCCGCGCGGAGCGGCCCACCCCATCGCCCGGCTCAACGAAGACCGCGCCGCCAGTCAAAAGATTTGGAACGAACTGCCGCCCGTCTCCGTGCCTGAAGAGCACCCGGGCGTGAAGCCGGGCGCGACCGTGCTCGTCGAAGGCCGGCGCGCGGGAGGCGACGGCAAAGCCGCCGGCTCGCCCGTCCCTCTGCTCGCCGTCCAGCGTTACGGGCGCGGCCACGCGCTCGCCTTCGCCGCCTCGGACACATGGCGCTGGCGGATGAAGATGGACTCGAAGAGCAACGCGCACGAGACCTTCTGGCGTCAGATGTTGAGATACCTTGTCAGCATTTCGCCGCGCCAGAACGAGGTCCAGACGGCGCAGGACGTTTACGGCCCCGGCGACACGGTCCAGATAGTCGCCGACCTGCGGGACAGGAAGTTCCAGCCCGCCGTGGACGCCCGCGCCGCCGCGCGAGTCTTCAAGCCTTCGGGCGCGAGCGTCGATGTGCCGCTCCGCTTCACCGCCCGCGACGACGCGAACGTCTACGTCGGCGAGTTCAGGGCCGACGAGTTGGGCAGGCACCGCGTCGAGGTCACGGCCAGCGGCCCCTCGCTCGGCGAGGCTTCGGCGCAGTCGGAATTTCTGGTCGCGGAGCTGAACCGCGAGTTCTACGACGCCGCGCAGAACGACGCCCTGCTCAAAAGAATAGCCGCCGAGACGGTCGGCAAGTACTACACGCTGGAGGAGGCCGGCCGACTCGTTGACGACCTGACCTACAGGAAGAGCGACCACTCCCGGCTCGTCACCAAAGACCTCTGGGATATGCCCGTCAACTTCCTACTCCTCGTCGCCCTCGTCAGCGCCGAATGGTTCATCCGCAAGCGCGAAGGGCTGGCCTGAATTTTTCAAACTTTAGAGATGAAGTCGCGTTTCTTCGCAATCCTGTTCCCGGGTCTTCTGTCGGCGGGCGTCGCCGCCGCGCAGGAGACGGCGCCGGCCCGCCGGTCGCAGGCGGACCCGAACAAGTTCGCCGTCATCGTCAGCGGCGCGAGCGGCGAGGAGGCTTACGCGAAGCAGTTCGAGAAGTGGACGACGAGCCTGAGGGGCGCGCTGGTCGAACGCCTCGGCTTCTCCGAGGACCGCGTCGCCGTTCTGACGGAGAAGCCGGGCGGCGCGAAAGAGGCGCCGGCCACGGCGGACGGCGTGCGGCGCGCGTTCGCCGAGGTGAAGGGCGCGGCGGGTCCGGACAGCACGGTCTTCGTCTTCCTCATCGGGCACGGCAGCTTCGACGGCCGCGCCGCGAAGCTCAGCCTCGTCGGCCCCGACCTGGCCGCGAACGATTACGCGAAGCTCGTCGGCGACTTGAACGTCCGGCGCGTCGTCCTCTTCAACATGGCGAGCGCGAGCGGCGAGTTCATCAGGGCGCTCGCCGGGCGCGGCCGCATCGTCGTCACCGCCACGCGCAACGGGCAGGAGCAGAACGCGACGCGCTTCGCCGAACACTTCATCGCCGCGCTCGACAACCGCGATTCGGACGCCGACCAGAACGGCCGCGTCTCGGTCCTCGAAGCCTACAGGTACGCGGCGCGGCTGACGGCCGACTACTACACGCGCGCGGGCCGACTCGCCACCGAGCACCCGCTCATCGAGGACAACGGCGACGGCGTCGGCACGGACTCCGAGGGCGAATCGGACGGCGCCGTCGCGCGCAACACTTACTTCGACTCGCTCAGCGCCGAGCAGGCCGCCGCCAGCGCCGAGGTCGGGCGCCTCGTGCGCGAGCGCGAGCGTTTCGAGGAGGAGATTGAACAGCTCAAGGGGCGCAAGCGCGCGATGCAGGAGGCGGCCTACGAAGCCGAGCTTGAGAGGCTTTTCGTCGGCCTCGCCAAAGTCAACCGCAGCATCAAGAGGGGCGGGCGTTGAAGTTGACGGGCACTAAAACGATGTTGCTGGCGGCCGCGCTTCTTCTCTTCGCGGGCGCGGTCGGCGCGCAGTCCGCGAAGGACGAAGCGCCGGGGCTCGCCGAATTGAAGAAGGGCGAGTACGCGCGCGCCGTAGAGCTGCTGGGCGCGCGCCTGAAGTCCAACCCTTCGGACGCGGCGGCCCAAAAGCATCTGCTCCGCGCCTTCCTCGAACAGGGCCGCTATACGGAAGCCGAAGCGTCCGCGCGCCTCTTCCTGCAAAAGCAGCCGGAGGCGGGCGGCGTCCGCCACGAGCTTGCGGAAGCGTTGGTTGCCACGGGCCGTTACGCCGAGGCGGCGACCGAGTTCGAGCGCGCGGGCAAAGACTCCGCGACCAACCGCCTCGCCAGCGAGTTGCGCCGCGCCGAAGTCCTTGAGATGACGGGGCAGGAGGAGCAGGCGCGCGAAATCTTCCGCTCCTTCGTCAGCTACTACTCGGAGCGGTCGCCCGAGACGGCGCCGGAACTGACGCTCGTCGCCCGCGCCCTCGTCCACCTCGAAAAGTATCAGGACGCGAAAGACCTCTTCACCGAAGCCATCCAGGCCGACGAGACCTACATCGAGGCGCACCTCGGCGGCGGCCGGCTCTTCACGGAGAAGTACAACTACGCCGAGGCGGCCGAGTTCTACCAAGACGCGCTTGAGATAAACCCGAACAGCGCGCCCGCGCACCTCGGCGTCGCGGCCAACAAGCGGCTCGAAGGCGGCGAAGGGATGTCCGCCGCGCTCGCCCGCGCGCTTGAGATAAACCCCAACCTCGTCGAAGCCCGCGCCTTCAAAGCCTCGCTCGAACTGGAAGCCGGCGACCACGACGCGGCCGCCGCCGAGATCGAGAAGGCTCTGAACGTCAACCCCCGC
>DATHBF010000159.1:0-5212 GCA_035296285.1 Pyrinomonadaceae bacterium | reverse complement strand
AACCCGGCGCCTGAAACCCAACACCCAAAACCTTTTTTCTTACCAGGAGTATTCGCGCCCAGGTTCCATAGCCGAGAGGCGGGGGACGCCGAGCAGGGCCAGCTCTTCGACGAGCTGCGCGCGGAAGGCGGGCTTGAGGTGGACGGCGAGAATCTCTAAATCCTTGTGCGAGAGCTTGCGCAGCTCGACGCCGAGCGACTCGGGCGTCAGGTGGCCGGAGACTTCGGCGAGGCGCGCGAGCGAGTTCGGGAAGGACGCCTCGATGAGCAGCGCGTCGAGGCGCGGCTCGCGGTTGACGAGGTGCCAGAACTCCTCGGTCGCGGAGGTGTCGGAGCTGAAGCCGAGGGTCGCGCGGCCGTCCGTGAGGACGAGGCCGACGGTGGGGACGATGTGGTGGACGGGGACGGCCGTCACCGTCAGGTGCGCGACGCGCGAGGGCCGGCCCGGTTCGAGCGTCACGAACTCCATGACGCGCGTCCGCTCGTTGCTGAACTTGTGGAAGGGCGGGTAGACCGTGCCGTTGAACACGTCGCGCTCCAGCATCCGGCAGACCTCCTCGGTGGCGTGGACGCGCACGGGCTCCGTCAGCGTGGCGAAGAGGTCGTCGACGTAGATGGGCAGCGTGGCGATGTGGTCCATGTGCGGGTGCGTGACGATGATGTCGCGCACCGTCGCGCGCCCGGCGTCCGAGAGCGAGATGGCGATGCTCCCGGCGTCGAGGGCCACGCGGTCGTCAATGACGAAGCAGCTCAAACGCTGCTCCGGCGTCGCCCGCCCCTCGGCGTCGATGGTGCTCGGAAGGAGTTGTATTTTCACTTCCCGTCCAGTTCCAGGCGCAGCCGGTAAATCTGCTGCACGTAGAGGGCCTCGCGCTCGGCGTCGCGGCCGTCGCGCGAGGTGACGCCGCGGGCGACGCGGCTGCGGAGGAGTGCCAGCTCGCTGGCCGCGCGGTTCAACTGCGCGCGCGCCCGCCACGCCCCGACGCCGTTGCGCGTGAGCGCGCCGAAGGAGGCCGACATGCGGCCGCGCACGGAGCACAGCCTCTCGTACTCTTCCTGAGTCAGGAGGCCGCGCTGGAGGTCGCACAGAAGGTGAGCGCGCAGCAGCCGCCCCTCGTGCCGGAGCGCGAGCAGGACGACGAGCAGGACGCCGACGAAGGTCGGCATCATGACGAAGAAGTAGGTCAGCAGCACGAGGGCGCCGGAGTCGAAGCGGGCCGCGAAGACCGCCGAGGCGTTCCAACCGGCGTGCAGCGCGATGGCGAGCACGAAGCCGGCCGCCGGGGCCAGCGCCTTCGTCAAGCGCCCACGCGTCTGCGCCGCGAGCCCGAGCCCTATCCCCGTCATGGCCGTGAACATCGGGTGCGCGAAGGGCGAGAAGAGCCCGCGCACGACGAAGACGCCGACCGCGTTCTGCTCCAGCACCGCCGCGCTGTAGTACTTCACGTTCTCCGTCATCGCGAAGCCTAAGCCGACCATCGCCGCGTAGATGATGCCGTCGAGCACGCCGTCGAACTCGTCGCGCCGCCAGAAGAAGAGCGCGAAGAGCGCGACGGACTTGGCCGTCTCCTCGACGAGCGGCGCGGAGACGACCGGCCCGTAGAGGGCCGCCGTCTCACGCCCGAAGACCGAGCCGACGACGACGACGCCGAGCGAGTTGATGACGATGGCGAAGAAGACGGCGACGAGCGCGCCCCAGAAGAAGGAGGTCGCCAGCATCCAAGCCGGCTCGGGCTCGTAGCGGTCGAGCCAGAGGACGAGCGTCACGTAGACGGGGACGGGCAGCACGGCGGCGACGAGCCCGAGGAGGAAGGGGACGGGGCCGCTCTCGTAGCCGATGAGGAAGAGCGTGATGAGGCCGGCCAGCAGCGCCAGCAGCGCGGCGGCGGCCGCGGCGACCCACTTCAGAAAGCCGCGCTTGGCCGTCGGGGCCGCGGCGGCGGGGGCGGCCTGCGGCAGTGGGGGGGCTGTGAATTGTGTCATAGACCTCTCGCGCCGCACGCCCGGCGTGCGCTCGCCGTCCGTCACCCGCCTGAGTTGAACCAGAGCAGAAGCAAGAGCAGCCCGCCGACGAGCAGCACCGCCACGAAGCCGATGACGGCGTAGCGCGCGCTGCTCCCGCCGCCGGCTCTGGGCGCTTCGGGGCGCGGCCGGGGTGGGGCGGCTGCCTCTGGGGGCAGCGCCCTCTCCTTCGTGATGCCGGGCGAGGTGGGGCGCCGCTTCGTCGTCGGCTGCTTGCCGACGACGGTGGCGGCGAAGTCGGGCGAAGACTGGTCGGGCTTCGGCGCCGCGTCGCGCATCCCGACGACGGCCCCGCAGCGGCCGCAGAAGGGCTCGCCGGCCGCGACCGGCGCCCCGCACTTGTGACACTTGTTTTCCATCGAAGGCTTCGGCAACCCGCGCCTCGAAAGGCGGCGGCGGGCGAAAACGGAACGCAAGTATAAACGCGAACGGTCGCGACTTCCAGCCTGTAATGCGGGCCGTTTGATGGACGCGGCCGCGCAGAATAACTATAATCCCCGTCAGTCACCCGAAGCCGTCGGCGTCTTCCGACAAGTTCAAAGCCAGCTTCTTTACGGAGAGGACATTTGCCCACCAGCCAGGCCGAGCAAGCGGAGCACAGGGGCGCGCGCCCGCGCCCGCAGCGCCCGCCCGCGCCGCGGCGCCGCCCGCGGTCGCACCCGCGCATGCCCTCGACGGCCGGCTACATGTTCGTCTCGGTCGGGCTCTCCTTCGCGCTCTTCCTCTCCATCTGGTTCCTGCTGCGCACGGACGGCGACGAAGCGCCGTGGCTGCCGGCGGGGCTCGCCGCGGGCTTCGTCATCCTGACGGCGGCGGCCGCGCGCGAGGTCGTGATGCGCCGCGCCTGGGCGCGCTACACGCGCGAGATGGAGGTGGCGATGGGCGCGGGCGAGGTCATGCGCCCGGCCCCCGTGATGGCGAAGCCCGCGGCGGCGCCGGTCGTCAACCGCACGGGGATGCAGGCTTCGATTGCCACGCTCAGGAACCTTCAACAGCGTCTCGGCGAGCTGGACGCGCCCGGCACCCCGGCGGACGCACACGCCGAAGCCTACAGGACGTGCGAACAGCACCTCGCGGCCTCGGACGAGGTGCTGAGGACGGCGACCGGCGCGGCCGAGCTGAGGGTCGCGCTCCGGTCGGCGCAGGAGCGCGTCCGCGCCCTCCAGAAGAAGCACCTGCTTTTGTGGGCGCGCGGCGAGGCCACGCGTCTGACGCAGGAGGCGCAGCGCCGCGTCCGCCTCTCGGACAAGATCGAGACGGCGCAGCGCGCCCTCGAAGTTTTGGACGAGGCGCTGCGCGCCTACCCCGGCGAGCAGGAGTTGCGCGACTCGGCCGGCGCCGTCCGTGACTTCATCGCCTCGGTGAAGGTCGGGCAGTGGGTCGAGATGGCCGAGCGTTCCGCCTTCCGCGGCAAGTACGGCCGCGCCATCTCGCGCTACCGCGACGCGCTCTTCTACCTCTCGCGCGCCGACATGAACGAGGAGGCGCGCGCCGAGGCCGCCTCGCGCATCCAGCGCGAAATCGAGATGCTGCGGGCGCGCATGGCGACCTCGGACGACGGGCTCGGCGGCGACGATTCCGCGCACCGGAAGTGACGCGCCTCCGCCCTGCCGTGATTGGCTATCCGAAGGCTCTTGTGCGACAATTGGAGCCTCCTGTTCAGAGGGTGCGCGGCCGCATCGTGAGAGTCACAACAAGGAAATTCCGGCGGTAAGGGGAGCCCGCAGGCAGCCCGCGAGGCCGCTCCGTCATCTACATCACGTCGCCTAAGGGTTTTCGAGGCCGCCCCCGTTGATTCCCGTTTCACGTCCACAGGAAGTCGAACTATGAAATCCAAAAGTCTTTTGACCGCGCTCGCCCTCTGCCTCGCCTCCTCCGCCGCGTTCGGCCAGGATTCTTCGGCCTCGTCGGGCGCGCAGTCGGCGGCCGCGACCGTCGCCGTCTCCTCGATGCCCGGCGCCGCGCTCGACGCGGCCGGCATCAAGAAGTACCTGCTCGGCCCCGGCGACGTGCTCGACCTCCGGGTCTACGACGAGCCGCAGCTCAGCGGCCAGCTCGTCGTCAACGACGAGGGCAAACTCGAAGTCCCCTTCATCGAGGAGCCGATCCAGGCCCTTTGCCGCACCGACCGCGAGATCAAGAAGGACATCGTGACGGCGCTCGCCCGGCTCATCAAGAAGCCGCAGGTGAGCCTCCGCGTCGCCGAGATGAAGAGCCGCCCGGCGGCCGTCGTCTTCGGCGCGGTGCGTTCGCCCTCGCGCGTGGACATGAAGAAGCGGGCGCGGCTGCTCGAACTGCTCGCGCTCACCGGCGGCGTCACCGAGCAGGCCGGCGGCAACGTCCAGATTTTCCACACCGAGTCCGTGATGTGCCCCGAGCCCGAGGACGAGATCGCCAAGCCCATTGACACCTACGTCCCGACCGACGCCACGCAGGTCGCCTACGAAATCTACAGCCTCCCGGACCTCAAGAACGGGAAGCCCGAGGCCAACCCCGTCGTCCGCCCCGGCGACATCGTCATCGTGCAGGAGGCGCAGCCCGTCTACCTGACCGGCGCCGTCAAGTCGCCGCAGGGGCTCTACCTGCGCGAGGGGATGCAGCTCAAGCAGGCCCTCGCGATGGTCGGCGGCCTCAACAAGGAGGCCAAGTCCAGCCAGATCGTCATCTGGCGCAAGAAGAAGGGCTCGTCGGAGCCTGAGAAGCTCATCGTCAACTTCAACGACATCAGGAAAGAGAAGATTCCCGACATCGCCCTCCAGCCTTACGACATCGTTGACGTGCCGGACGGGTCGGGCGGCAAGCTCAACACGCTCAAGTCCATCCTGATGAACGGCGCGATGACGGGCGTGACCTCCTCCGTGGGCATTCTTCCGACGAGGGTCCTGTACTGAGGCGCGGCAGGGCAGTCCCGCCGCTTCCGAACCTGAGAGGCCGGCCGCGACGTGGGCCGGCCTCTTTCGTTGCCCGGCGGTTCGCCGCGTGCGGGGCGCGTGTGGTAGATTTACGGTTTCGTTAAGGCCCGAGATTTTCGACGAGAGGTGACCGATGAGCAGGAACGTGAACAGGGCGGCCGCGGCGCGGGCGCGCAAGAAGGGCAAGCGGACTTCCCTCATTCTGAGCCTGGCGGCGGTGGCCGTCGTCATCACGCTGCTGGCGCTGGAGCAGGTGGCGCTGCTGTACCTGCTCGCGAC
>DATHBF010000158.1:0-4263 GCA_035296285.1 Pyrinomonadaceae bacterium | reverse complement strand
ATCTCTCGCAAAGGCGCAGCGGCGCAAAGCTGTTTTAGAGAGGGTTGAAGTTGGAAGCTGTTGATGAGAAGAAGCGTGTCGGGGAGATGATCCGCACGCTGAAGAGAGAGTACCCGAAGGCGCGTTGCAGCCTCGACTACTCCTCGCCGCTCGAACTCCTCGTCGCCACCATCCTCTCCGCACAGTGCACGGACGAGCGCGTCAACAAGGTCACGCCCGGCCTCTTCCGCAGGTACCCGACCGCCGCCGACTACGCCTCCGCGCCCCCGGAAGAGCTGGAGCGCGAAATCCACTCGACCGGCTTCTTCCGCAACAAGGCCAGGTCCATACAGGGCGCCTGCCGCCAGCTCCGCGACGAGCACGGCGGCCGCGTGCCCCAGACGATGGACGAGCTGTTGAAGCTGCCCGGCGTCGCGCGCAAGACCGCCAACGTCGTCCTCGGCAACGCCTACGGCCAAGCCTCGGGCGTCGTCGTGGACACGCACGTCGCCCGCCTCTCCGAACGGCTCGGGCTCTCGGCCGAGAAGGCGCCCGAGAAGATAGAGCAGGATTTAATGCGCCTCGTCCCGCGCAGGGACTGGGTGCTCTTCCCGCACCTGCTCATCGCCCACGGCCGCAAAATCTGCAAGGCCCGCGCCCCGCTCTGCTGCGACTGCCCGCTCCAACAGGTCTGCCCCTCGAACGCCTGCGAACGCTAGCCCGGGTCACTCCCCGTCGAACCAGTCGCGCGTCATGTCGCACCACAGCGCGAGGCCGCGCCACTCACGGAAGCGCGAGTAGAAGCGGGCGACCTTCGCGTCCTCGCACCTGCGCCCGCGGTTGCGCACGCGCGCGAACTTGCCCCGCACCCACGAGTCGAGCGCCAGCACGTCGTAGCGGCCGACGAGCTTCAGAAGGTTCTCGGCCGCGTAGTCGCCAACGCCCTTCACGCGCTTCATCTCCTTCTTAAGCTCCGCCGTCGAGAGCTCGCTCCTGAGCCACGCCTCCGGCCGCAACTCGCCCGACACGACGCGCCCCGCCAGCTCCTTCAGATACGGCGCGCGGTAGCCGGCCCGCACCACGTCCCTGTAGAACTCTTCCGGCTCGGCCTCCATCGCCTGCGGGGTCGGGAAGGCACGCCTCCCGTCGTCGGCCTCCCTCCCGAGATTGTTCACGAGCGCCGTCACCATCTTCTTCGTCAGCGCCCACGAGCAGTTCGTCGTGCAGAGCGACTTGACCAAGTCCTCGAAGACCGTCGGCGACCGCAACAGCCGGCCCGCCCCGTCGCGCGCGACCCACTCCAACTCCGGGTGGCCCGCGACGGCCGCGTAGAACTCGCCCATCTCGTCGTCGAGCCGCAGGACGTGGCGCACGTCGCGCACGGCCCGCGCCCGCTCGTCCCTCGACAGCCGCCGCGAGGCGCGCGCCTTAACGAGCCCGCCCGCCCCTTTCAACGTGACCGTGAAGGGCTGCCCCTCGTCTGAGTCGAGCACGCGCAGGAGCGCGCCCCCGGCGGCCGGCTCGAACGGCAGGAGGTCGTACCAGCCGTGGCTTTTAATCGTGTGCCTGAAGTCGAAGCCCGCGGGGGCGGGGATTTTGATGTCCATAGTCTAAAGTTGCAAGGGGCGCGAGATGCGTTATGATTCAGGGCGAAATCCCGGCGCGCTCGTCCATGCCAAACCCAGGAGGGGAAGTCCCTTGTCAGATACCCGCCCGCTCACCGTCATGTGCGTCTCGACCTTCGAGAAGGGGCAGGATTTCATGCGCGAGGCGAAGCGGCTCGGCTGCCGCGTCCTGCTCGTCACCGTCGAGAAGCTGCGCGACGCCGACTGGCCCCGCGAGTCCATAGACGAAACCTTCTACATGCCCGACGAGTTCGCGCTCGAAGACCTCGTCAAAGGCGTGAGCTGGGTGGCGCGCTCACAGCCCGTTGACCGCATCGTGGCCCTCGACGACTTCGACGTGGAGCGGGCCGCCGCCCTGCGCGAGCACCTGCGCGTCCCCGGCATGGGCGACACCACGGCCCGCTACTTCCGCGATAAGCTCGCCATGCGCGTCAAGGCCCGCGACCACGGCATCCTCGTCCCCGAGTTCATACACGCCCTCAACCACGAGCAGGTCGCGCGCTTCTGCGGGCGCGTCGCGCCGCCCTGGGTGCTCAAGCCCCGCTCGGAGGCTTCGGCCGTCGGCATCAAAAAGGTCGGGGGCGCGGACGAGCTTTGGCCGCAGCTCGAAGAGTTGGGCGACCGCCAGTCGTTCTACGTGCTCGAACAGTTCATCCCCGGCGACATCTTCCACGTCGATTCGATCATCTCGAACCGCGAGCCCGTCTTCACGGCCGTCAGCAAGTACGGCCAGCCGCCGATGCAGGTGGCGCACGGCGGCGGCGTCTTCATGACGCGCATCATGCCGAACGACTCGCCCGATGCGCGCTCTCTCGAAGCGCACAACCGCGAGCTGTTGCAGACGCTCGGCCTCGTCCGCGGCGTCTCGCACACCGAGTTCATCAAGGCGGCGGACGGGCGCTTCTACTTCCTCGAAACGTCGGCGCGCGTCGGCGGCGCCAACATCGCGGAGACGGTCGAGGCCGCGACCGGCGTCAACCTCTGGCGCGAGTGGGCGAGAATCGAATACGCGGGCGAGCACGGCGCCTACGAGCCGCCCCCGCGCCGCGACGGCTACGCCGGCATCGTCATCTCGCTCGCGCGCCAGGAGTGGCCCGACACCTCGGCCTACACGGACCCCGAGATCGTCTTCCGCCTCCACAAGAACCACCACGTCGGCCTGCTCGTCGCCTCGCACGACCCGGCCCGGGTCGAGGAGCTGCTGCACCGGTACGCGCGCCGCTTCCTCGAAGACTTCAGCGCCACCCTGCCCCCGGCCGAGAAACCGACGAGCTGACGCGACCCCTATGCCCCGAGACTTAATCCGAGAGTATCTACTGTACCTGCAAGTCGAGAAGGGGCTCGCGGCCAACTCGCTGGAGAGCTACCGGCGCGACCTCGGGCGGCTGAAGGCGTGGGCCGAGCGTTGCCGCCGCGCGGCCGAGGAGTTGGACAAGAAGGAGTTGACGCAGCTCCTCATGTCCTTCACGCGCGAGGGCCTTTCGCCGCGCTCGTCCGCGCGCGCCCTGAGCGCCGTCCGCGGCTTCTACCGCTGGCTCCTGCTCGACGGCCACGTCAAGGCGGACCCGACGGCCGAGCTTGCCGCGCCGCGCGGTGAGCAGAAGCTCCCGCGCTTTCTCTCGCAGGAGGAGGTGGGGCGGCTGCTCGAAGCGCCCGACACGGGGACGGACGAGGGCCTGCGCGACCGCGCGATGATAGAGCTGCTGTACGCGACGGGCCTGCGCGTCTCGGAGCTGGTCACGCTCCCGAAGGGCAGCGTTGACGTTGACGGCGGCATCCTCCACTGCACGGGCAAGGGGAGCAAGCAGCGGCGCGTCCCCGTCGGGCGCGCGGCCATCAACTGGCTGCAAAAGTACGAGGCGGCGCGGCGCTCGCTCGTCTCGAACGGCAAGGACCCGAACCGCATCTTCGTCGGCCAGGGCGGGCGACCGCTCACGCGCCAGGACTTCTGGGCCTCGCTCAAGCGCCACGCGCGCAAGGCGGGCCTCGACGGCGTCACCCCCCACGTCCTGCGCCACAGCTTCGCCACCCACCTCCTCGAACACGGCGCCGACACCCGCTCCGTCCAGGCCATGCTCGGCCACAGCGACCTCGCCACCACCCAAATCTACACCCACGTCACCGGCGACCGCCTCCGCTCCGTCTACCAGAAACACCACCCCCGCGCCAAACGCGGCCCCGGCACGACCGAGAGTTAACGAAGCGGCGCTCTCTGTCGTATAATTCACCGGACACCCACCCAACCTGTGAACCAATTTCGTCTCAGGAGGAGAGTGGGATGTCGTTACCCTTCATGTTGCCAGTCGTCACCACCCGCGAATACTTGAACACTGAGCGCCGCAGCGAGGACCGGCACGAGTACCTCGACGGCTCCGTCTACCTGATGGCGGGCGAGAGTCCCGCGCACAGCACCATCTGTTTCAATCTGGCTGTCGTCGTGGGCGAGCAGTTAAAGGGCGGGCCGTGCCGAGGCTTCTCACCAAATATGAAGGTGCGGGCAGGCGAGCAGGGTTTGTACGCTTACCCGGACTTAGCGGTAGTTTGCGGCGAGCCGGTTTTCCATGATCAGCACGGAGATGTGCTGGTGAACCCGACCGTCATCTTTGAAGTCCTTTCGCCTTCGACGGCCGCTTACGACCGCGGCGAGAAGTCGCTCCGC
>DATHBF010000157.1:0-7461 GCA_035296285.1 Pyrinomonadaceae bacterium | reverse complement strand
CGAATCCGCGCTCCGTCGCCGTGGGCGATTTGAATGGCGACGGCAAGTTGGACCTCGTCACGGCCAACTTGACGGGTCAAAGCATCTCCTCGTTGCTCGGCGACGGCGCGGGCGGGTTTTCCCCCGCGCCCGGCTCGCCCTTCTCCGTAGACGGCGCCTTGTCGCACGCCGCGCTGGCAGACTTCAACTCCGACGGCAAGCTGGATGTCGCCACGATATCCACCACAGGCACCTACGTGCTGCCGGGCAACGGCGCGGGCGGCTTCACGGGCAGCTTCGACTCGGCGTCGAAGATAGCCCCTCTCGGCGGGTGGGCGGTCCTGGCGACCGACCTGAGCGGCGACGGCAAAGCCGACATCGGCATCAGCTCCTTTGGGAGCGGGTTTGTCAGGCTGCTCGGCGACGGGGCGGGTGGCTTCGGCGCGGCTTTTAGCTCGGGCGAGCCGAGAGGGTCCGTGGACATGATGGCCCTGGCCGTCGGCGACCTCGACGAGGACGGGAAGCTCGACGTGGCCGCCGCCGGCTCTCGGGTCGGCGCCATCTACTTCAAGGGCGACGGGGCCGGCAGCTTCGGCAATTCGCGCAGCTTCGTGGGGGCGAACAATCCGAGCGCCATCGCCCTCGCCGACTTCAACGGCGACGGCAAGCTCGACATGGCCACGGCCGGACCCAACGGCGGCGCGGCTTTTACCAGCATCTCCATCCTCCTGAGCGCGGGCGGCGGAGCCTTCGAGGCGGCGCGGGCCTTCTACACGGACCGCGACATCCTGGACTCCCCCATCGACCTCGCCCTCGCCGACTTCAACGCCGACGGGCGGCTCGACTTCGCGGCGCTCCACAAGGAGAGCGTCACCGTACTGCTGGCCGACGCGGCCGGCGGATATAGCCTTAGCGCCGTCCTCGACTACTTCCCCAGCAGCTCTTTCTCCCACATCATCTCGGCCGACTTCAACAAAGACGGCAAAGCGGACGTGGCCATCACCGGCACGATCTCACAGCCATTCGCGCACGTCGTCTCCGTCAGCTTCGGCAGCGGCGACGGCACGTTCTCGTCCACGAGCAACGTCAACCTGAACGCCTTCACCCAGCAGCCGATGGACCTCGCCACAGGGGACTTCAACGGCGACTCCAACCCCGACATCGTCGTCGCCAGCCGCCTGAATGCGACCTACACCATCCTGCTCGGCAACGGCAGCGGGGGCTTCTCCATCATCGGCGGCCAGTCGCTTTCGACGAACGTCCCGCGCGTCGCGGTCGCCGACCTCAACGGCGACTCTAAACAGGACCTCGTCATCACAGACTTCGACCACCGGCAAGTCCTCAGACTGCTGGGCGACGGCACGGGCCGCTTCGGAGCCCCCCTCGGTCTTCCCGTCGCGGCCTCGCCGACCGCCGTCGCCGTCGGCGACTTCAACCTCGACGGCAAGCCCGACATCGCCGCCGCCGGCTATCACCAGACCGGCGGCGCCGCCTTCGACGACCCCGGCACCCTCTCGGTCCTGCTCGGCGACGGCGCGGGCGGGTTCGGCTCGGCCGTCAACTACAAGGTCGGCGCGACGCCGCAGGACATGCTCGTCAGGGATTTCGACGGCGACGGCAAGCTCGACATCGTCGTCGTCAACCAGGGGTCCAACAACTTGTCGGTCCTCGCGGGGCTTGAGGGCGGCGTCTTCGGCCCGTCCGTCACCTTCCCCATCACGGGCGGTCCCGCGGCCGTCGAGGCGCACGACTTCAACGCCGACGGCCGTCTCGACCTCGTGCTGGCGCTGCCCGGCGCCAGGGCCCTGGCCATCCTGACGGGCGTGGAGGCCGCGCCGCTGCCGTGCCTTTCCGTCGATGACCTGACGGTGACGGAAGGCGATACGGGCTCGGCGACCGGCGAGGTGACGGTCCGTCTCTCGGAGGCGGCCACACAGACCGTGAAGGTCAATTACATGCTCCGGTCCTTCCCGGCCGCGGCGGGGCTGGACTTCACGGACGCCGCCGGCACCCTCACTTTCCTGCCCGGCGAGACTTCCAAGACCGTGTCGGTCGCCGTCCTCGCGGACCTCCTCGACGAAGACCCGGAGACTTTCACCCTTCACCTCTCCGGGCCGTTGAACGCGCGCATCGCCGACGGCGTCGCGAGGATTACGATTGCCGACAACGACCCGCCGCCCTCCGTCTCCATCGGCGACGCGACGGTCACGGAAGTTGATTTCAACAGCAACTCCGCCGTCTTCACCGTCACGCTCTCCGGGCCGTCTTCCCACGTGGTGAAGGTTGACTACAGCGCGGCCTCCGGGACGGCGACGGCCGGCAGCGATTTCGGCATCAACCCCGGCACGCTCTTGTTCGGGCCCGGCGTCACGAGCATGACGATAAGCGTTCCCGTCGTCGGCGATAACGTACACGAGCCGGACGAGACCTTCTTCGTCAACCTGAGCAACCCCGTGGACGCCACGCTGGCCGACGCGCAGGGCCAGGGCACCATCATCAACAACGACCCGGTCCCGTCCGTCACCGTCCAGGGCGCGTCGGGCTCCGAGTCGCCCTCGGGCGACACCACCGCCTCGGTAAGCGTCAGGCTGTCGAACCCCTCTTCGCAGACCATCACCGTCAACTACGCCTCGGCCGACGGCACGGCCACCGCCGGGAGCGACTACGTCGCCGCAAACGGCGCGCTGACGTTCAACCCGGGCGAGACGCAGAAGACCGTCACCTTCACCATCAAGGACGACGCAGTTGACGAGACGCACGAGACGTTCGTCGTCAACCTCTCCGACCCCGTCAACGCGACCGTCGCCACCGGGCAGGCGTCCGTCACGATCTTTGACAACGACGGCCCGGCCGTCTCCGTCGACGACATCACCGTCACCGAGGGCCAGAGCGGCCTGACGAGCGCGACCTTCACCCTCTCGCTGTCGGCGCCCAGCCCGCAGACCGTCGCCGTCTTCGCCTCGACCGCCAACGGCACGGCGACCGCCACCGCCTTTCCCAACGACTACCAGAGGGTCATCAACAGGAGCGTCGTGTTCCAGCCCGGCGCGACGACCGCCACGGTGACGGTGAGCGTCATAGGCGACGGCGCGGTCGAGCCCGACGAGACCTTCTTCCTCAACCTCTCGAACCCGCAGGACTGCACCATCGCCGACGGGCAGGGCGTCGCCACCATCGTCAACGACGACGCCACGATTCAGTTCGGAGCGGCCTCCGTCGCGGTCAGCGAGGCGGCCCGCAAGGTCTCAATCGAGGTGACGAGGACGGGGCCGCTCACGGGGGCCTCGTCGGTCGGCTATTCGACCGCCGACGGGACCGCGTCCGAGAGGTCTGACTACAACACGACGGTCGGCACGCTTCAGTTCGCCCCCGGGGAGGGGAGCAAAACCATCACGGTCCTCATCACCGACGACGCCATCGTGGAAGGCGACGAAACCTTCAGCATCACCCTGAGCAACCCGTTCGGGGGCGCCACGGGCGCGACGGCGACGGCCGCCTTCACCATCAACAGCGATGACACGGCGGCGGGGCCGAACCCGCTCGACGCCTCGCCTTTCTTCGTCCGCCAGCACTACGTGGACTTCTTCTCGCGCGAGCCCGACGCCCCGGGCCTCGCCCACTGGACCAACGTCGCCGACAACTGCGGCGAGACGGACCTGCTCGTCTGCCGCATCAACGTCTCGGGCGCCTTCTTCCTCTCCATCGAGTTTCAACAGACCGGCTACCTCGTCGAGAGGATTTACAAGTCCGCCTACGGCGACGCCACCGGCACCTCGACGCTCAACGGGCCGCACCAGCTACAGGTGCCTGTCATCCGGTTTGAAGAGTTCATCCCCGACACGCAGCGCATCGGCCGCGGGGTGGTGGTGCTCGCCCCGGGCTGGGAGGAGCAGCTCGAAGCCAACAAGCAGGCATTCATGCTTGATTTCGTCCAGCGCCAGCGGTTCGTCTCCGCCTTCCCCTCGGCGATGACGCCCGAGCAGTTCGTTGACCGGCTCAACCAGCGGGCCGGCAACCCCCTCGACGCTTCGGAGCGCGCCGCCCTCATCGCCGAGTTGGGGGCGAACAACACGCTCGCCGGCCGCGCCTCCGTGCTGCGCAAGGTGGCGGAGGACGCGACGCTGGCGGACGCGGAGAGGAACCGCGCCTTCGTGCTGATGCAGTACTTCGGCTATCTGCGCCGCGACCCGAACGAGGGGCAGGACACGGACCACACGGGCTACGAATTCTGGCTCGGCAACCTTGAGAAGTTCGGCGGCAACTTCGTGCAGGCCGAACTCGTCAAGGCGTTCATCCTTTCGGAGGAATACCGGAAGCGGTTCGGACAGTAAATTGACCGGGAGCGTGGTTATAAACCGCACGACGCGGGGCTCGGGATGAATGAGCAGGAGCCGCATCAAGTACCTGATAGCTGCGGGCGCCGTCGTCGTCCTCGGCCTCGCCTCACGTCGGCACTCGCGTGCGCTCCCTGGGTTCGTCGCCGACTACGCCGGTGACACGCTCTGGGCGCTGACGGCCTTGTACTCGAAGACGACTCGCCCCCCGAGCGACAGTTCCGCGCCAAAAGAGCTGTCCAGCCGAGACTGGTAGATGATGAGGTCCGAGACGACCTCCCGCCGCCGCCTCAACCCTTCGGACCCGTACTCCTCGACCCGCTGCGTCTCCTCGGCGGAGAGGTCTTTGAACCTCTCCCTGTACTCGCGCGCGCGGGCGGCGGCCCTGCTGATGAGTCCCGCCGTCGCGGCGTCTGACGACTGCGGTGCGGATTGTCTGCCGGAGGAAGGGCCGGGGGTCAGGAAAGAGCGCGCGACGAGCAGTCGGAGAATGTCTTTCAGCATGAGACGCATGAGCGGCCACCGCGGGAAAGTGGCCCACCGTAAAACCGAGGAACAGACAGCAGAATCGTTCGTTTAGCATGGCACAGCACGCGCACACGAGTTGTCGAGTCGTGCGCCTTTCCCGGAGATGACATGGAGCTACAGATTCGGAAGCTCTCGAAGACCTACTCGAACGGCGTCGAGGCCCTGAAGGACATCACGCTCACGGTCCCCCAGGGCATGTACGGACTGCTCGGCCCGAACGGCGCGGGCAAGTCCACCTTGATGCGTACGCTCGCCACGTTGCAGGAGCCCGACGCGGGCTCGGTACGCCTCGGCGACATCGACGTGCTGGCGGAGCGGGGGCGGGTGCGGGAGACGCTCGGCTACCTGCCGCAGGAGTTCGGCGTCTACCCCAAGGTGAGCGCGGAGGAACTGCTCGACCACTTCGCGGTGCTCAAGGGCATCATCGGACGGCGGGAGCGCCGCGAGGTCGTCGAGGCGCTCCTGCGCCAGGTGAACCTCTACGACGTGCGCAGGAAGAAGCTCGGCGGCTACTCGGGCGGGATGCGCCAGCGGTTCGGCGTCGCCGTCGCGCTGCTTGGCGACCCACGACTCATCATCGTTGACGAGCCCACCGCCGGGCTCGACCCGGCCGAGCGCGTGCGCTTCCTGAACCTGCTGAGCGAGATCGGGCAGAGCGCCGTCGTCATCCTCTCGACGCACATCGTCGAAGACGTTGCGGAGCTTTGCAGCCGGATGGCTATCATCGACCGCGGCGAGATACTGCTTGAGGCCGAGCCGCTCGCCGCCGTCGCTTCGCTGCGCGGGCGCATCTGGCGGCGGGTGGTCGAGAAGGCCGAGCTGCCCGAGCTAGAGCGGGCGCACGCGGTCATCTCGACGAAGCTGCTCGCGGGGCGGACGGTAGTACGCGCCTACGGCGAAGCCCGACCCGACGCCGGATTCGAGCCCGTGGAGCCGGACCTTGAGGACGTTTACTTCAGCACGCTGGCGGGGCTGGTCGCGCCGGCCAGCCAGGCGCGCGTGCCGGAGGCCGCACGATGAAGCTGTGGGAGACCTTCCGCTTCGAGGTCGCCTACCAGTCGCGCCGCGTCTCGACGTGGTTCTACTTCGTGCTTCTCCTCTGGCTCTCGTTTCAGATGGCGCGCGAGGTCTTCGTCAACGAGGCGCGGGAGGGCGGCTACTTCCTCAACGCGCCGTTCGCCGTGGCGCAAGTCACCACCGTCGCGTGCATGCTGTCGCTCCTTTCGCTGGCGGCGTTCGCGGGCGGCGCGGCGGCGCGGGACGTGGAGACGCGGATGCACCCGCTCGTCTACACCGTGCCCGTCGGCAAGGCAGTCTACCTCGGCGGGCGGTTCCTCGCCGCCTTCACCCTCGGCGCGCTGATGATGGCCGCCATCCCGGCCGGCCTTCTGGCCGCCGCGCTCCTGCCGGGAGAACACGCCGACCTCATGGGGTCCATCCGGCCGGCCGCCTATCTGAGCGCCTACTTCCTGCTCGCGCTGCCGAACGCCTTCGTCGCCGTGGCGCTCATGTTCTCGGCGGCGGTGTTCGGCCGGCGGGGTGTCGTGAGCTACCTCGGGGGCGCGTTCGTCTTCTTCGCGGCGGTCGTCAGTTGGCAGCTCGTGGCCGCGACACTCGGGTACTGGAACCTCGCGAAGCTGACGGACCCTCTGGGGCTGACCATTATCGGCGAGCTGTCGAAGGTCTGGACGCCCGGCGAGAAGAACACGCTCGTCGTCGGGCCGCAGATGTCTGTGCTCTCGAACCGCCTCGTGTGGCTCGGCGTCGCCCTGGGCGTGCTCGCGCTCACCTACTCCCGCTTTCGGTTCGCGCACGTCGAGGTCGGCGGCCGACGAGGCGGCCGCAAGCGAGCCGGCGCCCGCGAGGCCGCGCCCGCGCGGAGCGCCCCGGCCGCCGTCCCACGCGTCCGGCCGAAGTTCGGGACTGCGACACGTGCGCGCCAGGTGCTCGCCGTCGCGCGTGAGTCGTTCCGGGTAATAGTGAAGGGCTGGGGCTGGCCCGCGCTCGCCGGCCTGTTCGTGTTAGTGAACCTGATCGGCCCATTTTATTTTGAGGACGAGGGCTTTCCCCAGCTCCCCACCACCGGGGAGTTCGTAAACGTCCTGGAACAGACCGCCGAGCACGGCATGTGGCTGATCGTCCCGCTGCTCATCGTCTACTACGCCGGCGAGCTGGTCTGGCGCGAGCGCGAGGCCGGACTGGGCGAGATTGTCGGCGCGGCGCCCGTGCCGGTGTGGGTCTCCTTCGCGGGCAAGTCCGCGGGGCTCGCCCTCTGGCTCGTCGGGGCGCAGGCGGCGGTGACGGCGGCCGCGATGCTCGTCCAGGCGCGCATGGGCTACTACGAGTTCGAGGTGGGGCTGTACGCGCGCATCCTCTTCGGCATCCGGCTCACAGACTATCTCCTGTTCGCCCTGCTCGCCCTCGTCGTCCACGTCGTGGTCGAACAGAAGTATGTCGGCCATCTGATAGCGGTAATCGCCTACCTGCTCGCGGCCTTCGGCCCGCAGCTCGGGATAGAGCCCGGCCTGCTCGTCTACGGCTCCGACCCGGGGTGGACGTACTCGGACATGCGCGGCCTCGAACCGTTCATCGGGCCGTGGCTGCTGTTCAAGCTCTATTG
>DATHBF010000156.1:0-5961 GCA_035296285.1 Pyrinomonadaceae bacterium | reverse complement strand
AGCAGCGACTCGGTGACAAGTTGAAATGAAATTCTAACTTGTCACCGAGTCAATTGTCACCGAGTCACTGCTTTTTTCAGGCGTGCGTCGGGTCGGGCTGGCTGCTGCTGATCTGGTAGATGGCCTCCATGACGGCCGAGCGGACCTCCGTCGGGAGCGAGCCGCGCACGGCGAGGCGGCGGAAGGCGGGCAGAATCTCCTTCTGGCCCGAGAGCGCGAGCAGCTTGACGACGGCGAGGCGGACCTCGTTGCTGGGGTGGCCCTCGATGGCGCGGATGAGCGGCTGGACCTCGCCGGCCTTCGCCATCAGGAAGAGCAGCGAGAACGCCTCGTAGGTCTTCTCGCGGCTCTCGCCCGTGAGCTGCGAGATGGCCTCGCCCGCGAGGCCCGAGGCGGAGATGGCCGTGCCGATGTTGTGGCGGCGCTCGGCGCTGGATTCGCGCAGGGCGCGGGTGAAGGAGTCGGCGCGGTCGGCCCGTAGCTCGTAGAGAGAGCGGGCGGCCGCGGAGCGGACCTCCTTCGCCTCGTCGTCGAAGGCGGCGCAGATTTGCTGGAAGGTGTCGGGCGTGTCGTAGCGCGCAAGCTCGGCGACGGCCTCGGCGCGGTCGCCGGCCTGCCGGCTCATGAGGCGGTGCTGGATGGAGGCCGGGACGGTCGAGAACTCGTCGAAGACCTCGATGCCCTTCTCCGCGGCCGACGCCGAGGGCGCGGAGGCCGTGACCTCCCCCGCCTCTTCGACCTGCCCGTGCGCGGCGACGCCCTTTTCGGCGCGCTCGCCCGCGGGTTGTTCGATGACTGTCTCCGCAGTCGCCTCTTCGGTTACGGCGGGCCCTCCGACGAAAGGCTCGATGGACGAGACGCCGGCCACCGCGTCGGTCACTTCTTCGAGGGCGGGCGCGTGCTCGATTGCCTCGGGCGCGGCGGCGTGTTCGACGGGCGGCGCGTAAGGCTCGGTCTCGTTCGCCGCCGGCGCCTCGTCCTCGACCACGCTCATGTCGAACTCGACCCACTCGCCGGGCTTCACCTCGTCCTCATCTTCAAAGGAGACTGGCGGCGCGGCGACTTCGGCGGCGGGCTCGGACTGTGAGACGTGCTCGAAGACTTCCGGCTCGACGGCGTCGTGCGTCGCCGTCAACTCTTCCCCTACTTCTTCCGCGACGCCGACGGGCGCGGCGACCTCGACCGTCTCGGCCTCTTCCTCGGCCGCGACTACGGCGGGCTCAACTTCGGGCTCCGCGACCGCGGGCTCTTCGAGCGCCGGTGACCAAGGCTCGGCCTCGAAGGCGGGCTGCGCCTCGACGATTGGCCGGGGCTCGGCCGGCGCGACAGGCTCTTCAACCGGAGCCTCGGCGGCCGGCTCTTCCGCAACAGTCTCGACGAAGGGCGCGATTTCGACCGATGTCTCTTCGGCAATCTCGGCGACGCCGGCCGGCGCTTCGGTCTCAACTATCTCGGGCTCGACGAACGGCGCGAGTTCCGTACTCTCGGGGACAGGCTCAGGCTCCACGACCGTCTCGGCCTGCGGGGGCGTCTGCTCGGCCGGGGGCTGCGCGGCGAGCGCGGCGGCATCGGCCCGCCCCTCGCGGCACGACTCGACGGCGTGAAGGATGGCCTTGCGGTTGACCTTGTTCTTCTGCTTCTGCTCCCTCTCTACGAAGGCTTCGAGCGGCGCCAGCGCCGCCGGGTCACGCAGCGAGCCGAGGGCTTCGACGGCCGCGCGACGCACCTCGACGGTGTCGTCTTCGAGCGCCGCGACGAGGTGCGGCGTGGCCGAGTTGTCGCCCGCGAGCCCGAGCGAGCGGGCGGCGGCGGCGCGCTCGGCGGGCGCCTCGGCGCTGCGCAGGTCGCGCGCCGTCTCATCAAAGTAGCCGTGCTCGACGAAGGCCGCGCGGGCGCGCTCGCGCCGGGCCTCGTTCCTGCCGGAGAGCGCCGACAGCAGCTCGGCCGCGATCATCTGCCGCGCCATCGCGTCCGGCGTGCCGACGACCGACGGGTCGTAGCTCTCGCCTTCGAGCAGGCGCGAAGTCTCAAGCTGCACCCTCTCGGGGTCGAACTCGACGGACGGCGTGATTTCCTTCGTGACCTCGGCGACCCGCTCCGGCTCCGCCACCGCCTCGGCCGCCGCGGGCTCTACCGCGGGCTCCTCCGCGACGACAATCTCCTTCGAGGACGGCTCGGCAACGACTTCTTCGGCCGCGGCCGCCTCCGTCGCTACCGCCTCCTCCGCGACGGCAGGCACTTCCGTAACGACGGGCTCCTCCGCGACGGCGGATTCCTTCGCGGCGACGGCCTCGCGCGCGGCTTTCTCCTCGGCCTTCCTGGCTTTCTTCTTCGCCTTCTTCTTCTCTTCCTTCGTCTCAACCTTCTCGACGGCCGGCGTGACGGCGGCGACCGCCGACGGCTTCTCTTCCGCGGGCTTCACGACCGGGACCGGGACCGGGACCGGGACGGGCTTCGCCGACGCGCTCTCGGCCCTCAGGCTCGCGGCGCGCTTCTCGGCGAGCGGCGTCGGGGCTGCCTGCAACTCCTCCTCGGGCGTGGGCCGGGCGGTGTGTGAGGTGCGGCGCGCGGCGAAGAGCAGCCCGAGGCCGACGACGAGCAGGAGGGAGACGATGAGCGTGACGGGCCAGTTGCGCAGGAGCGCGGCGCCGAGCGTCATGCCCGTGGCCGCGTCGTTGGAGATGGCCGAGCCGGGCGCGGGCGCCGACGCGGGCGGCTGCGCCTGCGCGACCTGCGGCGCGGCGGTGGGCGCGGCCGCGGGCGTCTGCTCGGCCACGGGCGCGGCGTCAGCCGGCGTCGCCTGCGGCGTGCTGCCCGGCGACGCATTCAAGATGGAAGGCCGCTGGCCGGAGCCCTCGGGGGACGCGGCGGGCTGCCTGTCGGAAGGTCTGACGGCGGCCGGGTTTGTCGTTGCCGCGGCCTGCCCCTGGGTCTGCGCGGAAGTCTGCCCGGCCGGGTTCGTGTTGCGGCCTTCGGCGGGCGGCGTGTTGTGCGGGGTCGCCGTGCGCGCCGACTGGCCGGGCTGGTTGTCGGCGGCGGGCTGCTGCTGGCCGCCCTCGGCCACGTCGAAGACCACGTCGAGGCGGTTGAACTTCTGCTCGACCCTGGGCTTGGCGCCGGGCTGCAACTTGTAGCTGAGCACCACGTCGTTGCCGCGCTGCTGCACCTGCATTTCGGAGTAGCCCTTGCCCGCGCCGCCGCGAGCGACCGCCGAGGCGTCGGCCTTCGGCAGCACGACGACGAAGCGGTCGCCGCTGCGGTAGGCCGAGTAGTCGTTCAAGGGGTTGTCGGACTTGATGGTCTGGCGCGCCTCTTTGGCGGTGCTGCTGCCCTGACCGACGAAGACACGCTTCGGCCGCTCGGACTTCTGCCCCTGCGCCGAGGCGTTCGCGTTCGAGGCCGACTGCGGCGTGCGCCTGCGCTGCGCGCGCGCCGCGTCGCCCGCGGCGGCGATGAGCAGCGCGAGGGCGGCGAGCGCCACCGCGAACAGCTTCAGACGGAGATTGGGCGAGAGCAGCGAGCGAAATTTTTGGGGCATGGCAAGTGCGTCCGGGTCAGGAAGATGAAGGCCGCTAGGCGGCCTCATTATGCAATAGCGGCGACGCGGTTGTCACGATGATAGGGTGACGGGTGTCGGGTTTCAGGCTTCGGGGAGCCGGGGCTCTTACCCCGCACCCGACACCTGACACCCGTCACACGCGTTAGCGGGTCTGGCCGGCGAGTTCGACCGTCTCGATGATGGCCTGGCGGACCTTCTCGGGGACGCCGCCGTCGTTGGCGACGTGGAGGAGGCGTTCGCCGAGTTGGGCCGGGCAGGTCAGGCCGAGCAGGCGGATGCAGGCGAGCCGCACTTCTATGTCGCGGTGGCTCTCGACCGTCTCAAGCACGGGGCCGAGCTCGCCCGCCTTGACGACGAGCGAGATGAGCGAGAACGACTCGTAAGCCTGCCGGCGGTCTTCGCTGGCGAGGCGGTTGATGGCCTGCGTGGCGAGGCCCGTCTTGACGCAGGCGCGGGCCACGTCGCCAAGCGTCTTCTCGTCGGCCTTCTCAAGCACGCGGACGTAGGCGTCGGCGCGGTCGAAGTTCAGCCGAGAGAGGGCGCGGGCCGCGGCCGCGCGCACCTCGCGCGCCTCGTCGCCCATCGCCAGCAGCACGGGGACGAAGACCGACTCGTGGCCGATGGCGCCCAGGCTCGTCACCGACGCCGCGCGCACCGAAGTCTCGCGGTCGCGGACGGCGTGGACCGACAGCACCTCGACGCCGCGGCGCAAGGGGAACTGCGCGAGCTGCTGCGCGGCGGCCGTGCGCCCCTCCGCGTCCTCGCCGTCGAGCATTTCGAGCGCGGAGATAAACGCCGCGTCCTCCATCCACTCGGGCAGCTCCTCGTAGCCGGACGCCAGTTCGAGCGCGCGCACCTCGCCCGCGAACTCTTCGCCGTCGAAGGAGTCGGAGCCGGCGGGCGCGTCGTCGGAGTGCGACCAGGGCTCGACTGACTCGACCGAGCAGGCCGTGAGCGCAGGGCCGAGGACCGAAGCGGGGATGTCCGGGTAGCGCCGCGCGAGGTCGAGCAGGGCGCCGATGGCCGACGGCAGGCCGAGTTCCGCGATGCTGTCAACGGCCTCGCAGCGGACGATGGCTTCGGGGTCGTAAAGCGCCTCGGTGAGAAACGGGAGCGCCTGCGGCGAGCGCATCTCGCCGAGCGTGCGCGCGGCCGAAGCCCTGTCGAAGCTCTCGGCCCCGAGCAGCAGCGTCGCGCACTGGCGCGCGACGAAGCCGTAATCTTCGAGCGCGGTGCGCGCGCGCCGCTGCCCGTCCTCGTCGGTCTCGGGCAAGCGCAGCGCCTTCAGAAGCGAAGTCTCAAGGGCGCGGCGGTCGTCCGCGGCGCGCGAAGAGAGCACCTCGATGCTGTGCGGCTGGCCGCCGACGAGGCGCTCGACCTCCTGGTCAATGCGGTACGCGCCGAAGATGACGGCGGGCGCGGCCACCGCCTTCGACTCCTGCTGCTCGGAGCCGAGGGTCTTCTTCTGGCGCGACGCCTCGTCTTCGGCGCCTTCGCCGGAGCGCCTGCGCTCGAAGGGCACGGCGACGCTCTCGCGGCGGCGGTCGCCCTTCCACTTCTCGAAGGGCGGCGGGAGCGGCGCCTGCCCGGCGGCCTGCTCGCGCTTCCCGAAAGCCCTCATGTTCTGGACGCCAAGCTCGTCCGCGTCCTCCCCTTCCTTCTCGCCCCCCTTCCTGCGGCGGCGCAGGGCGAAGATGAGCCCGCCGAAGACCGACGCGCCGAGGAGCCCGAAAATAGAGGTCGTGGACGTGAGCGAAGAGACGAGCGATTCGCCGACGCTCGCTTCGTCGGCGGTCGCGGCGGGGGCGACAACCGGCATGGTGACAATCGGCGCGGGCGGCTGTGTGGCCTCCGGGGCGGGCGCGGGGGGTGCGCCCGCCTCGGCCCCCCTGGCCGCGGGCTGCTGCCCTGCGGCCGGCGGGAGGTTGCCGGCGGTGGAGGCGGTCGAAGTCTCGATGGAGTCCAGACTCCTTCCGCGCTGCTTTTCGGGACGCGGCGAATCGGCCGCGGGCTCCTGACGACGCGAGGCGGCGGACGCGCCCGCCTCGGCCTGCACGTCCGACTCCTGCTTCTTCGCCTTCGCGCGCCGGCCCGTCTGGCCCGCTTCGGCGGGCCCGGTCTCGAAGTTCTCGACGCGGAGCGCGTCGCCCACCCCGCCGTTGACGTTGAGGTCGAGGCGGTTGCCGCGCGGGTTCACCGTCACGTTCGCGCCCTTGCGGACGGGCAGCACCAGCTCAAGCGAGTTGCCGACCCGCCGCACTTTCACGCCGTTCGCGGGCCCCGCCATCTTGCCGTTGACGAGGACGACGTGGAAGCCCTCGGGGTCCTGCCACGTCTGCGCGCGGTTGAGCGAGCCGTCGGCGGAGATCGAGACGGTGCCGCCGCTCGTGCTGACGCCCGTG
>DATHBF010000155.1:0-9357 GCA_035296285.1 Pyrinomonadaceae bacterium | reverse complement strand
CCCTCCACGTCGAAGAGTTTGCCGCGAATCCTTTCCAAGCTCCCCACCGAGACGTGGCCCGGGATGAGCGGGTAGGGCACGCCCGCCAGCCGGCCCCGCTGCAAATGCACGTCGGTCCCGCAGACCTCGCTCAGCTCGACGGCGAGCATCGCCGACCCTTGCTCAAGCTCGGGCTCCTCGACCTCGCGCAGCTCGACCGGCTCGCCCGGCCCCGGCATCACCGCCGCCAGCACTCTTCCCATGAACCCATTTTTAACACGGGGGACGGCGGCCCGCGTTTGAAAAATTCCCGCGCGTGATATCTCCGGCCCCCGTTCCACGCGTTACGTGCAGGGAGAGGTCTCGAAAATTCCATGAAACGAAATCATCAAAAAATCTGGCCGGGTTTGCTGCTCGCGGCGAGCCTTTTGTGGCAGGCGTTCCCCGCCCGCGCCATGCAGACCCCGCAGCAGGAGACGGCCCTCGGCGGTGCCGACAGGCAGGCCCCGGCGCAAAATCTCAAGAGCCTTCTGGAGACGGGGCGCGGGCCGGAGTTGAGGGGCCTGCTCGTATCCCTCTTCGGCGAGGACGCGGCGGCGGCGCAGGGCGTGCTCGACGAGGAGGCCGAGGCGTTAGCCGAGGCGGTCGGCGCGGCGGCGGTCGAGAAGGGCGCCGAGGCCCAGCAGGAAGAGATTGACGGGTTGAAGGGGAAGCTGAAAGCGCCGCCGGCCGCGAAGCCGCGGTCCGCGCCGGCCCCGAAGCCCGCGGCGAGGCCGGCCGGGAGGCGCAGGGCGGCGAACGAGGGCGCCCTGCCGCGGCTCGACTGGCGGCAACTGGCCTTCGGCTTCGCGCCTTTGCGTCAGGAGGGCAAGCCCGAGGTCAAGATCACGCAGACCGACAAGCAAGTCTCCGCCGAGGGCGAGAGCAATAAGAGCTTCGAGACCGACAAGGCTTCGATGAAGCGCACGCAGAAGGCCGAGTCGAAGTTCATCAAGGACGGCGAGGTCTTCGGCGTCGAGATCAAGCACACCGAGGTCATCGAGGGCAAGGCTAAGACCGGCAGCCAGTACTTCCGCAAGGAGACGGTCATGTTCTGGTCGGCGCGGGTCGCGGCCTGCCCCGACGTGAAGGGCGTTGACGCGGGGACGGGCAAGGGCTACGTCACCGCCAGGACGACCATCACGGGCGAGGCGGGCACGGCCACCGTGTCGCGCACGGTCACGGCCGACACGAAGACGACCGGCTACGTGGACGACGAGGCCGAGATGACGCACTACGACCTTGAGGCCGAGGCCGTCGAGACCATCGCCGGCTACGACGACGCGGCCGCGCGCAAGTTGATGACGGACGTGACCTTCAGGGACGGCAGGTACACGCTGCGCTACGAGATGACGGGCAACAAGATCGAAATCAACAAGACGGCCGAGGGCGGCCCCCGCACGCCCGCGAAGATGGGCAGAATCGTCGTCAAGATGGTCCCCGGCTCGAACGCCGAGGACGTGAAGCGCACCGACAAGGCGGCGGGCGCGCTCGTCGCCGGCATCTGGAACCACACGAACGACATGTACAAGGCCGCGCGCAGCCACTGGCGCAACTACGGCTGCGTCGAGTGCGTCGCCCGCGCGCCGAAGCACACGCTCAAGAACGGCGAGCGCGTCGTCGTCGAGGTCGAGACGGTCCACAAGCAGGACTCCTCGAAGGTCAACGCGCGCCTCGAAGCCGGCGCCCTCGACGCCTCGGTCACTCCCGAACAGCAGCAGGCCACGCCGTCCGCCAAATTCGGCTACACGCACGGCGACCTGGAGAAGTCGGACTTCACCGTCGAGTCGTTCTCGAAGCGCGGCATCGGCATCGGCGGCCTCGAATTCATCACCGAGCGGGAGTGTGCCGGCGGCTTCAGCGGCAAGATAGAGATCGTCGCCAGGAAGACCGAGGGCTGGACGAAGGTGACGAAGAAGGGCGAGCACATCTCGGACCAGCACTACTCGGGCACCGCCCAGTATAAGTGGAGCTACGATTACCAGGGCGCCTTCGACGTGGCCGACTCGCCGGGCGACACCGACGAGGCCGGCGACATCAGCGCCACGCTCAAGGGCGCGGTCACGGCCCGCGCCTCGCGCGTCACCGACGAGACGGACAACTGGACGACCACCACCGACTGCTTCCCGGACCCGCCGCGCACCGCCGGCAAGAACTCTTTCTCGCTCATCAAGGAGGAGGGCCGGCTGACGGGAACCATCGACGACGGGGTGCTCCAGATAAAGGGCGCCAAGTACCGCATCGCCTTCAGCATCCCCGAGATTCGGGGGACGCGCACGCACAGGACGCAGGTCAAACCCTTCGGCTGGTGCATGGCCGACGCCAACCCGCCGAGCGACACGACCGACGAGAGCACAGAGTCCTTCTCGGCCGAGGCGGTCGAGTTCGAGGGGGCGCTCGACCCGAAGAACCCGAACCTCATCCAGGGCAGCAAGACCTTCACCGACGAGTTGGGCAACGAAGTCACCATCACCTGGCGGCTCGTCGCGTGCGGCGGCGGCCGTGCGTCTTGAGGGCGGGGGCGGCGGCGGCCGGCCCGTCTGTGGCAGAATCGGTGCGATGAAGAATCAGGAGACTTCTTACCCCCGGGACAAGATAAAGGTCCTGCTGCTCGAAAACATCAGCGAGGCGGCGGCCGGCGAGTTCCGCGCGGGCGGCTACAGCTCGGTCGAGCGGCGCGCGGGCGCGCTCGGCGAAGACGAGTTGATTGAGGCCGTGAGGGGCGTCCACCTGCTCGGCATCCGGTCGAAGACGCGGCTGACGGGGCGGGTGCTTGAGGCGGCCGACCGCCTGCTCGCCGTCGGCTGCTTCTGCATCGGCGTCAACCAGGTGGATTTGGCCGCGGCCACGCGGCGCGGCGTCGCCGTCTTCAACGCGCCCTACTCGAACACGCGCTCGGTGGCGGAGCTGGTCATCGGCCTCTGCGTGATGCTCATCCGCAAGGTCGCGGACCGGAGCGCGGCCGCGCACCGCGGCGTCTGGCTCAAGGACTCGAAGGGCAGCTACGAGCTGCGCGGCAAGACCCTCGGCATCGTCGGCTACGGCAACATCGGCTCGCAGGTCTCCGTGATGGCCGAGGCGATGGGGATGAACGTCGTCTACTACGACGTGGTCCCGCGCCTCCCGCACGGCAACGCCCGGCAGGTCCGCGACCTCGCGGAGCTGCTCTCGCGCTCCGACATCGTGACGCTGCACGTCCCCGGCTCGCCCTCGACGCGCGGCATGATTAACGAGCGGACGCTCGCGCAGATGAAGCGCGGCGCCATCCTCGTCAACTACAGCCGCGGCGACGTGGTGGACCTCGAAGCCCTGCGCGCCGGCGTCGAGCGCGGGGCGCTCGCGGGCGCCGCCGTTGACGTGTTCCCCGAGGAGCCGGAGAAGAACGGCGACCCCTTCCGGACGGTCCTGCAAAACCTGCCCAACGTCATCCTGACGCCGCACATCGGCGGCTCGACCGAGGAGGCGCAGGCCAGCATCGGCCTCGACGTTTCTAGTAAGCTGATGCAGTACCTTGAGTTCGGCACCTCCACGGGGTCGCACACGGTCCCGCCCGTCAGCCTGCCGCCGCAGGACCAGACACACCGCATCCTCCACATCCACCGCAACCAGCCCGGCGTCCTCGGCGAGATCAACTCCCGCCTCTCCGAAGGCGGCATCAACATCCTCGGCCAGTACCTCAAGACCAACGACGAGATTGGCTACGTCATCCTCGACGTTGACACCGAGCTTTCGCGCGAGGCTTTCAAAATCCTGCGGGAAGTGAAGGGGACGATTAAGACGAGAGTCGTGTACTGAGTTTCAACGCCGCAGCAGCCCGTCGAGCATCAGGTCGGCGATTTGCGTGACGGCGCGCTCCACGTCCCTGCGGTGGCCGAGTTCGACGGGGCTGAGGCTGTAGGGCAGCAGCGCGTTGGTGGCGAGCAGGAGCGTGCGGGCCGCGGCCGGGGCGTTCGACGACGCGGCGAAGGCGCCTTCGCGCTGCCCCTCGCGCAAGACCTCGGCGAAGATTTGCGCCTCGGCCTCGAAGTGGCGCTCGCGGCGCACGAGCAGAGCCGGGCGGATGGCGGCCAGCAGGTCGCTCAGGCTCTCCGTGTAGTGCTGGACGCCGTCGAAGCGGAAGAGGACGCGCGTCACGAGCATCTGCTTCAGCCGCTCGGCCGGCGGCCCCTGCCCGCGCGCGATTTGAGTGAGCTGCTCCCCGAGGCGCGAGATGAGGCGGTCTATGTGCGAGAGGACGAGGTCTTCCTTGCTGCGGAAGTGGAGGTAGATGGTGCCCTTGCCGATGCCGACCTCGTGGGCGAGGTCTTCCATCGTCATCTTCCGGTAGCCGTAGCGCGCCAGCAGGCGGTCGGCCGCGTCCAGAATCACGTCGTCGAGGTCTTCGCGGGTGGCCGTCGTTCGCACGTGGCACAGACTATGACTAAAAGACGGACCCGGTCAACCGCCGACTTCAGCTCACGCTCTCGGCGCTGTAGCGCGCGATGAGGCCGGTGCGGACGGCGTGGCGGTGGACGCGCGCGAAGAGCCAGCAGGCGAGCAGGATGTAGAGGGCGGAGAGCGCGAGGCCCCACAGCAGCGAAGAGTGCTCGAAGCCGCGGCCCGCGACGATTGAGCGCATCCCCTCGAAGACGTAGGAGGGCGGCAGCAGCCGCGCGCCCCATTGCATCCACGGCGGCAGCGACGCGAGCGGGTAGAAGACGCCCGCGAACGGCGAGACGAGCGCCGGCAGCGGCCACACGAACCACTCCGCCGCCGGCCCGAACCTCAAGACCACGGCGCAGCCCACCACCCCGAGCGCGATGCCGAACAGGAAGAGCACCAGCAGGAACGGCACGACGAGCGCCCCGTAGGCCGCGAACGAGAGCCCGAACGCGGCCGTCGCCAGCAACAGCATCGCGGCGAGGCCGACGGCGCTCGTCAACACGCTGGAGAGCACCAGCCCCGCCAGGTACTCCGGGATGGAGAGCGGCGAGGCGAAGACGTTGAGGAAGTTGCGCGACCACACGTCTTCGAGGAAGGCCGTCGTGACGCCGTGCATGACGCGCGAGAAGAAGTCCCAGAGCAGGACGGCCCCGAGCAGCGCCGGCACGAAGTCGAAGCCGGGCGCGGCCACCGTGTTGAGGTAGCGCGTGAAGAAGCCCCAGAGCACGATGTCGATGGCGACCCACGCGAACAGAGGCAGGACGCGGGCGGGGCTCCCGCGCATCAGGTAGAGCTGGCGCAGCACGACGGCCGCCGTGCGTCGGAGTCCCGTCATGCCCGCTCCAGCGTCAGCGGCTCGCGCGCGGCAGCGATGAAAAGCTCCTCCAGCGTCTCCTTGCCGTGCTCGCGCACGAGCGCCCGCGGGTCGCCTTCCAGAAGCACGCGGCCCCTCGACATGAAGAGCACGCGGTCGCAGACCTCCTCGACCTCGTACATGTTGTGCGAAGTCCAGAGCACGCCGGCCTCGCCACGCGCGGCGAAGGCGCGGATGTGGGCGCGTATGTCGCGCGCCGTCGCCGGGTCGAGCGAGGCGGTCGGTTCGTCGAGCAGCAGGAGGTGCGGGCGGTTGAGCATCGCCTTGGCGAGCGCGACGCGCGTCTGCTCGCCCGAAGAGAGCACGCCGCACTTCGCGTCGCGGAATTTTTTGAGGTCGAACTCCCCGAGCAGCTCCTCGATGCGGCGCGAGAGGCCGCGCACGCCGTACATCATGCCGAAGACGCGGAGGTTCTGCGCGACGGTCAGGTTGCCGGGCAGCGGCGCGTAGACGGCCGCGAAGTTCGTCCGCCCGAGCGCCCGCGAGCGGCGCGCGGCGATGTCCGTGCCCTCGACGAGAATCCTGCCCGCGCTCGGTTCGAGCACGCCGAGAATCATGCTGATGGTTGTGGTCTTGCCCGCGCCGTTCGGCCCGAGGAGGCCGACGATCTCGCCGCGCCCGACCTCGAACGACACGCCCCCGACGGCCTCCGTCCCGCCGTAAGACTTGCGCAGCCCCTCGACCGAGAGCACCGCCCCGCGCGCCTCTGAAAGCTCTGCCCGTGCCATTGCGGATAGAGTATTATAGGCGCGACCGACTGACGAGCGACCGCGGGTGACGAAGGGGAATCTTATGGCGGAGCAGAAGACGAAGCCGACGGGGGTCGGCGTTGACGAGTTCCTGGGCGGAGTCGCCGACGAGAGGCGGCGCGCGGAGTGTCGGGTCGTCCGCGACATCATGGCCGAGGCGACGGGCTCGGAGCCGGAGATGTAGGGCGCGAGCATCGTCGGCTTCGGCCGCCGCCGTTACAAGTCCGAGAGCGGGCGCGCGGGCGAGTGGATGTTGACCGGCTTCTCGCCGCGCAAGAACGACCTGACGCTCTACATCATGCCCGGCGTCGATGAGTTCCCCGAAGTCATGGGGCGCCTCGGCAAGTGCAGGACGGGCAAGTCGTGCCTCTACATAAAGAAGCTCGACGACGTGGATTTGAACGTCCTGCGTGAACTCGTGAAGAGGTCGGTCGAGAGGCTGGCCGGCGAGTAGGTTGACCGTTAAGCCGGCTCGTCGTCAGCCCTCGGCGCTGTCGCGGCCGGCGGCGATGCGGTCCATCAGCTCCGAGAAGCGCGGGTCGTCGCGCAGGGCGGCCCAGTCGGGGTCGGCCTCGAACCAGGCGCGGTCCTCGCGCCCGAGCGCGATGGCGCGGCCCAGCCACCCGAAAGCCTCATCCTTCATCCCCTCCAGAGCGAAAGCCGACGCCAGCCAGTAGGCGATGTCGGGGTCAACGGCCGCGCTCGCCTTGACCCTCTCGTTCAACTCGGCGCGCGCCGCCCGGTGCTCGCCCTGCCGGCTCAGGCACATGGCGAGCAGCGGCCGGACGCCGTCCATCTCCGGGTGCGAGGCGAGCACCTCGCGCACCAGCCCGGTCGCCGCCCCGACCTCGCCGCGGTAGTAGAACATGAAGGCGCGGACGGTCTTGATGAGCGGGTGGTCGGGCTCTATCTCGCTCGCGCGCTCAAGCTCGCCGAGCGCCAGGTCGGCCCGGCCGCGGCTGTTGTAGACGCGGGCGCGGCTGTAGTGCGAGTTGACGCGCTCGTCGGGGTTGAGCGCCGCGGCGCGGTCGAAGTGTTCGAGCGCGCGGTCGTGCTCGCCGTCGAGGCGGAAGAGGTTGGCGGCGACGCGGTGGACGGCGGCGTCGTTCGGCGCCTCGTGCAGCAGGCGGACGACCTCGGCGCGGGCCTTCTGCTTCTCGCCGCGCGCGAGGTAGATGAAGACCATGTGGAGGCGCGCTTCGGCGAGGCCGGGGTCGAGGTTGAGCGCGCGGTAGAGGGCCTCCTCGGCGCGCTCGTAGTCCTCCTCGCCGCCGAGCTTGTCGAAGATGCGCGTGGTGTGGCAGACGCCGAGGCCGGAGTGGGCGGGCGCGTAAGAGGGGTCGAGCGCGACGGCGCGGCGGAAGTGCTCGACCGCCCGCTCGAAGTCCTCGCGCGAGGGCGTGTGGTAGGCGTAGCGCGCGAGGCGGTCGCGGCCGCGCAGGTACTCGTCGTAGGCTTCCGGGTTGACGGAGGAGCGGCGCTCAAGGGCCACCTGCTCGTCGTCGCTCAGCTCCACGCGCAGGCCGTCAACGATGCGCTGCGCGATGGTGTCCTGCACGGTGATGAGGTCGGAGACGACGGCGTCTATGCGGTCGCTCCAGAGTATCTGGCCGCCGGCCACGTCGAGCAGTTGGGCGTTGACGCGCAGCCGCCCGTCGGTGGCGAGGTAGCTGGCGGCGAGGACGGAGCCGACTTGAAGCTCGCGGCCGATGTCGCGCGGGTCGCGGTGGGCTTGCGCCTGATACTTGGCGACGACCGACGAGGGGCGCACGACGAGGCGGCGCAGCCGGGCGAGCTCCGTGATGGCGGCGTCGGCGAGGGCGAAGCCGTAGAAGTCCGTGCCCGCGTCTTCGCCGAGGTTGCGGAAGGGGAGGATGGCGAGCGTGCTCTTGGCCGTCAGCTCCGGGGCGCGCGGCGCTTCCCGGGAGGGAGGCTGTGAAGCATGAGCGGGCGCGGGCGGCGACGAGCGTTGGGCCGAGGGCGTGGTGTCTTTCGAGGGCTCGGCGCCGGAGATGCCGCGCAGCCAGCGGCGGAGCGTGCCGGCCAGTCCCGCGCCGCCGCCCGAGAGGTGGCGCGGGGCGACGGGCGCGACGACGGCCGACAGGCCGCCCGCCGTCTGGTCGGTCGCCGTCTCGCGCAGGGCGCCGCGCAGGTCTTCGCAAAGCTCGGCGGCGGACTGGTAACGCGCCTCCGGGTCTTTGGCGAGCGCGCGGTCGAGAATCTGTTGGAGCAGCGGCGGCGCGTCGGGGCGGACTTCCGAGAGCGGCTTCGGCGTGTCGTGGATGACGGCGTAGCGGACCTCGACGTTCGTGGTGCCGCGGAAGGGCCAGGTGCCGGCCAGCATCTCGTAGAGCAGCACGCCGGTCGAGAAGATGTCGGCGCGGTGGTCCGTGCGGTGGCCTCGGGCCTGCTCGGGCGCGGCGTAGGTGGCGGTGCCGTGGGGGACGCCGGCCTCGGCCTGCTCGGTGAGGTGAATGCCCCCGGCGCGGGCGGCCTTCTCGTCCGTCAGCTTGGCGAGGCCGAAGTCTAAGACCTTGACCTGCCCGGTCTCCGTGACCATGACGTTGCCGGCCTTGATGTCGCGGTGGATGATCTTCCGCTCGTGCGCGGAGGCCAGGGCGTCGGCGACCTGCGAGGCGACGGAGAGCGCGCCGCGCATCTCAAGCGCCTTGCCGGAGACGAGCTGCCGGACGTTCCGGCCGCGCACGTACTGCATGACGATGAAGTGCGTGCCTTCGACCTCGTGGAAGCCGAAGATGGTGCAGATGTTCGGGTGGTCTAAGGAGGAGGCGAGCCGCGCCTCGCGGTCGAAGCGGGCGAGGGTGGCGCGGTTCGAGGTGAGCGCCGGCGAGAGGCACTTGACGACCACCTCCCGGCCGAGGTTGAGGTCGAGCGCCTTGTAGACGACGCCATGGCCGCCCTCGCCGAGCTTCTCCAGGATGCGGTAGTTGAGTATCTCCCGCCCGATCATTTTTTGTGCGCGCTTCTGGAAGAGTGTGGACAGCCCTCTTGTACCCCACTTGGCGGCAGGCCCGCAACCCGCCCCGCTGACACTTCTTTACCTTCGTTGACGGACTCTTTACCGCCGCCAAATCTCAACCGCACAAGGCGCGCGCCCGCCTGCGCCGCCTCCTCTCCCACAAGAGCCCCGGAGGGGCGCGAGATAGCCGTGCGAATGACCCCGAAGGGGTCGCAGGTAATAGCCGGGGGTAAGCGAACGAAGTGAGCGTCACCCCCGGTCAGGCCGGGAAAAGAATTTCGACCCTGAAAGGGTCGCACCGCCGCGTAGAGGTG
>DATHBF010000154.1:0-12719 GCA_035296285.1 Pyrinomonadaceae bacterium | reverse complement strand
GTCGAGACTCGCTCGCTCCGCGGCCGTGAGGACCAGCGGCGCGGCCTTCTCTTCGGCGAGGCCGGCGGCCGGCGAGACGCCGAGCGCGGCGGCCGAAAGCTCCTCGGCCGGCTCGATGCCGAAGGTCGGGACGGGCGCCCCGCGCATCCGCTCTATCTCGGCCTCGAACTCGGGCAGGTGCGCGAGGAAGGTCGCCACCACGTTCGGGTCGTACTGCGAGCCGCTGCCCGAGAGGATGAAGTTGATGGCCTCCTCGCGCGTCATCCCGCGCCTGTACTGCCGGTCCTCGCGCACGGCGTCGAAGCAGTCAACGACGGAGAGTATTCTCGCCGTCAGCGGAATCTCTTCGCCGGAGAGCGCGTCCGGGTAGCCGCGCCCGTCCCAGCGTTCGTGGTGGTGGCGGACGACAGGCACGACGGGGAACGGGAACTCGACGCGGCTGAGAATCTGCGCGCCGATGACCGTGTGCAGCTTCATCCGGTTGAACTCTTCGGCCGTCAACTTCCCCGGCTTGTGCAGGATGTAATCGGGGACGGCGATCTTGCCGATGTCGTGCAGGAGCGCGCCGGCCTTCAGCGCCTCGACCTCCGACTCGTCGCAGCCGAGCAGGCGCGCGACGCCGGCCGCGTAAGTCTGCACGCGCTGGACGTGCTCGTGCGTCACCTCGTCTTTGGCGTTGATGGCGACGGCCAGCGCCTCGACGGTCTGCCGGTGCGCCGTCTCCCTGGCGCGCAGCTCGGCCCGCGCCGAGTCGCGGTACTGCCGGTGGACGAAGTAGACCGTCAGGAGCACGGGCGCGCCGACGACGAGGACGACCAGCAGCCCCGTCTGCAAGGCCAGGTACATCAAGCTGGCCGCCGTGCTCGTCGGCAGAAACATCGAGACGGCCCAGAGGAAGTTCTTGCGCCAGACCGAGAGCACCGGCTCGCGGCGGCGCATGGCGAAGAGGGCCGAGAAGAGGAGGACGTTGACGGCGAGGTGGACGAGGCTTGAGACGAGCAGCGCGACGGCGACGGCCGTGAAGCCGTGCGGCGCCGCCCCCGCGGCCGCCTCGCCGAAGACGCTTGATAGCGTCGCCCCCAACGCGAGCGCGGCGGCGCCCGCGGCCAGCGACATCATCCCCGAAGAGAAGAGGTTGGTCGAAAGCCTCTTGATGCCGGCGCGCGAGCTGACGAAGCCCTCGACGCCCGCGAGGAAGACCGCCGGGAGCGGGCCGTAGCGGCAGGCGACGAGGAGGATGAGCGCGTCGGAGAGCGTGAAGCTCACCTTGTCGGTCGTCAGCTTCAGCCCTGCCGGCACGGGCAGGATGATGGGGAACATGCCGACGACTATCGCGAGCGGGACGAGCGCGAAGAGCACCACCTGCTCTCCGGTCGGGCGCACGCCGGCCACTTCAATCAGCGCCGCCGCCCACGGCACCAGCCCCGCCGCCGCCACCGCCGCCGTGAATACCTTCGCCTTGTAATTCTCTTTCGGCTCGCTCATCTACCTCCTCCTCGGGTAGAGCGCGCTCGCCGCGGCGAGGCGCTTGACGGAGGCGGGCATGGCGTCCTCGCCCTGGAGCATGACCTGCTCTTCGCTCATCTTCATCGAGGAAGGCTCGATGAGGTTCGAGGCCCACGCGGCCTCCGCGTCGAAGGTCCAACTGACGCGCGCGCCGGTCGAGGTCGCGCCGTCGGCGTGGACGTTGTCGGCGCCGACGCCCGAGGCGACCGTGTAGCCGGAGGCGACGGTGTAGCCCGACGCTATCGTGTAACCGGAGGCTATCGTGTAGCCGGAGGCGACGGTGTAGCCGCTCGCGATGGTGTAGCCGGAGGCGACCGTATAGCCGTCGGGGAACATGTAGGTGCCGTCGGGGAGGAGCCAGCCTTCGAGCATGACGAAGCCGCTGGTGACGGTCGTCCCGTCGGGCAGTCGGAAGCCTTTGGTGAGCGTCAGGCGCTCGGTGAAGGCGACGCCCTCGACCCAGAGGACGCCGTTGTTGATGGGGATGGCCTCGCCCACGATGGGCGACGAGAGGCCGAGCGTCGAGTAGGTCGTCTTCCTCGCGGTGATGAGGTCTTCGCCCGGCGCCGCGCGGTTAGCGTCGTTGCGAATCGCCTTGGCGACGGTCACGGCGGCGCTCACGTTCAGCTCGCCCGCGCCCTCCGTTATCGCGCGCTCGAACGGCGTCATCCTGCCTTCGGCCACCATGCGCTCGTAGGCGGGCAGGCGCTGGGCCGTGCGCATCAGCACGGCCTTCACCATCGAGGGTGTGAGCGAGGGGTTGGCTTCGAGCATGAGGGCGACGGCGCCGCTGACGGCCGGGGCGGCGAAGGACGTGCCGCTCATGATGCGGTAGGTGGCGGTCGGGTCGGGCTTGTTCGTTTCGGTGCTGCCCTGGACGAGCGTGCCGAGCAGGCCGCCGCCGCCCGACCGGGTGTAAGAGTTGCTGGCGGTGGGCGAGGTGGCCGCCGTCTCCGCGGCGCCGAGGCGGTTGCCGGGCGCGACGAGGTCGGGCTTGATGAGGCCGTCGACGAGCGTCGGGCCGCGCGACGAGTAGGTGGCGACCGCGTCGTCCGAGCGCGCGTCCGTCTGCTGCGTGTTGGCGGAGCCGACGGTGATGACGCGGGGCGAGTTGGCGGGCGAGAGGATGCCGCCGTAGATGGCCCGCCCGTCGGCGTCCTTGCCCCAGTTGCCGGCCGCGACGACGACGACGATGCCGGCGTCGGCCGCGCGCGCGACGGCCTGGCACAGCGGGTCGGTCTTGTAGCTCTGCGTCGGCGCGGTGCCGAGCGAGAGGTTCATGACGCGGACGTTGTAGGTCTTCCTGTTCCTGATGACCCAGTCGATGGCGGCGACGACGTTGGAGACTTTGCCCGCGCCGAAGGAGTCGAGCACGCGCACGTCCACGAGGTTCGCGTTCGTCGCGACGCCGCCGTAGGGGCGCGCGCCCGCGTTCGTCGCGGCGTAGTCTTCGCTCGCCTGGCCCGTGCCGGCGGCGACGCCCGCCGTGTGCGTGCCGTGGCCGTAGTGGTCTGCGGTCGTGTTCTCGCCGGTGAAGTCAATCTTCTTGACGACGCGCTGGTAGGTGGCGAGGTAGTCGGTCGCGAAGAGGCCGAGGCCGAGCGTGCCGCTCGACGTGCGCCACTCGTAGCCGACGAACTCGGCCGCGTCGGGCGGGCTGATGCCGCTGTCGAGGATGGCGATGCCGACCTTGTTGCCGCCGCCTTTCTTCGCCAGCTCGCCGTTCCCCGCGGGGAGGACTTTGCTGGCGCCGGTCGTGACCTCCTGGTGGCTCGTGTTGTCGAAGGAAGCGCCGAGCGAGCGCACGGGCTGGTCGGCGGAGACCCAGGAGATTCCGTCGAGCGCCGCCAGCTCTTCGAGCCGCGAGACGGGCACGTCGGCGACGACGAGGCCGAGCGCGTCGAGCCGCGCATGGCCCCGCGCGCCGGCCGCTTCGAGTAAGGCGTCCGTCGCCCCGCCCCCCTCGGCGAGGCTGAGGATGACGCGCTCGGTCTCGCGCGAGTCGGGCCGCGCGCGGCGGGCGCGTGCGGCCAGGTCATCGGTCATCTTCCTTAAGCGGCCGGTCGCCTGCGCCCTGCCCGCGCGCGAGACGAAGGGCGGGCCGATTGCCGTCGTGGCAATCAGGAGTGCGAGCGCGGCGAGCGGCGCGAAGAGTCTTACGCGTCTGTTCAAAGCTGTGTTGGCTCCTTCAAGTCTTTCAACCGACGGGTGGGAGCCAACAAGGGGCGTGCCGCCGCGCCTCCCCTTTAAAAAGCTTCGGGGGCGACGGCGGCCCGGTTACTTTGACCGGAGGGGCCTGACCGTTTTTTCGTCAGAAAGAACGAAGACGCGTCTACTGCTCTCGCGGCTTCAGGCGGAAGGATGAGAGGAAGGCGTTGACGTTCTGCGAGTCGTCGAAGCCCTTGTAGGTGACGGCGACGACCGCGTAGGGGCGGCGGCCGACGACGTAGGTGTGGACTTTGACGACGGCCTGGTCGTTCTCGGCCGTGTACTCAAGGCCGGGGTGGCCCCCGAGCGTGATGGGGCGTTCGGAGAGCAGCCTGCCCTTCAGGCGCTTGACGAAGGTGTCGCGACTCGAAATCAACTCCCCCCGCGCGTCAACGTTCACCTCCGGCGCGTAGTCCAGCCACCCGACGACGAAGACGCCCTTCTCGGCCGTCTTCGTGAAGGTGTGGGCGGTGTAGGCGCCGACCGCGGCGTCGGACTTCGTCGTCACCTTGTCCTTCGGCGCGACGGGGCCGGGCATGAGGACGGTGAAGCCGCCCTCCTCCGAGTCGAGCCGCGCCCACCCGGCCGGCGTCTGGAAGGCGAGCGACAGCGCGGCGGCGGCGATGACGAGAATGACGGACAGCCTCTCTCTCATATTCAGTCGAGAGCTTAAACAAACGGCGCGGACAACGCAATCGGTGGTCGGAATGACACTGCCTCGCGCTTCGTTATAGAATCCGTGCTGAACGATAACTCTCCGGCGGTGAAAATTTGGCGGAAGGACCACTCCGAGACGGGGGCGCGGGCGGCGGGCGGACGACCGTGTGCCGCAACTGCGGCGCGCTCATAGGCGCGGGCGAGGCGCGCTGCATGATGTGCGGCGCGGCCACGGCGTCGGCCGAGCGCGAGCCGCAGGCGCCGCCGCGCCGGCAGGACCGCGAGACGATGCGCTTCGTGCGCGCCATCATCAAGCGCCCGGCCACCTTCACCTTCGCCTTCCTCATCGCCAACGTCTTCCTCTACTTCCTGATGAAGCTCTCGGGCGGCGCCACCGGCGACGTGCTCTTAGCCTACGGCGCCAAGCGCAACGACCTCGTCAACGCGGGCGAGTGGTGGCGCCTCGTCACGCCCGTCTTCCTGCACGTTGACATGCCGGGCCTCGGGCCGCTGCACCTGCTCGTCAACATGTACGGCCTCTTCATGCTCGGCCCGTACGTCGAGAAGCTTTACGGCTCGGCCAAGTTCGTCGCCGTCTGGGTACTGACGGGCGTGGCCGGGGTCGTCGCCAGCTACCTGACCGTCAGGCCCGACCTCGCGCACGGCCTCGGGCGCTTCCTCTTCAAGCCCTACGACGCGCCCTCGGCCGGGGCGTCGGGCGCGCTCTTCGGCCTCGTCGGCGTGCTCTTCGTCTTCGGCCTCAAGTACCGGCACGAGCTGCCCGAGGGCCTGAAGCGCGCCTTCGGGACGGGGATGCTGCCGGCCATCGTCTTCAACCTCTTCATCGGCTACATCGGGCGCGGCTTCATCGACAACGCGGCGCACCTCGGCGGCCTCCTCGCCGGGATGGCGCTGGCGCTGCTGATGGACTACAAGCGGCTCGGCGAGCGCGGCCCCGTCTCGTACGCGTGGCACTTCGCGCAGGTCTTGTGTCTCGCGTTCGTCATCGCCGGCTTCGTCGCCGTCGGGCGGAACTTCGACGCGCCGCCGCCGCGCCTCTCGAACCTCACGGGGCGCGACCGCGAGCGCGGCGCCGCCGGCTTCATCGAGGCCGTCAACGCCGGCCAGAACGCCTTCGTCAACTTCACGCGCGGCCAGACCGGCGCGCTCGGCCCGGCGGCGGAGAAGCTGAAGGCGGCGCCGCGGCTGAGCGAGGAGTCGGACCACCTGGTCGCCGAGCTCGGCGCGCTGCTGGCGGGCGCCGCCGCCCTCGGCTCCGAGCGCGACCCCGCGCCCGCCGAGCGCGAACGGCGCCTCGAAGAGCTGAGCCGCGACTTCGCGCGCTGGCAGGAGCACTTCGACCGGTGGGTCGGGGCCGAGGGCAAGGAGTTCGGCATCGTCTTCCAGAAGGGGCAGGAAGAGAAGAAGTAGGCGGCGGAAGAGAGTCTTAACTGCGATCTGCCACTCAATTTTAATCAGGAGAACGAAAAGATATGGAGATCAAGAAAGTCGGCGTGCTGGGCTGCGGGCTGATGGGCTCGGGGATAGCGCAGACGGCCGCCACCGCGGGCTTCGAAGTGGTCGTGCGGGAGGTGGCGGAGCATCTTTGCGAGCGCGGCTTCTCCGGCATCGACAAGTCGCTGGCGAAGTTCGCCGAGAAGGGCACCATCACGGCCGAGCAGCGCACGGAGATTCGCGGCCGGCTGCGCGGCACCACCTCGCTCTCAGACCTCTCGGACTGCGACGTTATCATCGAGGCCATCATCGAGAACCTCGACACCAAGCGCGAGACCTACGCGGAGCTTGACCGCCTCTGCAAGCCCGAGACGATCTTCGCCTCGAACACCTCCTCGCTCTCTATCACGGAGATGATGACGGCGACCAGCCCCGAGCGGCAGCGCCGCTTCGTCGGCCTCCACTTCTTCAACCCCGTCCCGCTGATGAAGCTCGTCGAGGTCGTCCGCACCGTCCTCACCGACGAGGCCGCATACGAGCAGGCCGTCGAGTTCGGCCGGCGGCTCGGCAAGGTGCCCGTCAAGGCCGACGACCGCTCCGGCTTCATCGTCAACCGCCTGCTCGTCCCCTACCTGCTCGACTCCATCCGCGCGCTCGAAGAGGGCGCCGGCTCGATAGTGGACATCGACAACGGCATGAAGCTCGGCTGCGGCCACCCGATGGGGCCACTCACCTTACTCGACTTCGTCGGCCTCGACACGACCTATTACATCGCCGAGATCATGTTCACGGAGTTCCGCGAGCGCCGCTTCGCCCCGCCGCCTCTCCTCAAGCGCATGGTCATGGCCGGCCTCTACGGCCGCAAGTCCGGCCGCGGCTTCTACGACTACGCGGACCCGAAGAACCCCGTGCCGATGAACCTCGTCTGAGCCGGGCCGCAGGAGTGAAGCATGTCGAACCCGTTCCCCCTCGCGTTGTTCGCCGCCTGTCTCGTGCTGGCCTCGGCCGGCGCGGGCGCGGCGCAGAAGAGGGCGCCGGCCCGGAAGCCGCCGGGGCGCGAGTGGTCCTCGCTCTCGCCCGCGGAGCGTTTGAAGGAGCTGGAGCGGCTGGCGCCCGCCCGCGAGTACGCCTGCCTGATGCACCCGGACGTGCGGCAGGCGCAGGTGGGCGACTGCGCGAAGTGCGGGATGATGCTGACCCCGGTCGCGCCGTCGGTCCGGGGCGTGTACGGGTTGAAGGTCGTCTCGGAGCCCGCGCGGCCGAAGGCCGGCGACCGAGCCCGCCTGCGCTTCGTCGTCTCGCACCCGCGGACGGGCGAGCCCGTCAAGAGCTTCGTCGTCAACCACGAAAAGCTCTTCCACCTCTTCGTCGTCAGCCAGGACATGAGCGACTACCAGCACCTCCACCCGCAGCCCGAACCGGACGGCAGCTTCACGGCGGAGGCCGTCCTGGCGCGGCCCGGTCTCTATCATCTTCACTCCGACTTCTTCCCCGCGGGCGGCACGCCGCAGGTGCTCCACCGCCTCCTCTCGACGGCCGGCCCCGGCGGCAAGACGCTGCGTGCTTTGCCCGCCCGGCTCACGCCCGACGCGGAGTTGACGAAGGCGGTCGGCGGGCTGAAGGTCACGCTCGACCTCGGGGGGAAGGAGCCGGAGGCGGGCGCGCTCGTCCCGCTCCTGTTCCGGCTGGCGGACGCGCGGACGGGCGAGCCCGTGCGCGACCTTGAGCCGTACCTCGGCGCGTGGGGCCACACGCTCGTGCTCAACGCCGACCAGTCCGAGTACCTGCACTCGCACCCGACCGAGTCGGTGCCGGCCGCGGCCGACGGCGTCACGCCGCGCGGCGGGCCGGAGGTCGAGTTCAAGACGATGTTCCCCGCCGCCGGACTCTACCGCGTCTGGACGCAGTTCCGGCGCGCGGGCGAAGTCGTCACCGTCTCCTTCACGCTGAACGTGCGGGCCGGCTCCTGACTCGGCGCACGTCTTAAAGGAACCGCGGACGATGAACCCGCTGCTCTCGATAGTCGCCTGCGCGCTGCTCTCCGCGGCCCTCGCGCCCCAGCCGCCCGGCAAAGGGTGGCGGGGCATCGAACCTTTGCGCTCGACCCGCGCCGATGTCGAGCGCCTCCTCGGCCCGCCCGAGACGGAGGCGGGGAGCGTCTACGCGACGGCCGGCGAGCGCGTGTCGGTCAGCTACTCGGGCCGGCCGTGCGACTACGGCTGGCAGGTCGCGCCCGACACCGTCATCAGCTTCTTCGTCTACCCGAAGCAGCCGCTGAAGCTCGCCGACCTCAAGCTCGACGAGAAGAAGCACGAGAGGCGGAAGGACCTACACCTCGCGGTCCATTACTACCTCGACGCCGAAGGGGGCATCAACTACACGGTGGATTCGACGACGGGGCTCGTGACGGGCGTCGAATACTGCCCGCCGCTCAAGAGTAAAGCGCCGCGCTGTCGGCCGCCGGCAGCGAGGCCGTCGGAGACGCGCCCCGCCGACGGTCGCGTGAGGCGAGGCCGTCGCAGCCCGGCCCGCCCGTAGTTGCGCTTTCGGACTTTCGGGCACGGCCCGGCGGGTATAAGCTGGCTCAAAAATCAGCAGTCACAAAGGGGGATAACATGGAGGGCGACAAACATCTGACCTTAGCGGCGGGCGACGGGGCGGCCGACTTCGGCACCGGCTCCGTCTTCTTCGTCGGGACGGCGACCGTCATCTTGCGCTACGCCGGCTTCACCATCCTGACCGACCCGAACTTCCTGCACGCGGGCGACCACGTCCACCTCGGCTACGGGCTGACGGCCGAGCGCCTGACCGAGCCCGCCTTGAGCATCGAGCAGCTCCCGCCTATCGACTTCGTCGTCCTCTCGCACTACCACGGCGACCACTTCGACCAGATCGTCGAAGAGCGGCTGCGCAAAGACGTGCCCATCATCACGACCGAGCACGCGGCCACGGAGCTGAAAGACAAGGGCTTCACCGAGACCATCGCGCTCGACACCTGGGAGGCGGCCACCGTCACGCGCGGCGCGGCGCGCGTTCGCGTCGCCTCGATGCCGGGCCGCCACGGGCCGCCGGTCGTCAACTTCGCGCTCCCGCCCGTCATGGGCAGCATGCTTGAGTTCGGCCCCGCCGACGCCGAGAGGACCGCGCTCAGGCTCTACATCACGGGCGACACGCTCGTCTTCGACGACCTCAAGGAGATTCCGCGCCGCTACCCCGACATCGACCTCGGCCTCTTCCACCTCGGCGGCACGCGCATCATGGGCGTGCTCCTGACGATGGACGCCGAGGAGGGCGTCGAGGCCATCCGCATCATCAACCCGCGCCGCGTGATACCCATCCACTACAACGACTACGAGGTCTTCAAGTCGCCGCTCGAAGACTTCAAGAAGGCGGTGCGCGAGGCCGGCTTCGAGGACCGCGTGACCTACCTGAGCCACGGCGAGACCTACGACTTCGAGGTGCCCGAGAGCCGCTGGCGGGGCGCCACCACTTGAGGCCGGAAGGCGGCACCGTCGTCTTCGACGTGCGCGAGGCCGGCCTCGCGCACGTCCGCCTCGAACGCCCCGCGAAGCGCAACGCCCTGACGGGCGCGATGCTCGCGCGGCTCGCCGAAATCTTCTCCGACATCGCCGCCCGCCGCGACCTGCGCGCCGTCATCCTCTCCGGCGCCGGCCCCGACTTCTGCGCGGGCACCGACATCGCCGAGCTTGCGGCCCTGGACGTAGAGGGCGCGCGCCGCAAGGCCGAAGAGGGGCAGCGCGTGTGCGAGCTTGTGGAGACGTGCGGCACGCCCGTCATCGCCGCCCTGCAAGGCGCGGCGGCGGGCGGCGGCTGTGAGCTTGCGCTCGCCTGCCACCTGCGCGTCGCCGCGTCGGGCGCGCGCCTGAGCCTGCCGGAAGCGCGGCTCGGAGCCCTGCCCGCCTACGGCGGCACGCAGCGCCTCGCGCGCGCCGTCGGCCACGGCCGGGCGCTGGCCGCCATGCTCGCCGGAGACGAGATTGACGCCGACGAAGCCCTCCGCCTCGGCCTCGTCAACCGCGTCGCCGACCCCGCCCGCGTCCTCGACGAAGCCGAGGCGCTGGCCCGAAGCATCACAGACTTCGCCGCCCCGCTCGCCGCCCGCGCCTGCCTCGAAGCCGTCACCCGCGGCGCCCGCCTCCCCCTCGCCGACGGCCTCCGCCTCGAAGCCGAACTCTTCGCCCGCCTCTTCTCAACCGCCGACGTGCGCGAGGGCACCCGCGCCTTCCTCGAAAAGCGCCCGCCGAATTTTAAGGGGCGGTGATAGCGGGAGGGGGTTGCTTAAAGCGCGCGATGTGGGAATAATTACGTCAGAGCGTAAGCAGGTGGTCACGCTATGAAAGTATTTATCAGCCACTCCCACAAGGATAAGCCGCTGGCGCGGAAACTCGCCGGGGTGTTGGAAGATGCCGGCTTCGCCGTGTGGCACGACGAGCTGGTGCTGCCGGGCGACAATTGGGCGAAAGAAATCGCAAAAAATCTGGAAGAATCCGACGCCATGGTCCTTCTCCTGACACCGGACGGCCTTAAGTCAAAAAACGTATACGATGAGATGACGTACGCGCTGGGCGCAAGAAATTTCAGCCACCGCCTGATCCCCGTCGTCATCGGTTCGCCGGAAGACTACTCTGAACAAAAAATCCCGTGGATTTTGCGCCGCCTCAATTTAATCAAGGTGCCGGGACAAGGTAATGACGAAGAGGTCTTTCGGCAGATTACTCAGGCGCTCCAGGACGCAGCTTAGACCTCACTGGTGCGTGTGACCCGATGCTGCCGAGCGAAGTCTTTATCTCTCACTCAAGTCTGGACCAGCCCTTCGCTGCCCTGATAACTGCGGTGCTGCAAAGACACGGCGTCCCGTTCTGGCTCAGCCGGAGAAACCTCATCGGGGCGCAGCAATGGCATGATGAGATTGGCGCGGCCCTGAAACGGTGCGATTGGTTCGTCGTCATCCTTTCGCCCAACTCGGTGGCCTCAAAGTGGGTGAAGCGAGAGCTTCTATTCGCGCTCAACGATGACCATTATGAAGGTAGGATTGTCCCGCTACTGCACCAACCTTGTGAGTACGGAGACCTTTCTTGGACGCTGTCGCTATTGGAGATGGTGGATTTCGTCGAAGATTTCGACAGGGGGTGCCGCGAGCTGATGCGCGTCTGGGGCCTCGGCTACAAGAAATAAATCCGAAGATAAGTTGCCGCCTGTTATGGCTTCACTTGTCACCCGTCACCGCTTTTAGTCTATACTGACCTTGCTCTCATTCACCGAAGACGCGGAGACGCCGTAAACATTTTGCAGCCCGTGACGCATCAAGGACGCCTGCACGCCGGGGGCTTTCGCTTCGCGGTCGTGTCGAGCCGCTGGAACGACTTCCTGACCTCGCGGCTGGTCGAGGGCGCTTTGGACGCGCTCGAACGACTGGGCGCCGACGAGGGGGCGGTCGAGCACTTCCGCGTCCCCGGCTCGTTCGAGATACCGCTTTTGGCGCACCGGCTGGCGAAGTCGGAGAAGTTCGACGCCGTCATCTGTCTCGGCACGGTCATCCGCGGGCAGACGCCGCACTTCGAGTACGTCGCCGGGGAGGTCACGAAGGGCATCGCGCAGGCCGCCGTGGAGTCGGGCGTGCCCGTCCTCTACGGCATCGTCACGGCCGACACGCTCGAACAGGCGATAGACCGCGCGGGCGTCAAGGCCGGCAACAAGGGGTTCGAGGCCGCGATGGCGGCCGTCGAGTTGGTCAACCTTTACAAGGACATGACGGGTGACAGGTGACGGGCGTCGGGTGCCGGGAAAGACGACTTGCTTTTAACCGACACCTGACGCCCGTCACCCGTCACCCTGTTTTTCATTCATATGGGTTCAAGGCGGAAGGCGCGCGAGTGCGCCTTGCAGATGCTCTTTGCGGCTGACCTGTCGGGCGTGGCGCGACCCGACGAACTCGTGCGCGATTACTGGGAGCAGTTGGGCGAGCCGGAGCTGGACGAGGGCTCGCGCGACTTCGCCTCGCGCCTCGCCGTCGGCACGCTGGCGCACCAGGAAGTGATAGACGAGCGCATCCGCTCGCGCGCCGAGCACTGGCGCATCTCGCGGATGGCGGTCGTCGACCGCAACATCCTGCGGATGGCCGTCTACGAGTTCTTGAACGAGCCGACGCCGCGCACCGTCGCCATCAACGAGGCGCTGGAGATCGCCCGCCGCTTCTCCACCTACGAGGCCACGCAGTTCATCAACGGCATCCTCGACGCCATCAAGCGCGACCTCGACCGCGAGCGCCCGCAGGAGGACGCCGCCCCGCACGAGGACGAAGACCTGCCCGACGACGGCGGCGAGAAGTCGGTCTCGGCCTAACACGGTAGCCGGTGGTCAGTGGACAGTAGTAGGCTAACAGGCGGCGCGCCGGCCCCGCGGACGGACGCGCCGCCGCTCTATTTCTACTGACCGCTGTCTACCAGCTACTTCCTTTTCATGGACGAGCAACTGCTCAAAGAGTTCCTGGCCGACGCCGACGAGTTGATCGCCGGGCTGTACGCGGACGTGGAGGCGCTGCGCGAGGGGCGCGGGGAGGGGCGGGCGCAGCGCGAGCTGCTGGCCCGACTCTTCCGGAAGGCGCACACCTTCAAGGGGTCGGCCGCGGCGGCGGGGCTCGCGGGCGCGGCCGGGCTGGCGCACGAGTTCGAGTCGCTGCTCGACGCCGTCAGGCTCGGCCGTCGTCAGGCGGACGACGCGGCGCTCGACGCTTCGGATGCGGCCGTCGGCGCCCTCGAAGCCCTCCTGGGCGCGGCGGCACGGGGCCGCGAGCAGGCGGCGCCCGCGGAGCTTTTGGACCGCCTCCGCGAGCTGTCCGCGGACGTAGCCGACGCGGGCGCCCCCGAGGCGTC
>DATHBF010000153.1:0-7100 GCA_035296285.1 Pyrinomonadaceae bacterium | reverse complement strand
AGCCCCGGCGGCACGACGAAGTTGATCTGGCCGGGCGCGACCGAGTAGAGCCCGGCCGCCGCGCCGATCTCGCCCACGGAGACCGAGACGCCGTTCAACTCCGCCGGCAGGCCGGGGCGGCGGCGCGTCTCGTCGGCGTTGCCGGTGCCCACCTCGCGCGCGGAAGGCGCGAGCGCGAGCGTCGAGCGCATGATGCCGAGCATGCCGGGCGCGAGGCCCGAGACGGCGGGCGGCGTCGGAGCCGGGCTCGGGGCAACGACGGGGCGGTCGGTCGCGCCCGTCGAGAAGGAGACGGGCGCGGGGCTCGCGGCCGGCGTCGGGCTCGGCGCGGGCGTCTCGCTCGTCGCGGCCGGGATGAGCACGTAGAAGACTTCGGGGAACTGGTCGGGGTTGCTGCCGCCAAGCTCCGTCTGCGAGGTGCTGAAGGCCATGCGGCGGACCGTGTTGCCGGGGGCCACCTGGATGAGCGGCGTGCCGGAGAGCGGCGCCGGGTTGTTCGTCAGGCGCGAGACGGTCGCGAGCGAGGCGACGGGCGCGCTGAAGATTTGCCCGCGGCGGTTGGGGTTCAGGCCCTCGGCGGAGCCGCGCGCGGCGGCCGTGCCGTCGGCCCTCAGGTTCAGGCTCGACGACCAGACGACGCGCGTGTTGTCGCCCGTGAAGGTCGGGAAGCGGAGGCCGAGGTCGGCGAAGTCGTTGTCGGGCGCGCGGCTGCCGACCTGCGCGAAGGAGTTGGCGGCGAAGTCGTAGACGTAGATGCCGTAGGTGTTGGCGAGGCCGCCGTTGAGCGAGCCGTTCGTGTTGAAGATGGCCGTGGACTCGAAGGCCACGAAGTTACCGTTGCGGCTGATGCGGCGGCCGGGGCTGAAGACGTTGACGGCGATGCCGATGAAGCCGGAGCGCCGCTCGGGCGGCGTCACCGTCACCTGCCGCAGCGAGGCGAGCCCGCCCGTGCTGCTCAGCGTCGCCACGTAGACCTCGCCGTTGCCCTGGTCGGCCGCCGTCTCCGAAGAGTTGATGTCGGCGTTCGAGACGAAGGCCATGGCCGTGCCCGCGCCCGAGAGCGAGGGGTTGAGGTTGAAGACGAGCGTCGGCAGGGGGTTGCCGGGCGAAGCCTTGTCGGTCGTGTTCGTGATTTGCGCGAAGGTCCCGGCAGCGCGGTTGAAGGTGAAGATTTCCTGGTTGCCGTCGGCGTTCGTCGAGCCGGGGATGCCCGTGCGCGCCTGCGAGACGAAGGCGACGAGGTTGCCGTCGTCGCTGATGGAGGGCGCGTCGTTGTCGCGGGCGAAGAAAGGCGTGGCGGTGGCGCCGCCGGCCGAGGCGCCGCGCGTGGCAGCCGTCGTGGTGATGCGCGTCATCGCGCCGCCGGCCAGGTTGAAGCCCTCAAGGTCGGCCCCGCTCGCGAGGTCGGCGGCGGGCGGCTGCGGGACGGCGTAGACGAAAATCTCCGTGTTGCCGTCGGTCTTCAGCTCGGCCGAGCGCCCCTGGGCGTTGAAGCTCGCGGGCGTCAGCGTCGGGTCGGAGTTGAGGTAGGCGTTCGAGATGAAGACGATGAAGCGGCCGTCGCGGCTGATCTGCGGCTGAAGGTTGACGATGCGCACGTCTATGTTCGAGGGCTCGATGGCCGAGAGCGACGTGTTGATGAGCGCGTTCCTCGTGTTCGTGATCTGGTAGATGCGGCGCTGGGCGTAGTCGAAGAGGAAAATCTCCTGGTTGCCGTCGGCGTTGTTGCGCGCGTCGCTGCGGTCGCTGGCGATGTCGCCCTCCGACTCGATGACGACGAAGCGGCCGTCGGCGCTCATGTCGCTGGCGTAGGAGGCGCGGGCCACGCGGCCCGGCGTCGGCGTCGGCGTCGTGGTGGTCGTGGGAGTCGGCGTCGGCGTGGGCGTCGCGGCCGGGCCGGGGTCCGGGATGGTCGTCGAGGTGACCTGGATGACGAAACGGTCGGGCGTCGGCGACAGCGTCTGCGCGCGCGCGGCCGAGAAGGCGCCGGAGATGAGGATGAGCAGGGCGGCGGCGGCCGCGCCCGCGGCGGCGGCGCGCGACAGACGGAAAGAGTGCTTCACGAAAAACCCTCCGAACGGGATCATATTAGGTCGCTGACTTGGTTTAAGGCCCACGGGAGACGTAACGGGCGTGGTCGTGGGCGGCGCGGCCGCGACCAGATAGCGCGCCCCGCGCCGCGGGAAAAGAAACGGCATTTTACGCGTAAGGCGCGCGCCCGCGCAAGCGAGCCTCAACCGAAGGGGCCGGCCGGGGCCGCGGCCGTGTGGCGGCTTGGACTTCCACACTTCGACGCGCGGCGGCCGCGCCCGAGTTGCACCGGGATTAGCGGACGAAAAGTTCTAACGCGGAGTGCGCGGAGGGCTCGCGGAGGGCGCGGAGAAGAATTACAGATTTCGAGTTTGAAATCTCAAATCTTAAATCCGCTTCTCTCGGCGCCCTCCGTGAGCCCTCCGCGTCCTCCGCGTTAAAAAGTCCGGCCCGCCAAGCTCGGCGGCCGGGCGCCCTAGTTGCCGAACCGCTTCTGGTATTCATCCGACACGATGAAAGCCTTGACGAGTTCGGCCTGCACGAAGTTGCCGTTGAACTTGTCGAGGTTCGTGAGCCAGAACTCGTAGCCCGTGTAGTCCGTGTCCTGGCCGCCGTTCGGGTTGCGGCGCAGGTAGCCGAAGTACTGCATGAGCACGAAGGCCCGGTTCCTCTCCGCCTGGAACAGCGTCGCGTCCTCCGAGACCTTGCGGAGCACGGAGGCGCGGCCGGCGGTCGTGTTGCCGGCCGTCAGCTCGTTGATGAGGCTCTGGCGCTCGGCCGCGTCGAGCGGGTTGCCGGCGCGGGCGTTCAACTGGTCAACGAAGGCGGTCGGCGTCATCCCCGCCGGGTAGGCCGTCGTGAACCTCGACCGCTGGACGAACTCAAGGAAGTAAGCCGTCTTGTTGGCTTCGAGCAACTCCTCCCAGCCCGGCGCGAGCACCACCACCCCGCGGCCGATGCGCTGCGTGTCGGGCAGGAACTCCTCGAAGCGGATGACGGGCACCGTCAGCGTGTGCGGCGTGCCGCCGAGGGTCGAGTTGCCGGTGGCGTCGCCGTAGGCGGCCTTGTAGGCGCGCTCGACGAGGTAGCCCGTCTGCTCGAACTCGATGGAGAGGAAGAAGGCGGCCGAGACGTTGATGCGGCAGACGAGCAGGTCGGGGTCGCCGCAGTTGTTGACGATGTTGGTCCAGTGGGCGAGGCCGCCCGCGTCCGGCTCGCGCGAGAAGAAGTCGAGGTAGTGCTGGCGGACGAAGAAGCCGGCGTTGAACGCCTCGCTCCTGACCGGGCTCAGGCCGGTGACGCCGTCGTTGTCGTTGATGGTGATGATCGTGGACGAGAGCGTGCCGAGCGCCATCCCCGCCGCGTTCGAGAGCGTGAGCTGCAAGGTCTCGGAGCCTTCGGCGAACACGTCGTCGGTCAGCAGGACCGTGAGCGGCTTCGTCGTCTCGCCGGCCGCGAAGTCGAGGCGGCCGAGCAGGAGCGTGTAGTCCTTCGCGCTGTCGGCCGTGCCGCCGCCGGTCGCGTACTCGACGGAGCCGGCCGCGGAGGCGTCGGAGCGCGTCACGTTGACGGTGACGCTGCCCGCGCCTTCGGAGACGGAGGTGGCCGCCGCGGAGAGCTGCACCGTCGGCGCCGCACCCGAGGGCCGCGGTGTGAAGATGACGGAGGCGGCGTTCGTCAGGCTGATGTTCGCCGCTGTGTTCGTGTGCGTGGTGGCGACGTAGGCGTCCGAGCCGGTGGTGGCCGTGTCGGCCTGGCCGCCCGAGATGCCGACGACGGGCCTGATGCCGACGTTGCCGTCGCCGTAGCGGGTGATGATGGTGCCGTCGCCGCGCAGCTCGGCCTCGAAGTTGACGGGGTTGCCGGTCGGCGACGCCGGGCAGTTGTCGCTGGTGAACCTGACGCCCTGCCAGCGGAAGATGACGCTGCTGGCGTTGGGCCTGACGACGTAAACGTCGGCGCCCGGTCGGAAGCAACTGCGCATGTCGTTGTCGGCCCAGAGGGCGGCGATCATCTCCTGCATGGAGAGTTCGGCCGTGGTGGGGACGGCGTCGTCGGCGTGCGTAAAGGAGGTGCGCAGGGGCGGCGGCGAGAAGTAGAGCGTGCCGTTGGTCGAGACGGTGACGGTCGTCTTCGTGCGGCCGAAGAAGGGGAAGTTGAAGCCGATGTTGAAGTCGCGGACGTAGGCGTCGTCGGCACCTTCCGGGGCGACGTTGGTGGTGTTGTTGAAGTTGAGGGGCGTGCCGCCGGTCGAGAGCCCGCCGCCCGCGCCCAGGGTCATGGTGTAGGGCTCGGACGCGGCGGCGCTGATGGTGACGGAGATGCTCCGCGCGGCCTCGTTGCCGGCGTCGTCGATGACGCGCAGCGCGAGCGTGCCGGAGGTGTGGTGGTAAGGCATCTCCACGCTGATGTTGTGCGCGGAGCCGGCCGGGATGCGGGACGCGATGTTGTACTTCTGGCCGTTGGCGGCGTAGAAGGTAAAGGCGAGGAGAGCGGGCGTGCCCGAAAGGCCGTCGTCGCCGGCCTGGAACTGGAGGATGAGCGAGCGCCCGTTGACGGAAGACGAGAGGCCCGAGATCGCGGGCGCGATCCCATCCGTCTCGTCGGAGTTGATGAGCGCCCTGTAGGCGTTCAGGCGGCGCAGCGAGAAGACCTCGCTGCCGCCGGGGACCGGGTCGCCGCTGTAGATGAGCGCGGCCTTGAGCCGGGCCATCGAGATGCCGGGGTTGCGCGCGAGGATGAGCCCGGCGACGCCGGTGACGTGCGGCGAGGCCATTGAGGTGCCGCCGAAGAAGGCGTACTGGCCGTTGGGCACCGTGCTCAGGATGCTGAAGCCGGGGGCGCCGACGTGGACGGTGCGGGCGCCGAAGTTGGACGAGAACGAGCGGTTGTCGAAGTGGTTGGTGCGGGCGACGGCGACGACGTTCGGCACGTTGGCGGCGGCCGGCGAGTGCGGGAAGTCGTCGTTGTCAACGCCGTCGTTGCCGGCGGCGGCGACGAAGAGGATGCCGGCGTTATTAAGGCGTGTGATGGCCGTGGTCAGGAACGGATCATCCCCCCTACCGCCCCAGCTGTTATTGATTACGCGGATGTTGATGCCGCGGTTCTTCATGTCGAGGGCGTAGTCCATCGCCGCAATAGCGTCGTCGGTGCCGCCCCCGCCGGCAGCGGTGTCGATGAACTTGAGCGCCATCAGCTTGACCTGCCAGTTGATGCCGGTGACGCCGATGCCGTTGTTGCCGACGGCGCCGATGGTGCCGGCGACGTGCGTGCCGTGCGCGTCTATGCTGGCGCTGTCGAAGACCGTCCGGTCGTTGTTGCCGAAGTCCCAGCCGTTGATGTCGTCAATGCGTCCGTTGCCGTCGTTGTCGGCGCCATCGAGCACCTCGCCGGGGTTGGTCCAGATGTTGGCGGCGAGGTCGGGGTGGTTGATGTCAATGCCGGTGTCGATGATGCCGATGACGACGCTGCTGCTGCCGGTCGTCAGGTCCCACGCCTGGTCGGCGTCAATGTCGGCGTCGGCGGTGCCGTTGCCGCCGCCGCTGTTAGCGTCCTGCCCGGTGTTCCGGAGGTTGTACATCTGCGGGAAGAGCGGGTCGTTGGGGATGGCTTCGGTCTTGTAGATGTAGTTGGGCTGGGCGAACTCCACGTCCGGGCGGGCGTTCAGGGCGGCGACGGCGCGGAGGGTGTCCTTCGGGCCGACGTGCGCGAGCCGCAGGCCCTCGATGATCTGAAGTCCCTTCTTATTCTCGACCCGCATAGGCAACTGGCCGCTGCCGACAGCGTCCACCGTCATCACGCTCGCGCTCGCGCCGACGGCGATGCGGGCCTCGGGGGCGGAGTGGCGGAACTGCACGAGCACCTCGCCGGGCACGAACTCACGAGTGTCGAAGCTCTCCTTGGCCGGGGCGGCGTCGTCATTTTGGGCCGAGGCCGGGGGCGCGGGCAGGGCGGCGGCCGTCAGGCAGAAGGCGAGCAGCAGGGGGAGCGCGGTGCGCGAGAGACTTCTCAACTTCATCTATAAACCTCGTGCGGGGAGGAGGGCCGTCTTAGTTTTAAGTTCGTTCGGAGGCGGGGCGCGGCCTAAAGAAGCTAGCGAATTAAAGGGAAAGGCGACGCCGGCACGAAAGGGGCGGGGCGATTCGTGGCGACTCGGCCCGCTCGGGTCTTCCTTTTTTGCCGGACCTTGGATGTCAAACCCGGCGCCTAAGTTCGCCCGATTGCGGAGCGATTAACGGATGTTCTGCCCTATCTGCTCGGTGCCGAAGGTGCCGATGCCGTTGAGGCGGAAGCTGAAGACGGCGCGCGACTCCTGCCGGATGCCGAGGTTGAAGGTGTAGAACTGGCCCGTCACGGCGCAGCAGTCCCAGGCGTGGCCGACCGTCAGGACCGAGCTGATGAGCGAGGAGCTGCCCCGGCCGGGCCGGTTCTGGAAGTCGAAGAAGAAGGAGGCGCCGCCGAAGAGCCCGCGCTCGCGGTTGCCGAGGAAGAGGGCGGGGCTCCACTGCGAGCCTTGCAGCGTGCCCGGCTCGTTGCCGCGGCGGTCGAGGAACTGGCGCAGGGAGGGGGCGAGCGTGATGGCCCGCGTGTAGTAGAAGGTCTGGAACGCCTCGACGGCGCGCAGCACCGCCACGCGGCGCTGGGTGAGGCCGAAGCTGACGGCCAGGTCGCGCAGGCCGCCGCCCTCGCCGAGCGTGTCGAGGTTGGTGCGCACGTCCGCGAACAGCCCGCGCCGCGCGTTCGGCGGCTGGCGCACGCGGGCCTCGACGTAGAGGGGCGAGAAGCGGCGCGGCACGCCGCCGTAGGTGAAGCCGGAGAAGGTGTTGATGGGATAGAACTGGTTGCGCCGGCCCGGGATGAGGGCGCCGCCGAAGTTCGGGTCGAAGAAGTACTTCTGGCGGAGCGTGACGGAGAGGAACTCGTAGGGCTGCTGCGTGAGCGGCCGGGGCCCGTCGGCCGTCTCCTCGCCCTCTCGCGCGGCGCCCTCGCGCTCGCCCGTCGCATCCGGCTTCGTCGTCGCGGCGGCGGCGGCGGTCGCCGAGACCTTGCCCGTCACGGTCTCGGTCGTG
>DATHBF010000152.1:0-5277 GCA_035296285.1 Pyrinomonadaceae bacterium | reverse complement strand
TCGAGCGGGCCGCCGAGGACGTACTGGTTGCTCAGCTTGCGCACGGGGCGACCGGCCTCGTCCTTGACGACGACGACGACCGAGAAGTTCGTCGCGTAGCTCTTCTTGTCCTTGCTGACGACGTAGTTGATGGAGCCGGCGGGCACCTCGACCATCACGGGCACGAGGCCGGACTTGCCCGGCTCGGGGAAGTTGAAGGCGGCGACGCGCGAGACGAAGGCGCTCGCGGGCGGGCGCTCGGAGCCGAGGAGCACGAGGCCCGGCACTTCGTAGTGGAGCACGGGCGTGTCGTAAGAGGTGTTGAGGGCGAAGTAACCTCTGCGCGCCTGCACCTCGACGCCCGGCCGGTTCACTTTGAGGCTTATCTGGCGGAACTGGCCGTCGAAGTTCTGGTTGCGCGGGCTGTAAGAGAGCAGGTAGTAGGCGTGCAGGTCTTCGTCCACCTGCCGCAGTCGCGGCCCCGGGTTGTTGGTGTTGCTGATGAAGAGGCCGCCGGTCTGGCCGGCCAGCTCGTTCAGGCCGCCTTCGGGGTTCTGGTTCATCAGGTCTTCGTTGCGCTCAAGGTCGCGCGTCATCGGGCCGGAGCCGTCGGAGGGGCTCCCCGCCACGGCGATGCGGCGGCGCCCGAGCGCCTGCATGGCGCGGCCGGCTTCGGCGTCCGCGCTCAGCACCCGCAGGCCCGCGGCGTCCACCGCGTAGATGCTGACGTTGGCGCGGTTGGCCGCGCTGATGACGCTGCGGAACTGCGACTGGACGGCCGTCGGTATCGCCACGCCCTCCGAGAAGAAGATGAGCGCCTTGCGGCGCGGCAGCCGCCCCATCGCGTTGATGACGGCGAGCAGCGCGTCCGTCGTCGCATAGCCCTGCTGGCCGCGCTCAAGGATTTCGAAGCCCTCGACGGCCCGCCGCGTCATCTCCGCGAACTGCGCCTCGGCCGCCTGCACGCCGGCCGCGCCGATGCTGCCGCCCGTGTCCTGCCCCGTGCCCGCCAGCCCCGCGCCCGTGAAGGGGTCCTGCGTCGGCGTCGCCATCTGCCTGTTCGCGCGGTCGGCGGCCGGCTCGCCGCCCGCGACGTGCGACGTGGAGCCGCGCGCGCCGACGCGCTCGATGGCCTGGCGGACGAGCCGCGCGTCGTTGGTGAAGGGCTGGACGGCCCTGAGCGAGAGGTCAACGCTGAAGACGCCCATGAAGTCGTCGGGCCGCGACTCGTCGCCGACGTAGCCGAGCGCCGCGTCGCGCGCGCGCACGCGCCCCTCCGGCGAGAGGCGGTCGAAGACGAGGGCGACGGCGCTCAAAGGGTTCTCGCGCGCGGGCCGCGCGGTCGTGCGCCCGGCCGCGGGAGGCGAAGGCGCGGCGGCGGCGGCCGCCTTGTCATCGGACCTGGCGTCGGGCTTGCCGGCCGCGACGGGGCCGCGCGTGACGAGGCGGAACGACCTGATCTCCTGCTTGACGCCGTCCTCGTAGACCTCGAAGTCCGACGGCTTCAAGTCCCTGACCGCGCCCCCCTTCTTGTCCTTCACCACCGCGTCGAGCAGGACCTCGCTGGAGCCGACGACCACCGTCTCCTCGTCCTGCCCTGCGTCGCGCGGGTCCTGTAGCGGGCGCGGTAAAGTCGTCGTCAGCGTGACGGTCAGCGCCAGAATGGACGCGGCGAGTATTCTCATGACAACCCTCTTCTCGAACTAGCGTTTTGCCGGCTGCGCCCCGTCCTCCCTGACGACGACGTAGCGGTTGGGCGCGACATCCTTCAGCCGCGTCAAAGCCCCCGAAGGCCAGCGGACCTCGACCTCGTCAACCTTCCCCGCGCCGCCCAGGCCGAAGAGCAGCCGCAGGTCCGAGGCCGAGAAGTAGCTCGTCCCCCCTAGCATCTGCTTCGAGCGGCGCGAGGCGCCGACCTTCACCGTCACGAGCGCGCCCGTGCCGTCGCGGTTACTCTTCGCGCCGACCAGCCCGACGCCGAGCCAGTTGTTGCGGTTGCCGCCGTCGTTCCTCAGGAGCGCGGGAGGCTCGCCCGCGTTCATCAGCAGCAGGTCCGGGTCGCCGTCGTTGTCGTAGTCGCCGACGGCGAGGCCGCGCCCGAGGTAAGACCTCTTGAGCGCAGCCCCGCGCTGCGCCGCCACCTCGCGGAAAGCCCTGCCGGTGTTCTCGAAGAGGAAGGGCGGCTCGGCGTAGGTCGTCTCGGGGAAGACCTTCTGGATCGGCTCGAACGGGTGGCCGTTGAGGACGAAGAGGTCAACGAGGCCGTCGTTGTCGTAGTCGAGGAAGCGCGTGCCGAAGCCGCTCATGGGGAGGCTGACACGGCCTAAGCCCAGCTCGTAAGTCGTCTCGCTGAAAGTCCCGTCGCCGTTGTTGTGCCAGAAGGCGTTCGTCTGCTGCGAGAAGTTCGTGACGAAGAGGTCTTGAAAACCGTCGCCGTCCACGTCTTCGGCGTCCACGCCCATCCCGCCGCGCGCCGCGCCGTTCGGGTCGAGCGCGCACTCGGCTTCGAGCGCGACCTCGGAGAACCTCAAGCCGCCTTCGTTGCGGAACAGGAAGTTGGGGTCCGAGTCGTTGGCCTGGAAGATGTCCATCCGCCCGTCGTTGTTGTAGTCGAGGGCGACCACGCCCAGGCCCTTCGCCCTGTGGGCGGCGACGCCCGACTTCGCGCTCACGTCCGAGAAGGTGCCGTCGCCGCGGTTGCGGTAGAGCACGCCGGGCGAGCCCTTGAACTTCGAGATGTAGCAGTAGGGCCGGCCCTCGAAGAGGTCGCAGGGGACCCTGGCGGCGTCGGGGTCGAAGTCGAGGTAGTTGCAGACGAAGAGGTCGAGGCGGCCGTCCGCGTCGGCGTCGAAGAAGGCGGCGCCCGCGCCCCACAGTCTGTTGTTGACGCCGGCCTTGTCCGTCACGTCCGAGAAGGTGCCGTCGCCGCGGTTGCGGTAGAGCCGGCTCGCGCCATAGCCGGTGACGTAGATGTCTGCGAAGCCGTCGTTGTCGTAGTCGCCTGAGGCCAGACCCATCCCCCACATACGGTGGTTGATGCCGGCCGCCTCCGTCACGTCCGTAAAGGTGCCGTCGCCGTTGTTGCGGTAGAGGGCGTCCCTGAGCATGGAGCCGGGCTCGGGCTGCGTGTAGTTGACGAGGTAAATGTCCAGGAGCCCGTCGTTGTTGTAGTCGAGGAAGCCCCCGCCGCCGCCCATCGTCTCTATCAGGTACCTGATGCCGGGGGCGAGTCGGGTGATTCCCCACCTGATGCCCGCCCGGCTCGTCACGTCCGTGAACTCGATTGCCCTCGCCCCGCCCGCCGGTGCCTGACGCGCCGGCCCCGGCGGCAGGGCCAGCACCGTGCAGGCGGTCGAGAGGAGCAGGGCGGTCAGGGCGGGCCTCATGCGCGTTAAGTTAAACCATCGGGGGCGAAGTGACAATCAAGCCTTTCGGCCGGCTTTGCCCGGAGTTTGTTCAGCTCCCGGACGAAGTGCGGATAAAAATTTTCTTGACAAGGAGGGGATTTAGTAATAGCTTTTGCACGGTCTTGCAACAAAGCGTTCGTTAGTTTTAACCCCAAAAGTCCGAATTCACAACTAAATCTTTCGAGCCGGATTCGGCGCGGAACTTCCGTCGGCGGCCGCCCCCTTTCAGGCAGGCCCGATGGGAGTGGCATTCCGATTCCTGCGACGGGGCGGGGCTCTCGAAACTTGTTCTGCCTTCCTGCTCTAAAGCTTTAGCTTTATCGTTGCGGCGCACCTGCGTGCGTCGCCAACGTGCGTTTGCGGGCTGATTCCGTCCGTCAGCACTTCGAGTCCGGGTACCACCGGGAGGCCATTCAATGTTAGTCACAGACCAGGCGCGGCGTTTGACGACAGGCAGTTTCGGGCGAGCTTCCGGCGGCGGGGTAAAGGCCGGACTCCTTCTCTCGTGCGTGTTGCTCGGGGCGGTATCTCTGTTCGCGGCCGCGCCCGCCGCGTTCGCGCAAGGCTCCAGCGGCACGGTGCGCGGCGTCGTCAAAGACCCGGCCGGTGCGGTCGTCCCGAACGCGACGGTGACGCTCGTCGGCCAGCGCGGCGACGAGCGCAAGGGGACGACCAGCGACAACGGGACATACGTCTTCACCTCGGTTGACCCCGGCGCCTACACGCTCCGGGTGGAGGGCCAGGGGTTCAAGACCTACGAGCAGCAGTTCTCGCTGGCCCCGAATGAGACCCGCGGCCTGGACGCCGAGCTTGAGGTCGGCGCGCCCACCGAGACCGTGACGGTCACGGACCAGGGCTCGGCCATCAAGACCGAGACCGGCGAGCGGTCTGACACCATCACCTCCGCGCAGATCGAGAACCTGTCGATCATCAGCCGCAGCAGCCTTGAGCTTCTGCGCATCCTGCCCGGCGTCGTGCCGCCCGACCCGTCGGACCCGAACTCGGGCATCGACCGCGTCTCGTTCGGCGGCGGCGCCAACGCCACCGCCAACTACACCGTCAACGGCATCCGCGGCGTCAACAACAACGTCAGCATCGACGGCTCGCGCGTCATTGACATCGGCTCGAACAACGGCACCATCATCACGCCGAACGTGGACATGGTGCAGGAGGTGACGGTCAAGACGAGCAACTACGCGGCCGAGTACGGCTCGGGCGGCGTGCAGATCTCGGCGACCACCAAGGGCGGCACCAAGGACTTCCGCGGCACCCTCTACTACTACTTCCGCCCCAACAGTCTACAGGCCAACGACCGGTCGAACTCCATCCTGCGCAACGAGCGCCCCGAGACCGACTTCAAGTACCCGGGCGGCAACCTCGGCGGCCCCATCATCCTGCCCGGCACCAACTTCAACCGCAACCGCGACCGACTCTTCTTCTTCGTCGGCTTCGAGGTCCAGCGCCAGCGGCCCGACCGCGGGTCGAGGGTCGGCACCGTCCCGACCCTCGCCGAGCGCAACGGCGACTTCTTCAACTCGCCGTCCCGCTACGGGGTGAACATAGGCGGGCAGACCGTCACGGGCCTCTCCCCGGCGCAGGGCGGCCGGCTCTGCCCGCCCGACACCATCGGCTGGGCCGGCTGCGACGGCACGACCGGCGGCGTCGGCCTCGACGGCGGGGCGCGCGCGCCCATCGCGAACGGCAACCTGACGGCCTTCCGGAACCCGCTCGGGGCGGCCCTCCTGAACCTCTACCCGCTGCCCAACTTCGTCCCCGACCCGGGCAGCACCCTGGCGGCGCAGAGGCGGAACTACGCGTCGAACGTCATCGCCCCCAGCGACCGCACCGACCTGAAGATGCGCTTCGACTTCAAGGTCACCGACCGGACGAA
>DATHBF010000151.1:0-6321 GCA_035296285.1 Pyrinomonadaceae bacterium | reverse complement strand
ACCCTTTCACGCCGCCCGCCCCGTCGGGTTCCAAAAAGCTCGGCGACTGATTTAAACTTCCGCGTGTCCCTGCAAACGACCATTGAAGCGGCGCGGCCGCGCGTGCTCGACATCGGGTGCGGCAAGCACAAGACGCCGGGGGCCGTCGGGCTCGACAGCAACCCGCGCGTCGGGGCCGACGTGGTCCACGACCTCGACGACGTTCCCTACCCCTTCGCGGACGACGAGTTCGACGTGGTCGTCGGCAACCAGGTCATCGAGCACGTCGAGGACGTGCTGGCCGTGATGGCGGAGCTGCACCGCATCACGCGGCCGGGCGGGCTCATCCGACTCGACACGCCCCACTTCTCCGACGTGGCCTCCTACACCGACCCGACGCACAGGCGCCACCTCACCACCGAGTCCTTCGCATACTTCACCGGCCACCGCCCCGACTTCGACTTCTACAGCCACGTCCGGCTGCGGCCGCGGCTGGTGCGCGTCACGATGCTGAAGCTCTGGCGCCTCGTCGGCTTCGAGCTCCTCGTCAACCTGCACAACCGATACCCCTCGGCGCGCTTCCTCCGCCGCTTCTGGGAGCAGTACCTCTGCTTCGTCGTGCGCGGCAAGACCATCTATTTCGAGTTCGAGGTGATAAAGTAGCGAAAGGGGAACCTGTCGTGAGCAGCAAGGCTAAGACGGGCGGCGGCGGCAAGCCGTCGCGCAAGGACCAGATCATTTCGCTCTTTCTTTCGGGGATGGGCGAGGTCGAGGACATCGCCGTCATCACGGGCGCGAGGCCCTCTTACGTCGGCTCCGTGCTCCGCGACGCGGGGCTCATGACCGGCTACTTCGACCTCTACACCTCGACGACGCACCCGCAGAACATCTACTCGAAGTTCTTCGCGGGCAAGCTCGGCTTCAAGGACCTGGGGACGGCGCGGCAGAGCGTCGAGACGATTGACCTCCTCTACCGCCAGTTCGAGCTCGCGGGCGACCGCGCCGGCCAGCACCACGCGCTCTCGATGGCGCTGACGATGTTCGACCGCGCGCGCTGGACGGCGAAGGGCGAGGAGGCCGAAGTCTTCCGCTCTTGGCTGAAGGGTCGGCTCGACGAGGCCGTCCTCGAACCCGCCGACGCCGACGCCGAAGGCGCGGGCGAGCCCGAGACGATAGAGTAAGACGGGGCCGTGAATTTCTGACAGGCGGTCGTCGCATAGAACCTGAACATTAATCCGCTGGTCCTCATCCGCAATCGAACGGGCTTCCTGTTGGCGGCCGGGGCCGTCTCGCTCTACGTCGCGGCGCGTCTGTGGCGGCTGACGGCGGGCTGCCTCTGGTTCGACGAAATCTTCAGCGTCCACGCCGCGCGCCACCCGTGGCCGGAGTTGTGGCGGTTCGTCGCCGCCGACCTCATCCACCCGCCGCTCTTCTACGCGCTCCTCAAGCTCTGGGTGTCTCTCGGCGGCGAGTCTCTTCTGTGGCTGCGGCTCTTTCCCTTCCTCGCCTCGGTCGCCGCGCTCGTCCCCCTGCTCCTTCTCGCGCGCGAGGTGCGGCTGGGGCGCGGCGCGACGGGCCTCGCGCTGCTGCTCGCGGCCTCGAACGGCTACCTCGTCAAGTACGCGCAGGAGCTTCGCATGTACAGCCTGCTCCTGCTGCTCGCGCTCACCTCGCTCTGGCTCTTCGCGCGCTTCACGAATCCGGGCCGGGAAGGGCCGCGGCGCGGCACGCTCGCCGCCCTGACTCTCCTCAACCTGCTGCTCGTCTACACGCACTACTACGGCTGGCTGGTCGTCGCCTGCGAGGCCGTCTACCTCTGCGGCCGGGCGGGCCGCCGCAGACTTCTCCTCCCCTTCATGACGGGGGCCGGCGTGGTCGTCGTCTGCTTCCTGCCGTGGGTCGTGGCGTGCCTCGGCGAGTCGGGCGCGGGCGGCGGGCTGGCGCAGAACGTCGGCTGGATTACGCGGCCCGGCCCGTCGTCTTTCGTCGAGCTGTTCGCGCTGCTCAACGAGCCCTTCCGCTTTCGGCAGAGCTCGATTGACGCGCCTTACGCCCGCGCCTCGCTCTGGCTCGGCCTCCTGCTCGCCGGCCTCCCCGTCATCCTCCTCGCCGGGGAGACGCTACGGCGCCGCGGCCGAGGCGGAGAGGACCGCGGGCCGCGCGTCCTCTTCCTCCTTCTCTTCGCCGCTTTGCCCGCCCTCCTCGCCTTCGCCGCGAGCCGCGTGTTGCCTCATTCGGTCTGGGGCACGCGCCACCTGATAGTGATCGCCGCGCCCTTCATGCTGCTCGCGGGCGCGGCGCTGGCGCGATTACGCCCGCGCTGGCTCAAGGCCGCGGCCCTCGCCCTGCTCGGCCTCTGGCTCTTCGCGGCCGGGCTCGGCGCGGCCCTGCGGCGGGATGAGAAGCAGGTCTGGTGTACGTGGGGCGAGTTGGCCGAGTCGGCGCTCGCGGACGAGCCGCGGCCGGCGCGCGTCTACGCCTTCGAGGATCTGGTCGCCTACCACCTCTGGTTCGCGCTCGGCGACGAGGGGGCGAGCGTCGGGGTCGTCAAAGGTCTTGAAGGCATCCCGGAAGACCCGGCCTACTTCCTGCCGCGCCGCTTCAATGCCGTCTCAGTGCAGGACGCGAAAGAGCCCTTCGGCCGGAGCTTCTGGGTCGCCTTCCGCGCAACGGAACTGAACGCGGCCGTCTCCCCGCTCGACGCGCTCAGGCGGCAGGGCTACACCGTCGAAAAGGTCTACGAACAGGCGGCGGGCGGGCAGCGCGCCTTCCTCGTTCGCGTCACGCGCCCCGGCTAAAAAGAGGCGTTGACAGTCGCGCGCGCCGCTTCGTATATTCGAAGTAGCGGCGAACTCCCTGCGACTCATGCCCGAGCCGCCTCTCGCGCCGAAAGCCCCCAACGTCCGACGCCCCTCCAAAACTTTCGCACGAGGTTTTCATGAAGAGAAAGCTGTCCCCCCTCTGCCTCGCGGCCGTCCTCCTGTGCCAGGCACACGCCGGCCGCGCGCAGGACAAGAAGAATCCGCCCGCCAGCCACGGCGGCAAGATCGAGACTCGTTACGACGGCGTCGGGCGCGAGACGGTCGTCGTGCTCAAGCGGATGCCCGTCAGCTGCGAGTCGGGCAAGCGGCTCCAGAACTCGCTCAAGGGCGTCTGCGTCAGCCTTCAGGCCGTGCTCCACTGCCCCGGCCAGCAGCTCGACTACGTCCGCCACGTCACCCTCCAGCTCACCTTCGAGACCAAGGACTGGGACAGCCGCCACCCCCTCGACCGGCGCGACCTGACGGCGGTCGCCGACGGCGAGACCATCCGCCTCGGCCGCATGCGCCTCGCCGAACAGGGCGTTGCCGACAGTTGGACCGCCACCGACTCCAAAGAGATACTTGAGCTGAACGTCCCCTACGAGGCTTTCAAAAAGCTCGCCCTCGCCACCTCCGTCGAACTCGCCGTCGGCCGCACCGCCTTCGAGCTGCGCGAGAAGAACGTCGCCGCCCTCCGCGACCTCAACAACCGCGTCAACCTAGCCGGCAAGCAGGCCGGAGGCAACTAAGCCCTGCGGTAGACTTCGCGGCCGTCGGCGGAGAGTTCGAGGGCGAGTTTGTGTTCGGAGTGGGCGAGGTCGAGGTGGGCGATGGATTCGGAGACGGAGAGGAAGCGGTGTACGTCGGTGGAGTTGGGGAAGAGTTGTTGGGCGATGTCCCAGGCGGTGGCGCCGGTTTGGGGGATGAGTTTTATAACGTCGGATTGGCGCTGGTTGATGGCGCGGAGGTAGCGGTGGAAGAGTTCGTCGTAGTCTTCGACGGCTTCGCCGTGGCCGCCGTAGACGAGGGTGGGCGAGAGCGAGCGGAGGCGGGCGAGGCTGACGAGGTATTCGGCGAGCGAGCGGAAGCGGCGCGCGGGGTCGATGGGGTCGGGCGAGAGGACGGGGTTGGGCGTGATGCGCTTGAGGACGCAGTCGCCGGCGATGACGGTGCGGTCGGCCTCGCGGAGGAAGGAGCAGGAGCCGGGCGTGTGGCCGGGCGTGTGGACGACGCGGAGGGCGCCGCGCTCGAATCTTATCTCCTCGCCGTCAGTTAGCTCCGCGTGCTCGTGGTCTTCGAGGGCGTCGGCGTAGGCGCGCACGCCTTCGTACATGCGGCGCATCTCGGCCAGCTCTTCGGGGGGGACGCCCGCGCGTTCGAGCAGCGCGCGCTGCTCGCCGTACTCAAGGCGCCCGGCGCGGTGGCCCGTCTCCCAGCCGTGGACGAAGACTTCGGCGTCCTTCGCCTCGTCCCGCAGCTTCTTCGCCAGCCCGCAGTGGTCCTCGTGCGCGTGCGTCAGGACGATGCGCCTGATGTCGGAGACGCGCACGCGCTCCCTTCTTAAGCCTTCCTTCAAAGCCTCCAGCGCGTCTTTCGTCTTCGGCCCCGTGTCAATCAGCGTCAGGGGCTCTTCGTGGACGAGGTAGACGTTGACGGGGCCGACGTAGAAGGGCGTTGGCAGCGAGATGGGGACAATCTTCATAAGAAGTTAAAAGGCAAAAGGCAAAAGTTAAGAAAAGTTCTTCGCGCGAGAGCGCGCCCACACTTTTTACTTTTGCCTTTTGCCTTCTGACCTTAATAGACGTACTTGTTCGCCTTGATCATCGCGTCGGCGACGCGTTGGCGCGCGGCGACGGTGTTCATTGGCGTGTTCTTGGTGAAGCGGCGCAGGGCGGCGAGGAGCGTGCGCAGCTCGTCGCCCTCGGCGACGGCGGCGAGCGTGTTCTTGGCGTTGGCCTCGACGCGCTCGACGGCGTCGTTGCAGAAGACGCGCACCATGTCGAGGTGGAGGCGCGAACGCTCCTCGCCCTGCGAGGCGGCCAGCTTCTGCGCGCGCAGGACGGCCGACTCCATCGAGTACACATCCATGATGATGTCGGCCGCGCCTATCAAGACCTCCTGCTGCTCGGCGAGCGCCGTCATGTACTTCTGCGCGGCCGTGCCGAGGACCATCAGGGTCACCTTCTTGGCGTTCTTCACGAGCCGCGCCTCGTTCGCCAGCACGCCCTCGTCCTCGTCGAGCGAGGGCAGGGACGGCGACAAGACCTCTTCCATCAAGCCTTGCGCGGCGGGCAGGAGCGCGAGCTTGCCGGCGACGGCGCGGCGCATGAGCATGCCCGGGATGAGCATGCGGTTGATCTCGTTCGTGCCCTCGAAGATGCGGTTGATGCGCGCGTCGCGGTAGGCGCGCTCGGCCGGGTAGTCGGCCGAGTAGCCGTAGCCGCCGAAGATTTGCACCATCTCGTCCGCGACGTAGTGGCAGTACTCGGAGAGCGAGACCTTGATGGCCGAGCACTCGGCCGCATACTCCTCGATGGCCCGCAGCTTCGACTCGGGGTCGGAGGCGTCGGCCGTAGCGTTAATCGCGCCTTCGATGAGGCCGAGCGTGCGGTAGGTGCTCGCCTCGCCGACCCAGGTGCGGACCGCCATCTCGGCCAGCTTGTGCTTGATGGCGCCGAAGGACGAGATGGGCTTGCCGAACTGGTGGCGCTCGTTGGCGTAGCGGACGGCCTCGCTCGTCATCAGCTTCATGCCGCCGAGGCACATCGCCCCGAGTTTGAAGCGGCCGATGTTGAGGATGTTGAAGGCGATCTTGTGGCCCTTGCCGACTTCGCCGAGCAGGTTCGAGACGGGCGTCTTCACGTCCGAGAGCACGAGGGCAGTGGTCGAAGAGCCCTTGATGCCCATCTTGTGCTCCTCGGCACCACTCGTCAGGCCCTCCTGCCGCTCGACGATGAAGCCCGTGAACTTGTCGCCGTCAACCTTGGCGAAGACGACGAAGATGTCGGCGAAGCCGCCGTTGGTGATCCACATCTTCTCGCCGTTCAAGATGTAGTGCGTGCCGTCTTCCGAGAGGCGCGCGGTGGCCTTGGCGGCCAGGGCGTCAGAGCCGGAGCCCGACTCGGTCAGCGCGTAGGCGGTGATGAGCTCGCCCGTCACAATCTTCGGCAGGTACTTGTGCTTGGCCTCCTCGGTGCCGTAGTAGAGGATGGGCAGGAGGCCGATGCCGCTCTGCGCGCCGAGCGTCGTGGCGAAGGAGGCGGAGCGGCCGAGGAACTCGCCGATGATGGCGCCCGAGACCTGGTCGAGCCCGAGCCCGCCGTACTCTTCGGGCACCGTCGCGCCGACGAGGCCGATCTCGGCGCCCTTCTGCACGAGGCGGCGCGAGGCGGCCCAGTCCTTGCTCTTCTCGATCTCGTCCATCGCGGGCCGCACCTCCCCGTCCATGAACTCGCGCGCGGTGTCGGCGATCATGCGGTGCTCTTCGGTGAAGTCCTCGGGCGTGAAGACCTCCTCGGGCTTCTGCTCCTGAATCAGGAAG
>DATHBF010000150.1:0-20656 GCA_035296285.1 Pyrinomonadaceae bacterium | reverse complement strand
AAATAGCTACCAGGGCGCTCTCAAGCTCGCGGCGCTGGCCCGCGTCGAACTGCGCCTCGAAGAGCCACTCGAAGAATTTTTCTACCTCGTCAACCTGCGCCCGCGTGAGCGGCGGCTGGCCTTGGGCGAGGACGGCGTCGGGCTGGCGCTGGAGCGGCGCGGCGATAACCTGGGCCGCGGGCAGGAGGGACAACAGTGCGAGTAGGACGAATCTCATCAGGCTTCTCAACTCCTTGAAGTGTTCGGGCCGCGTAGGAAACGCGCCCGACTAGTAACGCGGAGTTTGGAGCCCGTAAGGGTCAGGGAGGGTTACACGTAGAGCCGGCCTTCGCGCGGGTAGCGCGGGTGGCGCGCTATCCGGCGGTGGTCCGTGTCGCGCCAGGAGCGCAGCGCGCCGACGGCCGCGATGACGGCGTCGAGCGCGTCGGCCCCGCCGTTGCGCATGATGCGGCGGCGGTCGGTGTCGTCGATGTGGACGTGACGGGCGAGGCCGTCGAGGATGTGGCGGCGCGTGCGCAGGCGCTTGCGAGTGAGCGGGCCGCCCTCAGGCTGCTTGTAGTTCTGGTGCGGCAGGCCGAGACGCTTCAGGGTCGAGGCGGGGCAGGCTTCGACGAGGACGCGCCGGGCGGAGGCGAGCCGGCGGTACTGGAAAGGAAGAATGGCCGTGTGGCGGCGACGGCGCAGCGGCGCCAGCACGTCGCGCATCCCGTGGAAGGTCTGGTAGATGATGCGGTAGTGGTAAGGGTCGAAAGGCGCCTTCTCTTCAATGTCCGTCAAACGCCGGATGTGCTTCACGTCGTGCGACTCTTTCGACCGCCGCACGCACTCCAGCCCCGCCCCGTAACCGTCCTCGCCCCACTCGCCCAAAAAATCGAACTGCCTCGCCCAGCACTCCCCCAAGACCTCTACGGGAAGCCCGAACGGGAAGTCCAAGGACCACAGAGCCCCCTCCGACCCCGCGATCAACTCCACCAGAAACCCCAGCGCCTCCGGCCTCTCCGCCGTCCCGCACAAATCCTCCAACCGCGCCAGCGTTGTTAATTTATACGGACTCTTCCCCGCCCCGCGCCCGCCCCTCTCGACGCGGGCCAGCCACGTATTCCGCCCCGCCAAACGCGCCCCGCTGAAGTCAACGCCGTAGACCGCCTCGAACTGCAAAACTCCCCCCGTGCTCGTCGTCCGTCCGAAGTTAATAAGAGGGGCGGCCCACGCGCCGCGGGCCGCCCCTCCGCGTGCCTTTAAACCTGGGCGGTGGCGTCCTGCCCCATCTCGGCCTCCATGCGCCGCATGACCTCTTCGGGCGAGGGGTCTTCGATGTGCGTGGCGATGTACCAGTGGTGGCCGAAGGGGTCTTCTACGGCGCCCGAGCGGTCGCCGTAGAACTCGTCCTTGACGGGCCGCGTCAACTTCGCCCCGGCGGCGACGGCCCGCTCGACGCGCGCGTCCACGTCCTCGTCGTAAATGTAGAATTGGACGGCGGCGCCGCCGATGCTCTGCGGGCTGCGGAAGTTCATCTCGGGGAACTCGTCGGCGAGCATGACGACGGAGTCGCCGATCTTCAGCTCCGCGTGCCCGATCTTCCCGCCGGGCGCCTCCATGCGCATGAGCTCGGTCGCCCCGAACGCCTCCTTGTAGAACTCGATGGCCCGCGCCGCGTCACTCACGCACAGGTACGGCGTCACGTTGTTAAAACCTTCGCGGATGTAGTTCGTCTTCGCTGACATGCTTCTCTCTCCTTTACAGGTCTACATCTGATCGGGAGTTTCAGACAGCAGCCAGACTCGGGAACACCATCTGGCCCGGAGCGAGGTGAATTTTTACGGCTTTAAGAGGCTAAAGACGGAGGGCGCTCGAACCCGTCTGAGGTCAAGCGCCCTGCGCGGAGCTTCGGTCTGGAGATCTCCGTGTTGCTTACTTCCGGCCCTTGCGCCCGCGCGTGTCCTGGCCGGGGTGGGAGAACTGGGCGTAGGCGACGCGGAAGAGTTCGGAGAGCGCCTTGGCCGTCTCGGGGTTAAGGTTGCGGTCGGCCCTTAAGTGGGCTTCGACGATGTCGGGCGTGGCCTCGTGCGGGAAGTAGACGACGGGCGACTCCTCGGTGTTGTCGCCGGTGTGCGCGCCCATGACGCGCTCCATCGGCATCTGGAGCCAGCTGGTCAGCCGCGCGATGTTGTCGGCGTCGGGCTTGCCCGTGCCGTTCTCGATGCGAGAGAGCGTCGAGGCCGAGACCCCGGTCTCGTCGGCCACGTCGCGCAGGCTCAGGCCCAGCTCCTCGCGCTTGCGGCGTATGCTACGCCCCAACTCCGCAGTATTCACTAGACTTTTCGACTGTTCTGCCATTTCTTCGGCCTCCTGACTCGGGCTGCGGGTGACTCGCGCACGGACCCCGCCGCCCCTTTCCAGGCCAGAACATAACACAAGAAAATTTCGGATGCAACACTTTGTTTTATGCTTGCAACAACCGGGAACCCGTGGTACACTGTTTCACGTATGAAACAGCACGGGGCAGCAAACATGCGGCCCTCGGGCTGAGAGGCAAGGAGAAAAGGGACTTGAGCGACGCGATCTGGGAGACATTCGACAGCCTTTTCAAGACGGTCTACCGGCAGGGCCGGCTCGTCGAAGAATTGGAAGGCCGTGTAATCGAGCTTGAGCGCCGCCTGCAGGAGCGGACGGGGTTGAACCCGGTTCAGCCTGCGGGGCGCGCTCACGAGCACGCCGCCGAAGAGTTGGCGGCCGAGCGCGCGGCGTAAGGTCCTTGGTTTTCAGCAGTTTGACGGAGGATTTACCGCAATGGCAGCCGTTCTCGACAAGAAATCTTTGATGCGCGACAAGCGCGCGCAGGGGATCGCCGCGATGGGCCTCGTGAACCGCGAGGGCGACCGCTTCCGCGTCACGACCCCGACCTTGCGCGGTAAGCGCGCCAGCTACGAAGTCTGGCGCGACGACGCGGGCAAGGTCCGCTGCTCCTGCCTTGAGTTCGAGGAGCACTCGGTCGAGGAGCAGGGCTACCGCTGCGAGCACATCCTCGCCGTCAAGCACGCGCTTTTGAACAAGAACACGGAGGCCGCGACCAAGCCGCAGCCTTCGCCCGACCGGCCGGCCCCGCAGGCGCAGGGCGGCCCCGTTGAGAGCGTTGCGGCGGAGACGCCCGACACCGAACCGAAACACGAATCCGAGAGGCGCGACGAGGCTGCCGCGGTGGTCAAGGCCCCGCGCAAAACGCCGCGCTTCGTACGGGAGCAGAACGAGCAGCCGGAAGTCTCTCTTGAAGAGACCTCCAACCGTTCGCTCGCGGAACACACAAGCGAAGAGGAGCAAGAGATGACGAAGAAGCAAGCAACCGCCAACGTCCAGAGGGCCGACGAGCAGGACTTCATCACGGCCGAGGAGTACGAGGCGCAGGGCGAGGAGCAGCAGCAGGCGCCGGCCGCGCAGGTCGTCCCCCTCTCCTTCACCAACACGCTGCGCACGCTCAAGCAGCCCATCGACCCGAAGCTCATCAAAACGCGCGAGGGTTGGACCGACCGCCAGGGCAACAAGCACATGGTCGAGTACGTCGAGTGGCACGCCGTCGCGGACATCCTCGACCGCGTCGCGCCGACCTGGTCGCACTCGGTCCGCGGCATCGTCCAGATCGGCGACATGGTGGCCGTCACCGCCGCCATCACCGTCGACGGCGTCACCCGCGAGGGCGTCGGCACCGGCAATTCCGACAACGAGACGGGCATCAAGAAGGCCGAGCACGACGCCCTGAAGCGCGCCGCCATCAAGTTCGGCATCGCCCGCGAGCTCTACCAGCGCGAGTCGGAAGTCATCGAGCGCGACGGCTCCGGCCCGCAGCCCGGCGACTTCCCGCGCGACCCGCTCGCCAAGTCGATGGCCGACCTCGTCACGCCGAAGCAGCTCGGCATGATCCGCGCGCTCGCGCGCGAGGCCGGCGTGGACCACGACGAGGAGTGCCAGAACGTGATGCGCGTCCGCACCGAGGAGCTGTCGAAGCGCGCCGCCTCCACGTTCATCGACCACCTCAAGAAGCTCCAGTCGGAGCAGACCTTCGAGGTGCGCCGCGCGAGCTAACCGAGCGCACGCGCGATGCAGTAGTCGGCGGGCGGCCCGCATCTAAATACAGGTCGCCCGCCGCGACTATGCAAGGGGGTTCAAAGAGATGACTACGGAAGAGATGATTCAGGAGATGGGGCCGCTCCGGCTTGAGCTTGAGTACGCCGACGAGCCCCGTCAGGCTTCCGCGCCGGCCGCGGAAGAGCCCCTGTTCGGCGGCCCCCTCACGGAGGAGACGGCCGAGCAGCGCTCGAAGAAGGAGCAGATTCTCTCGCTCTACGAGCAGGGCACGACCGACATCGCCGAGATCGTCCGCAAGGTCAAGGCGCGGCCCTCCTACGTCGCGCAGGTCTTACAGACGGCCGGCCACCTCGAAGGCTACTTCGACCTTTACACGACCACGGGCCGCGAGCAGAACGTCTACACACGCTACTTCCGCAACGTGCTGGCGTTCCGCACGCCCGAGGCCGCGCGCGAGTCCGTCGCGCGCATCGACCGCCTCTACAACTACTTCGAGCGCCTCGGCGACCGCGCCGGCCAGCACCAGGCGATGGTCCTGGCGCTCACGGGCAAGAACCGCGCGCGCTGGAGCGGCAAGTCCGAGGAGGCGCAAATCTTCAGCGAATGGCTGGCCGCTCACTAAGGGCCGCCGCCGGGGCTGACACCTTTTTCAGTGAATGGCCCGCCGCAGCTTTAGCTTTAAGGGCCGAGCAGATTTTAAGAAGGAACCAAAAGTTTCTCCCTCGCATTTCCTTTCCGAACGAGCAAGGGGTGGGTTGAAAGGTGAGTTTTCGACGTGTCGGAGACTCACCTTTCTATTTAACTTCGGTCCTACGAAGACGCTCTAAAAGTCTTAAGCAAGCCTCGCCGCAAGTCTTACCTCGAAGTACGTCCGAACTTCCGAAGGAGAAGAGAAGATGAAGGAACACGAGATGCCCGCGAACGGGACTTTCTGCTGGAACGAGCTTTCGACCAGGGACGCCAAGTCGGCGAAGAAGTTTTACACGCAGCTTTTGGGCTGGCAGCTCAAGGAGTCTGACGCGGCCGGGATGGTTTACAGCGAAATCGTCGCCGGGGGCGAGCACGTCGGCGGCATCTACCAGATGGGGGCCGAGTTCGGCGACGCGCCCTCGCACTGGGTGCCCTACGTCGCCGTGGACGACGTGGAGGCCAAGGCCGGGGAGGTCGAGCGGCTCGGCGGCAAGGTCCGCGTCCCGCCGACGGACATCCCCAACGTCGGCCGCTTCTGCGTCATCGAGGACCCGACGGGCGCCACGCTCTCGCTCATCACGCTCAAGGGCGCGCACTCCTGACGCTCGCCCCCCCGCGAGGAAAGGGCAGAAGGGAGGACGGGCGGCGGCGCCCGCCTCCCTTTTGCCCTTTCACCCTTTTGCCCCATAATCTCCGCATGCCCGCAAAGAACGAAGACCTGCACGGGAACGTGCCCGACAAATCGGACGTGGCGCTGCTGCTCATAGACGTGATTAACGATCTGGAGTTCGAGAGCGGCGAGAAGCTTCTGCGCCACGCGCTGCCGATGGCGGACCGGCTGGCGGAATTGAAGAAGAGGGCGAAGGCGGCCGGCATCCCCGTCGTCTACGTCAACGACAACTTCGGCAAGTGGCAGTCGGACTTCAAGAAGATTCTCGACCACTGCCTCAACGACGACGTGCGCGGCCGGCCCGTCGTCGAGAAGCTGCGGCCCGAGGAGGACGAGTACTTCGTCCTCAAGCCCAAGCACTCCGGCTTCTTCTCCACCACGCTCGACATCCTGCTCGACTACCTCGGCGTCAAGACGCTCATCCTGACCGGCCTCACGGGCGACATCTGCGTGCTCTTCACCGCCCACGACGCCTACATGAGAGACTTCAACCTCGTCATCCCCTCGGACTGCGTCGCCTCGAATGACCCCGAGGAGAACCGCTACACGCTCGAAAAGATGGCCGGCCTCATGGACGCCGACACGCGCCCCTCTGCCGAGCTCGACCTCGAAGCCTTAAAGAAGGCCCAGGCCCGCCAGCCCGCCCCCAACCCCGAGCCGCAGGTCCAACACTTCGCCGACGAGAAGAAGTAGAGCCCGCGTCCGAAAGCAAGAGAGGGCCGCCTTATTAAGTTAAGGCGGCCCTCTCGTATCTAACCTGTCTTCCCGTCCTTAATCCTCGAACGAGCGCGACGCCGGGTTGCGGCCCTTGCTGGCCGTGGCGGCGAGGTCGCGGGCGCGGGGGAGGGATTCGATGCCCTTGACGACCTGCGGGTCGTCGAGGACGAGCACCTGCTGCGCCTTGACCGAGCCGTAGGCGGCCGTGGCGAGGTCGTAGCGGAGCTGGCGGGCGACGAACTCGCGCTGGCGGTCGAGCTGCTGCGGCGTCACCTTGTAGATTTCGGCGCGCTCGGCGACGTAGTCCTTGAAGGCCGCGTAGAGGCGGTCGTCAACGGCCATGTCGGCCGGCAGGAGGTTGTGCTCGAAGTCGGGCATCCCGGCGACCTTGTAGTCGGGGAAGCCGTTGACGCGGCCGTAGACCAGCTCGCGGGCGAAGCCGAAGACGGGGTCGAGCAGGCGAATCTGGGGCGCCGTCATCGTGCGGGTCTTGACGGCCTCGTCGGGCGCGATGCCGCCGCCGCCGTAGATGGGGCGGCCCGTGTCGGTCTTGGTCTCGGAGCCCTTCAGCGGCTCGGGCTGCTTCGCCTCGTCCTGCGTGCCGTTGACGCGCCCGTACAGGTAGTCGTAGAAGCTCATGTTCGAGTAGTCGCGCTGGATGAGCCGGCCCGACGGCGTGTAGTACTTCGAGGTCGTTAAGGTCAGCGCCGTGCCGTAGTCGAGCGGCATGATGCTCTGGACGAGCCCCTTGCCGAACGAGGTCTCGCCGATGATGAGAGCGCGGTCGTGGTCCTGCAAGGCGCCCGCGACGATCTCGGAGGCCGAGGCCGTGCCGCGGTTGACGAGGATGACGAGCGGCGTCTGGTCGGGGCTGCGGTTCTCGGACTTGTACTGGCGCTCCTCGCCGCGCGTGCCGCGCCCCTTCTGCGAGAGGATGGTCTGGCCGCTCTGGAGGAACCGCTCGGCGACGCGCACGGCCTGGTCGAGGATGCCGCCGCCGTTGTTGCGGAGGTCAACGACGAGGCCCGTCATGCCGCGGGCGCGCAGGCGGCCGAGGGCCTCGACGAACTCGTCGGCCGTCGTGTAGTTGAAGCCGCGCTGCATGTCTATGTAGCCGACGCCGGGGCGGATGAAGTAGTAGTCGGGGACGGTCGGCTGCGGGACGGCGTCGCGCGTGATCTCGGCCGTCTCGCGCCGGCCGTCCGAGCCGCGCTCGACCGTGACGCGGACGATGGTGCCGCGCGGGCCGCGCAGGCGGTCGCGGACCTCGCCCGACGCCTTGCCCTTCACGCTCTGGCCGTCAACCTCGACGATGCGGTCGCCGAAGCGCAGGCCCGCCTTGTTGGCCGGCGTGCCCTCGAAGGTGGCGAGGATGAAGGTGTCGGTCGTCTCGCCGACCTTGCGGTCGCCGATGGTGGCGCCGATGCCGTAATACTCGCTGCGCCAGTCGGCGCGCTGCTCCTCGAACTCCTTGGCGTCGTAAAAGTTCGAGTGCGGGTCCAGCGTCCGCAGCATGCCGATGATAGAGGACTTGAAGACGCCGTTGTAGTCGAGCTTGTTGCCGTCAACGTAGTTGTCCTGGATGACGGTCAGGGCCTCGGCCACGTCGGCCTCGACGCCGTCGGTGGCGGAGAGGCGCGGGCGGCGCGGGCGCACGGTGTCCGCGGGGACGCCTTCCGCGCCCCGGCCCGGGTCGCCCCTGCGGGCCGACGGCGGCTGCTGGTTGCCCTGCTGCGCGACGACGAAGGCCGGCAGCAGGCTGGCGAGTAAGAGCAGCGTCGCAAGCGGGGTGAAGATTCTCTTGTTCACGGAGACAAAAACCTCTGGTTGGAGCACTCGGAGCCTCGGCAGGGCGCGCCGCCCTGCGCAGGTGCTTGCCGCCTCGGTCTGGGGACGGGGCGGGTCGGTGTAGTTTAATTGATGACGGTGGCCCCGGCAAGGTTGCGCGCGGAAAGCCGGAAGGCGGCGGAGAGCCCGCTTGCGCCGCGGCCGGGGCGGCCCTAGAATGTTGCGTAAGCAGTCGCCGAGCACAAATCGTCAGCCGGAGGTAGGAGCACGGCGCCCCCGTGGGCCGCGGCCCCGTCCGGCGCCGGGAGGAGGTTGGAGCGAAAGCCTATGAGCACCCCGAACGACCCCAGAGACCCCAGAGACCCCAGAGACCCGAGGGACCCGAAGAACCCTGAAGTCCTCGAACCTGTAGACGACCTGATGCTGGTGGATGACGAAGACCCGCACGGGCGCTCGTCCGTGCGCGACATCGCCTCGCGCATCCCCGAATCGCTCTCGTCCATCGGCCGCGACATCAGCCGCACCATCGAGCGCGCCCTCGCTGCCAAGGACGACTACGTGGTCGCCGTCAAGGTCTCGCACGACGCGCAGGAGCGGCTCGAACAGCTCGTCCAGGCCGGAGTCTTCCGCAGCCGCGCCGACGCCGCCGCCTTCCTCATCGACGAGGGCATCAAGGCGCAGTCCGAGCTGTTCGGCCGCGTCGAGCAGAAGCTCTCCGAGATAGAGCGCCTGCGCGCCGAGCTGCGCGGGATGATTAGCAAGCCCGAGTAAAGCGGGTTTTGGGCGCCGGGCGCCGGGTAAAAACTATCTGCCTTTACCCGGCGCCCGGCGCCCGGCGCCCAAAACCTTTCCCGGAGGGAAATTTTGTCGTCAACGCCCACGCTTCCCGTCGTCCCCGTCGAACAGTTCACGCTTGAGAACGGCCTGCGCGTGATTTTGAGCGAGGACCACGCGGTCCCGGTCGTCTCCGTGGCCGTCTACTACGACGTGGGCTCGCGCAACGAGCGCGAGGGCCGCACGGGCTTCGCGCACCTCTTCGAGCACATGATGTTCCAGGGCTCGGAGAACGTGCCGAAGGCCGGCCACTTCCAGTACATCTTCAACAGCGGCGGGACGATGAACGGGACGACCAACACCGAGCGCACCAACTACTTCCAGACGCTGCCGGCGAGCCAGCTCCCGCTCGCGCTCTGGCTCGAATCGGACCGCATGCGCTCGCTCAAGGTGACGCAGGAGAACCTCGACAACCAGCGCGAGGCCGTCAAGGAGGAGAAGCGGCTGACCTACGACAACCGCCCCTACTCGAACGCCTTCCTCCGTCTCAACGAGTTAATCTATAAGAACCCGGCCAACGCGCATTCGACCATCGGCTCGATGGAAGACCTCGACGCCGCGACCATCGAAGACATACAGGAGTTCTTCCGCATCTACTACGCGCCGAACAACGCCGTCCTCACCATCTGCGGCGACTTCGACGCGGCGGAGGCGCGCTCGCTCGTCGAGAAGTACTTCGGCACCATCCCGAGCCAGCCGCGGCCGTCGGCCGTTGACGTGTCGGAGCCCGCGGAGGTGGCCGCCGCCTACGAGCTTTACCGCGACCCCTTCGCGCAACTGCCCGCGCTCATGCTCGGCTGGAAGGCCCCGGCGCGCAGGGCCGAAGGCTACTACGCCCTCTCGCTCGCCTCCGACCTCCTGCTCGACGGCGACAGCTCGCGCCTCTACCAGCGGCTCGTCAAGGAGGAGGAGTCGGTCGTCGGCATCCAGGGCGGCGTCGCCGAGCGGCGCGGCCCCTCGTCGCTCTACGTCTTCGCCATCCCGAAGCCCGGCCACTCGACCGACGAGATACGCGCCACCATCCGCGAGGAGGTCGAGCGGCTCGCCGCCGAAGGCCCGACGCCCGAGGAGATGGAGAAGCTTCGCAACACGTTGCTCAACGACTCGGTGCGCAGCCGCCAGTCAACGCTCTACCGCGCCCAGCGCCTCGCCGAATACGCGCTCTACGACGGCGACCCCGCGCTGCTCAACACCGAGCTTGAGAGGTACCTCCGCGTCACGCCCGAAGAGATCAGGCAGGCCGTCCGCCGCTACCTGCTCACGGACAACCACTCGCTGATGGAGGTCGTCCCGGCGCACGCCGCCGAGGCCGAAGAGGAAGCGCCCGCGCCGGCCGAGCCCGAGCCGCCCGGCACGCCCGAAGAGCCCGGCGCCCCTCCCCCGCAGGTGCCGCCCGCGCCCGCCCCCGAGCCGCCCCCCGTCGGAGCCGAAGCGACCCCGGCCGGCAACGCGCCGCCGCATGCCGGCGAGGTGGCGCCCGAATAACGAATCCGTCATGAGTTGTCGGCCGCCGCTCACGCCGACGACTGAGAACCTGTGAATCTCATGTCCCAGACCGAAGAATTCCGGCGACAGCCGCCCGCGCCGCTCACGCCGCGCCAGCTCAACCTGCCGCGCGCCGAAGAGGCGACGCTCCCGAACGGCCTCCGCGTCGTCGTCGTCGAGCAGGAGCGTTTGCCGCTCGTCAGCTTCCGCCTCGCCTTCCGCACCGGCGACGCCTTCGACCCGCCGGAGCTTCCCGGCCTGACCGACCTCATGGCGGACCTCTTGCCCGAGGGCACCGAGACGCGCGCCAGCCGCGAGATCGCCGAGGAGGTCGCGCGCTACGGCGCCACGCTCACGGCCGGCGCCACCTCCGACTACACGACCGTCGCCGCCTCGTCCCTCGCCGCCTACTCGGACCAGATACTGGACCTCTTCGCGGACATCTCGCTCCGCCCCTCGTTCCCCGAGCACGAGCTGGAGCTCGCCAAGGCCAACGCCCAGCAGAACCTCATCGCGCAGCGCGCGCAGCCCTCGTTCCTCGCCTCCGAGGCCGTCGCGCACGTCCTCTTCGGGCAGCACCCCTACTCGGTCGTCTCGCCCACGCCCGAGTCCATCGACGCCCTGACGCGCGAGCGGATGCTCGAACACCACCGCTCGAAGTTCGTCCCCTCGAACGCCGTCCTCGTCGTCGTCGGGGACGTGCGGCGGGGTGAAATCCTCAAGCGCCTCAAAGACCTCTTCGGCGGCTGGCAGGGCGGGCCCGTCCCGGCGGCCGACTTCCCCGCCCCGCCCGTCCTTAAAGAGCGGGCCGCCTACATCGTCAACCGCGCCGGCTCGGCCCAGTCCAACATCGTCGTCGCCAACGCCGGCATCCGCCGCACCGACCCCGACTACTTCGCCGTCCTCCTCATGCACACCATCCTCGGCGGCACGGCCTCGGCCCGCCTCTTCATGAACCTGCGCGAGGAGAAGGGCTACACCTACGGCGCCTACACGCAGCTCGACGCGCGCCGCTACGCCGGCAGTTTCCGCTCGACGACCGAGGTCCGCACGCCGGTCACGGGCGCGTCGCTCAAGGAGATTTTCTACGAGCTGGAGCGCGTCCGCGCCGAGGACGTGTCGGAGAAGGAGCTGACGGACGCCAAGAGCTACCTGACGGGCACCTTCCCCATCCGGCTTGAGACGCAGGAGGGCCTCGTTGACCAGCTCGTGCAGATCAGGATGCACGACCTGCCGGACGACTACCTCGACACCTACCGCGACCGAATCCAGCGCGTGACGCGCGAGGACGTGCGTCGCGTGGCCAACCTCTACGTGACGCCCGACAGCGCGGCCGTCGTCGTCGTCGGCGACGCCGACGAGATACGCGAACAGGTCGCGCCCTACGCCGGGCGCCTCGAAGACTTCGGCGGCCGGACGGCCCGCGGCGCCGGGCAGTGATTTAAGAGATTCATTCAGAGACAGAGGGGAATATTACAGACATGAACCTTGTGGGAACCTGGAACCTCGAAGTGGCGACGCCCTTCGGCAAGCACCCGGCCACGCTCGTCTTCGAGGGCGCGGGCGGCGCCCTCAACGCACACATAGACTCGCGGCTCGGCACCGCCCCGCTCAACAACCTCTCCGTCACGCACGACGGCTTCGACGCGACCGTGACGATGGAGTTCCAGGGCAAGCCCTACGACGCCACCATCAACGGCCAAATCGACGGCAACGACATCGCCGGCGCCATCAAGGTCAAACTCCCCATCGCCCCGCCCCTCAAATACACCGGCACCCGCGCCGGCTGACCTGACAACCGGCGGCAGCCGCCTCGAACACCGGGGGCGCCCGGGGAACGAAACACGTAATTCGTTCCCCGGGCGCCCTCCATTTTCGCGGGCGGCCGGATGAAGTATAATCCGCGCGCCCTGCGCGGACTTCGACTCAGTCTTCGCCGACTTCACCCTCTTCCGTCTGCGCAAACCGGAACGGCTTAAGCTCAATTCGGCAGCGCGCCCATGAAACACGTCCCCGCCAACGTCCGCTACTCCCTGAGTCTCATCGTCTTCCCCGTCCTCGGGAACATCGTCGCCAGCCTTTTACAGGAGTGGATTGGGGCTGACTGGCGCACGAGGGCGGCGTTAATCATCCTGTTCACCCTCATCGGGGTGGCCGTCGTTTACTTCGAGCGGCGGAAGGAATCGGGGGGTGCCGAGGACAGGCGACAGGCCGCGCTGGCGTTGCAGAACCGGCGCGAGATGTTGCAGAAGGTCCGCGCTTACTGGATTGCCGGCGTGTTTCAGAAGTCGCTCCACAGGGAGATTCTCATCGAGCTGGACCTGGCGGAGAAACCCGGCGCCGTCATCCGGCCCCTCGACGTGCTCGTCCGCAGGGCCGACGGCACCGAGCGGCCGCTGCCACCCGGCGCGAAGATCACGGACGTGTTCGACCAGTCGGGCCACGCGCTGCTGGTGCTGGGTGCCCCCGGCGCGGGGAAAACGACCCTCCTGCTCGAACTGACCCGCGACCTCCTTGAGCGGGCGGCGGAAGACGACGCGCATCCGATGCCTGTCGTCTTCCCCCTATCCTCCTGGGGCGAGTCTCAACGGCCGCTCGCGGACTGGCTGGTGGACGAGCTTGCCAAGCGTTACGACGTGCCGAGGACCATCGGGCAGCCGTGGGTGGATAACGACCAGGTCCTGCTGCTCCTCGACGGCTTGGACGAGGTCAAAGACATGGCGGGCTGCGTGGCGGCCATCAACGACTTCCGGCAGGGCCACGGCCTCCTGCCGATAGCCGTCTCCTGCCGCAGCCAGGAATACGACGAGCTGCTGAAGCAACTGACGCTCGAAAACGCCGTGACGGTCCAGCCGCTCACGCGCGCGCGGATAGACAACTACTTCACGCAGGTGGGCGGGCCGCTGGCGGCGGTGCGCGAGGCGCTCAACGACGACCCTTCGCTGTGGGAGCTGCTCGACACGCCGCTGATGCTCAACATCATGACGCTGGCCTACGTCGGGCGGCCCGCCGGCCCGCTCGCGGCGGGGAGCAATCTGGAGGAGCGGCGCGTGCAGCTCTTCTCCGCCTACGTGGAGCGGATGTTCCAGCGCGGGCGCGCCGACGCGCCTTACACGCGGGAGCAGACCTTGCGGTGGCTGGAGTGGTTGGCGTGGCAGATGAGGCGGCACGGGCAGACGGTCTTTTACATGGAGCAGATGCAGCCCGACTGGCTTGTGGGTTGGCAGCGGTGGGCGCTGGTAATCGGCCCGACTCTCGTCCTGTACCTGCTAGTGACGTGGTTTTACTCTATCGCGTTCGGGAAGTGGGCTTGGCTCATGTCCCTATTTTCCCTGCCGCTTCTCTTTTCGAGGAATATCAGGACGGTGGAAAAAGTTCACTGGTCATGGTCGGACGTGCGCAACGGACTTCCCTTTGTGTCGGTCATGTCTATCGTCTTGGGCCTCGTCACCATACTGTTTTACGAGCCCCTAATCGGGCTGGCGGTAATAGGGGCCAGCTTTGTCGCGATGTCATTATTTGGCGGCCTGACGGTCGGCAATTTGGAGACCAAGATGTCTTCGAATGAAGGGATACGCCGCGCGCTACGCAACGCGCTGATATTCGGGTCGTCCATCTGCGTGCTCAGCGGACTCGCGGGCGGGTTGATTGTGGGATTAGGGAGGGGGGTCTTCCATGGCGTGGTCATCGGCCTCGGCGGCGGCGTCAACGCCGGGTTCCACGCCTCACTTAACTTTGGCGGCCTCACCGTCCTGCAACACTTCACTCTGCGCTCCATGCTCGTCTGGAACAGGTGCGCGCCCTTCGACTACGCGGGCTTTCTCGACTACGCCGTCGAACGCATCTTCATGCGCAAGGTCGGCGGCGGGTACATCTTCATCCACCGCGGGCTCCTCGAATACTTCGCCGCACGACACCCGGCGCCTGGCGTCGGCGCCGCGCCGCGCTCAGTCCGCGAAGGCGACCGACAGCTCGCGGAGGGTGGCGGAGTCTGAGGCGTCCTTTCGGGCGGACTCGTCGCGGTTGACGTGGCGGTAGAGGATGTCGCGTTGCTGCGGGCGGAAGCCGGCGGCGCGGATGAGGTGGCGGAGCATCTTCTCGTCGGCCGTGTTGTGCGCGCCCGCGGCCGAGACGACGTTCTCCTCGATCATGATCGAGCCCATGTCGTCGGCCCCGAAGCGCAGAGCCACCTGCCCGAGCCTCAACCCCTGCGTCAGCCACGAAGACTGTATGTGCTCGACGTTGTCGAGGAAGAGGCGCGAGACGGCGAGCATCTTCAGGTAATCCACGCCCGTCGGCTCCTCCGTGATGCGGCGCCCCAAGGCCGTGTTCTCGCGCTGGAACGTCCACGGGATGAAGGCCGTGAAGCCCCCCGTCTCGTCCTGCAAGTCGCGTACGCGGCGCAGGTGTCGGACGCGGTGGACGAGGGTGTCGCCGATGCCGAACATCATCGTCGCCGTCGAGCGTAAGCCAACCCCGTGCGTCGCGCGCATCACCTCCAGCCACTCGTCGGTCGTGCACTTGGTCGAGACGCGCTTACGCACCTCGTCGTCTAAAATCTCTCCGCCGCCGCCCGGCATCGAGTAGAGCCCGGCCTCCTTCAGCCGCCGCATGATCTCCTCGTAAGGGAGGCCGGAGATGAGGTGGATGTTGTGAATCTCGGGCGGCGAGAAGCAGTGGAGCTGGAAGTCGGGGTAGCGCGCGTGCAGCTCGCGCAGCAGGTCCTCGTACCACTCGATTCCGAAATCGGGGTGCAGGCCGCCCTGCATGAGGACGCCGGTGCCGCCCAGCGCGATGGTCTCGTCAATCTTCTCGCAAATCTGTTCGAGCGTGGTGACGTAGGTGTCGGGCTTGCCCGGCCGGCGGTAGAAGGCGCAGAAGGTGCAGACGACGTTGCAGACGTTCGTGTAGTTGACGTTGCGGTCGATGATGTAGGTGACGACGCCGGACGGGTGCTTGCGGCGCCGCACCTCGTCGGCGGCCACGCCGAGGCGCGCGATGTCGTCCGAAGCGAGCAGCGCCGCGCACTCCTCCTCCGTCATGCGCCCGCCCGCCAGCACCCGGTCCAGAATCGGTTGAATGTCAGTCGTGTTCATTATCGCAACTTTCCAAAGTCGGAATCTCGAATCGGCATTTTGCGACCGGCCCGGCCGGAAGCGCCCGGGTTCTCGGCGCCGCCGCGTCGTCCCGCCGTTATTATGCAGCGCCCGTGCCAAGGAACTTCAGGGGCCGGGCCGCGGGCGTCAGGCCGTGTTTGTGCGCGAGGCGGAAGTAGAGTTCGAGTCCGGCGCGCATCTCCGCGTCCATCTCGAAGCAGATGTTGTCGCGCAGGTACGAGACGAGGTCTTCGCGCGGCAGCCCGAGGTCGGCCGCGTAAACGTCGGCTATCTCCCCGGCGCGGCCCAAACCCTCGTCGCGCGCGCCCGCGAAGTCCACCGCCCCGACTGTCCGCCCCGCCCCCTCGCGCGCCATCCACATCGCGAAGACGAAGCCGAGGCCCGTGTGCTCGCGCCAGAGCGCCGCCATGTCGTGGACGCGCAGCCCCGCCCGCTCGAACGTCATCGCCGGGTCGCCGATGACGAGCGCCGCGTCGTGCTCCACGAGCATCCGCTCCAGGTCGGGCTCGAAGGGCGAGAAGCGCGGCACGCGGCCCAAGAACTCGCGGTAGATGATCTCAAGCAGCGCGGCCGAAGTCCTTGAGGTCGTGTCGAGCGCCACCGAGCGCACGTCTTCGAGCGCCGCCCCGCGCGTGACGAGCACGACGCTCCGCACGCGCTCACGCGCCCCGACGCAGACGCCGGGCACGACTGCCATCTCCGGCACGCGCTGGTACTCGACGACGGGCACGAGCGCCGCCTCGACCAAGCCCCGCGCCAGAAGGTCGGCGCACCGCCAGGGCGCCGTGTCCGTCAAAAGCCGCACCTGACCGCGACGCGCCCCGCGCGCGAAGCTCCAGATGAGCGGCGCCGTGTTCAAATAGCTCGACGCCGCCACGCGCGGCGCCCTCCCGTCTGTGCCGAACTCTTCCGCCACTCTTCCCTCTCTCGCCTTCCAGCGTTCGATGCTATCTCACACGCCGCGGACCCGCAAGAAGCCCTCCCCACTTCGTTGACAGCCCCGGCCACCGCCGCTACCATGCGGCCTTCATGGCTATTTACGACATCACCGTCGCGGTCGCCCCCGGCCGGACGCCCGTCTACCCCGGCGACCCCGGCATCGAGGTCGTCCAGTGGGCCGCCATCGCCCGCGGGGACGCGGCCAACGTCACCTCGCTCAACTTCGGCGCCCACACCGGCACGCACATAGACGCCCCCGCACACTTCATCGAGGGCGCGCCCGGGATGCCTTCACTCCCGCTCGACGCGCTGGTGGGCGAGGCCCTCGTCGTCGGAGTGCCGGACACGGCCCTCTCGGTCGAAGAGGAACACGTGGCCGGAGTCGAAGAGGGCGCGGCGCGCGTGCTCTTCAAGACGCGCAACTCCGCCTTCTGGGAAGACCCGCGCGGCCGCTTCCGCGAAGACTTCACGTACATCTCGCCGGCCGCGGCCCGCGCCCTCGCGCGACGCGGCGTCCGCCTCGTCGGCTTCGACTACCTCTCGGTGGAGAAGTTCGGCTCGAAGGATTTCGCCACCCACCTCGCGCTGCTCTCCGAAGGCGTCGTCATCGTCGAGGGCCTTGACCTGCGCGGCGTCGCGCCCGGCCGCTACGAGCTGATCTGTCTGCCGCTCAGGGTCGAGGCCGGCACGGGCGACGGCGCCCCCGCCCGCGCCATCCTCCGCACTTTAAGTTAAGGAGGTGCCCCGTTGATTGAGAAGGTCAACATTTCCGACAAGCTCGCGCGCTTCACGGAGCATTGGAGCCCGAAGATCGTCGGCGAGGTGAACGATTCCTACGTCAAACTCGTAAAGTTTCAAGGCGAGTTCGTCTGGCACAAGCACGACGATGAGGACGAGATGTTTCTCGTCGTCCGTGGCTCCATCCGCATCCTGCTCCGCGACGGCGAGGTCCGTCTCGGCGAGGGCGAGTTCGCCGTCGTCCCCCGCGGCGTCGAGCACATGCCGGTCGCCGAAGAGGAGGCCCACGTCCTTCTCTTCGAGCCCAGGACGGTCCTCAACACCGGCGACGCCGTGGACAGGAGGACGCTCCACGAGTTTGAGCGCATCTAGAAGGTCAAGAGATGGCAACCAACGACAAAGAACCGAACGCCACACCGGCGCGGCCCGCCGCGGACGTGAACTCGCCCGGCTACCGCAACCGCGTCTTCCAGATCGTCCGCCGCATCCCCGAGGGCCGCGTCATGACCTACGGGCAGCTCGCCGAAATCCTCGGCGAAGGCTACACGGCCCGCACCGTCGGCTTCGTCATGCACACGGCCGGCGACGAAGACCCCTGGCACCGCGTCATCAACTCGCAGGGCGGCTGCTCGACGGGCCGCGTCATCCTCCCGCCCGACAAGCAGCAGCGGATGCTTGAAGCCGAGGGCGTCAACTTCGACGCGCGCGGCCGCTGCGACCTCGGCAAGTACCGCTGGACGCCCGAGGAGTACGCCGACGGCGCCGAGGAAGATTCCACACAGCCGAGCCTCTTCGGCGACTGAAAGGCCCTCGCGCCCTTCCCCAATAAGGAGCCACACATGAGCAACGAGCTGCAACCGCGCGTCCCTTACGCCATCAGCGAGCCGCGCTTCTCCGTCGCGCCGCAGATGGTGACGACGGCCTTCGAGCTGCCCGGCTACCGCGTCCGCCAGAACCTCGGCGTCGTCCGCGGCATCATCGTCCGCTCACGCAACCTCTTCGTCAACATCGGCGCCGTCTTCAACTCGATGGTCGGCGGCAACATCACCGCCTGGACCAACCTCTGCGAAGACACGCGCCGCGACGCCTTCGACATCATGATCCAGCACGCCACCGAACTCGGCGCCAACGCCATCATAGGCGCCCGCTACGACGCCACCGAGGTCGCCAGCGGCGCGACCGAAGTCCTCGCCTACGGCACGGCCGTCGTCGTCGAGCCGCTCGAAGGCACCGGGATTTACGACTCGTGAGCGCGGCCGAGCTGACCGGCGACGAGGTGGGGCGGCTGCGGCTCGCCCTCGAAGGCGTCCCCTACGCCCGGCTGCTCGGCATCGAGCTGGTTTCGGCCGCCCGCGGCGAGGCCACGCTCGCCTTCGAGACGCGCGAAGAGCTTCTGCGCATGGGCGGCATCATGCATGGCGGCGCCCTCGTCTCGCTCCTCGACAGCGCCGCGGCCTTCGCCGTCCTCACCCTCGAAGGCGCCTCCGACCGCACCGTCACAATTGACCTGAACGTCCATTTCCTCCGCCCCGTCAGCGCCGGACGCGTCGAGGCGCGCGCCCGCGTCCTCCGCGAAGGCCGCCGCGTCGCCATCATCACGGTCGAGGCCGCCGACTCAGGAGGGAGGCTAATCGCCCTCGCCACAACGACTTACATTAAGTAACGCCGCCCCGCCATTCTCCACCTTTCGGTCAAAAAAGCCGGCCCGACTTGTTTCGCTACACCCCGATAACCCCCGCGTAGGCGACGACATTTTTCGTAGACAAATCTGTTTTAACTGTGCCAAAATGGGTTGTCGCTGCGGCCTATTCCCTGGCCGTAGAAGTTATTTGCGCCCCTTTCGCCGCCTTTCCTCGTCCAGTTCGCCGGCTGAGACTGCCGATGCTCACTCTCTACAGCGCCCTCCTCTCACAACATCCGAAGCAGTTGACCCCTGTTCGCTGCGCGGAGGTGACGATTGCGCAGCTGCATCGTTACTTCGAGGACGTTGTGTTGGAGAACAGCCTCGCGGCGCTCGTCGTCGAGAGTATGCTGCCGCAGAAGCAGCGTTCGCTGCGCGACATGGCGCGCGTGCGCGAGATGTCGAGCGCGGCGCGTTACGCCTTCTTTTTCGTCTCTGAGGCGGACGGGCTGAACGACTACCGGAACCACGAAGACAGGGTCGGGCACGAGCCGGTGCTGCTCAAGGGGACGCCGCAGGCGCCCGTCCACGAGCGGTTCGTCGTCATCGCCGACGCGCGCTTCTCGGCGCTGCTGGCGACCGTCAAGACCGGCGACGATGATGGCTCCGACGGCTCTTCGGCCGACGAGGTCATCTGGTCGTTCGAGCCCGACGTGGTCTACTCGGCCCTCGAATACCTGATGGCGCGCGTGACGGCCGAGCACCCGCTGCACGCCCGCGTCTTCTCGAAGGCCGTGCGGACCTGCGTGCCGAAGACGACGTCTTTGCAACTGACGGTCTCCGTGACGACGAAGCTGGCGCGACTCCTGCAAGAGCAGGCCGTGCGCGAGGTCGCCGTCAACCGCATCGCCCGCGACATCCGCAGCTCTCTGGAGCTGCCGAGCGTCCTCCAGACGACGGTCAACGAGGTGGGCCGCGCGCTCGGCGCGCAGCACAGCGCCCTGAGCGTCGAGGGCGAGCACGGCCAGCCGTCGCTTACGACCTGCTACTTCCGCGACGGCAACGACGGCGAGGCTCAGCAGACAGAGCTTCTGGGCGACCTCGAAGCCGTCGGCGCGCGCCTGCGCGGACGCGCCAAGACGTTCGTCCACGACGGCGCCGTCGGCGCGGGCGAGACCGACACGCGGCCCGTGGCGGCCGTCCCCGTCATCTACCGCGAGCGGATGATGGGCGTGCTGATGGTAACTTCCGACGACACGCGCCGCTCCTGGCAGGAGAACGAGCTGCTGCTGATGCGCACGGTGGCCGACCAGGTGGCCGTCGCCGTCAACCACGCGCGCCTCTTCCAGCAGGTGCAGCACCAGGCTTTGACGGACGGGCTGACGGGCTGCTTCAACCGCCGCTTCTTCGACATCCAGCTTGAGCGCGACCTGCACCTCGCGACCCGCCTGCGCCAGCCCGTCTCGCTCATCATGCTCGACATCGACCACTTCAAGCGCGTCAACGACACCTTCGGCCACGACACGGGCGACGTGGCGCTGCGCATGATCTCGCAGGCCATCCGCGAGGAGCTGCGCGGCGTGGACACGGCCGCGCGCTACGGCGGCGAGGAGTTCGCTGTCATCCTCCCGCAGGCTTCGCCCGAGGGCGCGCGGGTCGTCGCCGAGCGCCTGCGCGCGCGCATCGAGAGCACGACGGTGCCCGGCGTCGGCTGCGTGACCGCGTCTCTCGGCGTCGCCACCTTCCCGCTGCACGCCAGCTCGCGCGACCTTTTGGTGACGGTGGCCGACCGCGCCCTCTTCCAGGCCAAGCGCACGGGCCGCAACCGCGTCTGCTCGCCGGCCGACCTGCCCGAAGAAGGCTTCGACGTTCCCCTGCGGGTGGCGACTGACCAGAGCCCCGCGCAGGAAGAGGTCTACGCCGAGTCCCCCTCATCCACCCCCTTCGGGCCGGACAACCTGTACACTTCCGGGCTTT
>DATHBF010000149.1:0-2897 GCA_035296285.1 Pyrinomonadaceae bacterium | reverse complement strand
CCTCTACCTCTTCTACGAGGGCGTCACCTCGCTCGACGCGCGCACAGGCCGCGAGCGCCGCCGCGAGAAGTTCCGCGTCAACGAAGAAGGCTTGGCGCTGACCGAGGCCGACGCGCTCGCCGACGAGCGTTTCGTCTACACGACGGGCCGCGGCCGCGTGCGCGCCGTCTCGCGCGAAGACGGCGAAGAGGCGTGGGAGTCGAAAGACCTGGGCCTGACGCCCGAGACCGTGCTGGCGGGCGGCCGCCTTTACGTCCGGACCGGCGGGCAGTTCACGCGCCTGCGCGACGGCGAGACGCAGCCGCGCGGCCCCTACGGCGTCAGCGCCCTCGAAGCCTCGACGGGCAAGGTGCTCTGGCGTTACAAGGGGGCGGACAAAGGGATAACGAACATGGCGCTGCCCGACGCCTCGACCGTCGTCGTCGCCGACCGCGACGACCTCATCTTCCTCGACGCCTCGACGGGCAAGCGCCGCCAGAAGGTCTCGCACGGCGTCGAGCGCGCCGCCTTCGTCCTGATTAACGAGGGCGGCCGTCTGGTCGTAGGCGGCCCGAGCGAAGTCGCGGCCTTCGACCTTTCGGGCCGCGAAGAGTGGCGCGCGAAGCACGACGCGCCGGGGCGCGGCATCCTCCGCACCGTGACCGCCATCGCCGCCCGCGCCGCCTCTCTCTACTTCCGCTACGGCGGCGCCGCGACGACCGTCTTCCGCGGCGCGCAAATTCTGAACGCGGCTTCGAGCCTCCGCTGGTCCGGCCTCGCCGCGCACGCGACCCGCTCCAACCTCACGAGCCTCGCCGCCAACTACTCGCGCGAGTACGCGCGCGAACGCTTCTCGGCCTTCGGCGTCCTCGGCCGCGCCCGCGACCTCTCGCGCGCCCCGCGCTCGCTGAGCGTCCCGCGCCCCGACCTCTCGGTGGACCTCGACGTGGAGGAGCGCCTGCTCGACCGCCTCGACCCCTCGCGGCAGCTCGAACGCCTCTCGCGCTTCCTCTGGCGCCGCCGCCACCTCGCCGCCCTGCGCGGCCAGTGGATGTACTTCTACACGGACCTGCGCGGCGCGGGCCGCGGCCTCGCCGGGGTCAACGTCCACACCGGCGGCACCGACCGCCGCATCCGCCTCTCCGACCCCGACGCCCACTTCATCAGCGACGAAGTCACCGGCCTCCTCTACAGCTCCAAAGGCGAACGCCTCAACGCCTACGCCCTGAACGCCGGGCGGTCGGGCGAATAGCTGACGATGAAGAGTGAAAAAGAGAAGATGGTGGCGGGCGAGCTTTACGACCCGCTCGACCCGGAACTGTCCGCCTGGCGCGCCGCGCCCGTCTCATCTTCAAGGCGCTCAACGACACCCGCGACGACGAGCGGGACGAGCGCGCCCGCCTCATCAAAAAACTCATCCCCGCCTCCGGCGAAGGCGTCTGGATCGAGCCGCCCTTCTACTGCGACTGAGGCGCCAACATCACGCTCGGCGACCGCGTCTTCTTCAACTTCGGCTGCGCCGGCAGCGTCGTGGCGCGTGACATTTCCGCGGGCGTCTTCGCCGCCGGCAACCCCTGCCGCGTCATCCGCGAGGTCGCTGAGTAGCGTCTGGTGTCGCCCTCCTAGAAACTCCCGCCCATTCGTTATTTTTCAGTTACGAAACAGTTGAGGCATTACAGGGGCGGGTTTTCGGGGCGCTTCCGGCATCAGCCTTGCCCGACTGGCCGCGACAAGGAGGCGAGGCTGATGAATACGTCCCAAAAAGAATCAATCGGCGCCGAGCGGCGTTCGGGTTCGCGTCTCATGTGCGTGCACGCGAGGGTGGCGAAGGCGCTGGCGGCCGTCCTGCTGGCGGCGCTGCTGGTTCAGGCGCCGGCCTTCGCAAGGCAGCAGGCGGGGCAGGCGGCGGCGGCGAAGGGCGTGACGGCGAAGGCGGGCGACGACGGCGTGCCCGTCCGCATCTCCGTCGCGGGGACGAAGGAAGAGCCTTACCTCGTCGCGCAGATCGGCGAGTTCCCCTTCGACCTCGACGACGCCGGCAAGCAGTTTCTCAAGCAGGAATTCTTCGAGCACTTCTTCGCCGACACCTTCGGCCTCGACATCTCGGAGGTGCGCTCGACGATGAAGATAAAGCTGCTGCCGCAGACGAAGGAACTGGAGCGCGAGGGCGAGTTCTCCTTCGACGGCATCGCGGGCCGCATGCACGTCGTCGTCGCCAAGCGCAGCGTCCTCGTCACCTGCAAGTTCAGCGAGGAGGTCAAGCTCGACAAGGGCAGCCTCGCCTCCTTCCCGCTCCCGCGCGCGGCGCGGTCGAACGGCTGAGGCGATTGCGGATTTCCGTATCGCGGGACTGGCCGAAGCAGGGCCGTCTTCTTCTTAGCGCCTTAGCGCCTTTGCGTGCCACTTTCACGCAAAGGCGCTAAGGCGCTAAGAGTTTGTGTGTCTGCTATCATCCGGTCCGATGTCCGAAGAGGCGGCGGAGAGTTTTCGCCTGATGGTGGTGGCGGGCGAGGAGTCGGGCGACGCGCACGCGGCGGCGCTGGTGCGTGCGCTCCGCGAGCGCGCGCCCGAGACTCGCTTCGAGTTCTTCGGCGCGACGGGCGAGCGGATGCGGGAGGCGGGCGTCGAATCGGTCGTGCGCGACGAAGACCTCGCCATCATGGGTCTCGTCGAGATCGCACGCGCCCTGCCCCGCTTCGTCTCCGCCTATCGCGCACTCAAGCGCGCCGCCAGGCAGCTCCGCCCGCACGCGGTCGTGCTCGTGGACTGGCCCGACTTCAACCTCACGCTCGCGCGCTCGCTGCGAAGGCTCGGACTCCGAGTCATCTACTACATCAGCCCGCAGCTCTGGGCCTGGCGCGCGCACCGTGTCCGGCAGGTGCGCCGCGACGTTGACCTGCTGCTCACCATCCTTCCCT
>DATHBF010000148.1:0-5906 GCA_035296285.1 Pyrinomonadaceae bacterium | reverse complement strand
CACAAACAAGGTAGTTGTGAGCCCTTAACGATCTCTGTAACTATTCAGGTCTAAAGCCGGGGGCCGACAGATAAAGGTCAGTTTTGCGCCATCCGCGAGGCACCATTCGAGGCTAAAAGGCTCCCCGAGGCCGTCGCCGTGTTCACCATTACGCTTACCCGCCAGCAGCTTTACGAGCTCTATTACGAGGGGCCGGAGCCGACTATCCACCTCACCGAGAGCCTCCTGGAAGAGCTCACCGACCAGGAGCGCCTCCTCGGCGGGCGCCAGCAGCGGGTCATCGACTCCCAGCGCGAGCGCAACCGGCGACAGGCCGCGCGACTCAAGTGCGTCAAGCAGGAGTGTGGCGGCAGCAGTCGCTGAACTCCCATCTGACGCGCCGCCTCCAGGAGCTGGAGGCCGAACTGGAGCGGCGCGACTCTGAGGTGGAGGGGCTACGGCGCGACTCGCATAACTCGGGGCTTCCGCCGGCGCTCGACCTGCCCGCGGCGAAGGCGGCTAACTCCGTGCGGCGCACGCGCAGACTGCGCCGCAGGACGGGGGGAAGGTCGGCGGGCAACCCGGCCGCTGCGGCTCGACGCTCGTGCTGGTAGGGAGCCTGGACAGGGTGGTCACCCACGCCCCTCGGAGTTGCCGCCGGTGCTCGGCAGCCTTCTCCGACGGCGCAGTCACGGCCATCGGGCGGCGGCAAGTCTTCGACCTCCCGGCAGCGCGGGTCGAGGTCACCGAGCACGAGGCCGAGGCGCGGCGCTGCGACACCTGCGGCGAGCGCACCAAGTATGGCGAGTACCGGCGGTGCCGGCACAGCCCGTGTGGCGCGCACCTGCTGAGGGTACTCGTCTACGTCGAGGAGGTGAGTCCCGACCGGCGGCAATGGGTCGAGCCCTTGATCAAGCTGCTGCTGGATATGAAGGCGGCGGCCGGGCGGGCGCGAGACGCCGGCCTCGGGGCACTCGGCGAGGAGGCGCGGGCGAAGTTCATCAACCGCTATGACCGGCTCGTCCGGCGTGGCGAGCGTATCAACCCGCTGCCCTTGAAGGAGAGGCCCGACCCCGGGTTGCCACGGTTCAAGGTAGCGCGGGTCAAGCGGCTGAGCCCCGTCCGGCCGCTCCCGACCCGGCTGCGGGAGAGGCGCGAGGAGGTGCTGCGGTTCATGACCGACCTCGCGGTCCCCTTCGATAACAACGGGTCGGAGATAAACCTGCGGATGGTGAAGCTCTGGCAGAAGATCGGCGGTTGCTTCCGCACCGAGGAGGGGGCCGAAGCCTTCCGCCGCATCAGGAGCTACCTGTCGACGGCGCGCAAGCAGGGGCACGGCGTGCTGCCGGCGCTGGAGCGCGCCTTCAGAGGTAATCCCGTCACCTTCCCGCCTAAGAAAGAGTAGCCCATGACCTTCTGCGCCCTACAATAATTTTCGCAATACTGCCGATAGAAACTCTTGACACTTACTGCCGCTTCACAGTGAGACGTGCTTGTACCCATCTATCACCAGGGGAGTGCCACTACCGTGCTATATTTCGTCCGTCCGTCGCGGTCTCACTCCTTGCCCTAGGGTAGAATCAACACGCGCGCCACGTCTTCACCCGGCGTCTTTTAGTTGACGCGTCATAATCCCGACACACGACTTTTGGACGTTCGCCGTCGGCACAGGACGGCAGAAGGTAACCTAAGGATGCACGCACTGGTGATTGACGACGAGCCGCAGGTGCGTGGCTTCGTTAGCCTCGTGTTGAGTGAGGACTGGGAGGTGAGCGAGGCCGAGTCGGCGGAGCGCGCCTTCGAGATGTTGGGCGAGCGCGAGTGGGCGCTGGTCGTCTGCGACGTGATGCTGGGCGGGGAGGACGGCTTCAGCGTCCTGCGCCGGTTCAGGGAGGAGTCGCCCTCGTCACAGGTCGTGCTCATCACCGGGGCCGGGTCGGCAAGCGGGGCGATAGACGCCACGGCGCTCGGGGCCTTTGACTATCTGCTGAAGCCGTTCACGGTTGACGAACTCAAGGCGCTGTCGCGGACGGTCAAGGAGCGCATCGAGGCGCAGGTGTCGAGGGACAACGATGCGGAGCCGGCGCTCGCCGCCCCCGCGGAGACGGGCCTCGTCGGGCGCAGCCGCTCCTTCCTGGAGATTATGAAGCAGGTCGGCCGCGTGGCGCCGACGGACCTCACCGTCCTTCTGGCCGGCGAGTCGGGGACGGGCAAGGAACTGGTCGCGCGCGCGCTGCACCAGCGCAGCCGCCGCGGCGGTAACTCTTTCGTCGCCGTCAATTGCGGCGCGATACCCGCCGAGTTGATAGAGTCGGAACTCTTCGGTCACGTCCGCGGCTCATTCACCGGCGCCGAGCGCGACCGCCGCGGCCTCTTCGAAGAGGCAGACAAGGGGACGATCTTCCTCGACGAGGTGACGGAGACGGCGCCCACCTTTCAGGTGAAGCTGCTGCGCGTCTTGCAGGAGGGGGAGATGAGGCGCGTCGGCGAGAACCGGACGCGGAAGGTGGACGTGAGGGTGATAGCCGCGAGCAACCGCGACGTGGAGCAGGACGTACAGTCCGGCCGCTTCCGCAAAGACCTTTACTACCGGCTCAACGCCGTCAAGATTTACCTCCCGCCCCTGCGTGAGCGGCGCGAAGACATCATCCCGCTGGCGGCCTACTTCGCCGGGCGCGTGCGGCTGCTGAGCCCGGCCGCGGCTTTCTCGCCCGAAGTCATCCGCCTGCTGGAGCAGTACGCCTGGCCGGGAAATATCCGAGAGCTTGAGAACGTCGTGGTGCGCGCCGCGGCCCTCTGCCAGGGCGCCATCCGCCCGGAGGACTTGCCGGAACACATACGTGATTACCGCCCGCCAGCCGCCGAGCCTCCGCCCGAGGCCGCGGCCGGCGCCGTCGCTGACGAAACGTGGCCCTCACTCGCCGAGGCCGAGGGGCTGTACGTGTCACGCGTGCTCGCGCACACGGGTGGCAACAAGCAGGCCGCCGCGCGCATACTCAACATAGATCGCAAACGGGTGGACCGCATCGTCAAGCGCCACGAGCTCGCCGCGCGCAAGGGAGGTCGCCCGCCCGCGTCCTAGCATAACCGTTCGGTGGTTTGCGGGGGCCGGCGGGCCTGACTCCTGCCCAGGCGGACGGGACCGCCGGCCCCCGCAGTCGCCGCGGCGTATCCCTTCCCGCGCGCGGCCGTAGACCACCTTCTATCCGCCCCCCCCCGGCTCGACAATGTCTCCCGCCCCTGGTTCGAAGCCGTCGCCGGGAGTCGAGTTAACAGGCCCGCCTCCGTGCAGCCGTTGGCCTTTAAGCTCGCGGCGGTAACAGTCTTCGCACATCCCGTGCGAGTTTTTAATGCCGCTGCCGCCAATTACCTGTCCGCACCAGGCGCATATCAGGTCGAAAGAGCGGGCGGCATCTCCGTGAAGGTTTCCGCACTCCATCAGTAACGCCCCATGTCGTTGATAGCACGCGAGCACTAACGCCTGCCGCGCCTCTTAACTCGTGCTAGGCAACGCCAGTGCCGCTTGGGCCGTCGGGCGAAAATCGTATACGTGCGCCGCGAAAGGGCATCCCGGCGTGTCGTGCCGGGGCGGGGAGGCCGTTTTCGGTGAGGCAAAACGGACACGCGGGCGGGCAAAACGGGACGGCCGCGAGCGAGGGTCGGCCGCCGTGACAGGTTCGCCTCAGCAACTCGGGCGGGACCGGAGCGCGCGGTATGGCACAGCGGGTGCAACCCGGCCGACGCCGGCATACACGAGTCGGCCGGCCGTGCAGGCATCGCGCGGCCCGTATCCTCACCGATTAAGAACAAGCTGGGTTCGGCGAAGGCGGAGAGCGTGCGGAATCTCTGCGCGGTATATCGCGCGACACGTCTGGGGGAGCCCATGTCCGGACATAAAGAACGTAGAGAGAAGGTTCTCATAGTGGACGACGACGCGGCTGTAAGAGCACTCGTCGCCGACCTGCTCGGCGGCGAGTACGCCTGCACTTCCGCCGCTTCCGCCGAGGAGGCGCTGGCGCACTGCCGCGAGCGCGAGTACGACCTGGTCCTGAGCGACATCGTGATGGGGGGCATGGGCGGGCTCGACCTCGCCCCGCGCGTCCTCGAACTCGCGCCCGACACCGTGGTCGTCATGATCAGCGGCGTGCAGACCGTCGAGGGCGCCATCCGGGCGATGCGCGCGGGCGCGTTCGACTACGTCGTGAAGCCGTTCGACATCAACCACTTCGAGGCCGCGGTGCGGCGGGCGCTCGAACACCGCTCGCTGCTGCTCGCCAAACGCGGCTACGAGAGCCACCTGGAAGCGCTCGTCGCGCAACGCGCCGAAGAACTGTCGCGCGCCTATGACGCGTTGGAAGGCGCATACCGCACCACCCTCAAGGCGCTCACGGCGGCCCTCGAAACACGCGACCACGAGACGCACGGCCACTCGGAGCGCGTGGTCAACTTCTCTTTGCGCCTGGGGCGCGAGGTGGGGCTCGACGACGAGCAGATGCGGTCGCTTGAGTTCGGCTCGCTCCTACACGACATCGGCAAGATAGGCGTCCCCGACGCCATCCTGCGTAAGCCCGCGCGGCTGACCGAAGAGGAGTGGCTGAAGATGCGCCAGCACCCGCTGCACGGGAGTGCGATCCTCAAGGGCATAGACTTTCTGGAGGGCGCCGCACGCGTCGTCGCGCAGCACCACGAGAAGTGGGACGGCTCGGGCTACCCGCTCGGCCTGCGCGGCGAGGCCATCGCCCTCAACGCGCGCATCTTCGCCGTCGCCGACGCCTTCGACGCCATGACGAGCGACCGCGTCTACAGGCGCGGCGGCTCGTACGAGGCGGCCGCCCAGGAGTTGGCCCGCTGTGCCGGCACGCACTTCGACCCGCGGGTGGTCGAAGCCTTCGCGCGAGTCCCGCGTCGCGACTGGGATGACCTGCGGCGCGCGCGCAAAACGGCGACCCACGGCGGCCCGCGCCCCGAAGCGTCGCGGTCGAGAACCCGGCCGGCGCGTGCGGACTTGCGTGCGGCGGCCGACGCCTTGAGATACGGCAGGGGCGTCGCTCGCGCCGCGTCCCACTGACACTACGCCGGCCCCACGCGCCGGCAGGAGGTGAGCCCCATGGTCGAGTTACCACGACAGTCCACGCACCCTCAACTCGCGCCCGGCGTCTACCTCCCCGAAGAGCAGGACAGGAGCATCCTGATAGTGGACGACGAGGAGATGATCCGCTCGCTGCTGTCGGCGCAACTGTCGGAGCTTTACCTCTGTGACACGGCCGCCAACTACAACGAGGCCGTGTCGCTCCTCGGCCGGCAGGCGTACTCACTCGTCATCACAGACCTCATCATGCCTGGCCTCGGCGGCGTCGAGCTGCTGCGCGAAGTCGTCGCGCGCTTCCCCGACACGGCCGTAATCATCATCTCGGGCGTGGACCGCTCGCAACGCGTGCTCGACGCGTTGCGCCAGGGCGCGTGCGACTACCTGATAAAGCCCTTCGATTGCGACGCGCTGGAGTTGTCGGTCGAGCGCGCGCTCGAAAGGCGCGCGCTGCTGCGAGACGCGCGCCGGTACAAGCGCGACCTCGAACGCCGCAACGCCGAACTGCGCGAGTCGAACGCGAGGCTCGAACGGCTCCAGGCGCAGATCGTCCAGTCCGAGAAGATGGCCTCTCTGGGTCAGCTCGCCGCGGGGATAGCGCACGAGCTGAACAACCCCTCCGGGTTCATCTACGGCAACATGCAGATGCTCGGCGAGTGCGTGCGGGGGCTGGAGCGCCTGCTCGCCTTCTACGATGGCGTGCGGCTCGCGCCCGAGGACGAGGCCGCCGCGCTCGCCCTCAAGGACGAGGTGGATTACGAGCACACGCTGGGCGACCTACACTCGATAATCGCCGACAGCCGCGAGGGGGCCGAGCGCGTTCGCGACGTGGTGCAGAACC
>DATHBF010000147.1:0-6165 GCA_035296285.1 Pyrinomonadaceae bacterium | reverse complement strand
GGACACGGGGCAGGGCGACCGCCTGACGAACCCGGCCAACAACCTGCTGGTCACCTCCTTCCCGATGAGCTTCCAGTCGCCCGAGGCGCGCGTGGCGATTCGCGTCAACCGAAGGATTGACTGGAACATCGGGTACCAGTACTACAACTACAACGAGAGCCGCCTCGCCGCTCTCAACGTGCCGAACTTCATCGTCAGTCCGAGGCCGCAGAACTACCACGCGCACCTGCCCTACACCTCGCTCCGCTTCTACTTCGGCGGCGGCGACCGTTAAGCGGGTGAAGATGAGACTGACGGTAGCAAAGCTAGGCATAGTCATCGCGGTCGCGGCCCTCGGCCTCGCCGCCCCCCGCCTGGCGCGGACGGCCTCGGCCCCCACGGCCGGGGCCGAACCCGCGCAGCGGCGCACGCAGAGACCTACGCCACGCGCCCCGGCGAGGCGCGCGCGCCGGCCCGACTACTCGCGCTTCGACCACGCCACTGAGGCGCACCAGAAGTCCTGCGACTCGTGCCACAAGTTCCCCTCCGCCAACTGGATGGAGGTGCGCAAGGGCGAAGAGGCTTTCGAGGACGTGACCGAGTACCCCGAGCACGCCTCCTGCCTCTCCTGCCACCGCGAGCAGTTCTTCGCGCGCGAGCGCCCGCGGCCCTCCATCTGCGCCGTCTGCCACGTCGCCGCCAGCCCGCGCGACCTCTCGCGCAAGCCTTTCCCGAACCCGCTCGAACGCTACCTCGCCTCTAATTGGGGGGGCGACTTCGAGTCCGACTTCCGCGTCTTCTTCCCGCACGACAAGCACGCAGACCTCTTCGGCAGAAACGCCCGGCCCGTCGAGACGGCGCGCGGCCCCGTCTTCGTCTCGGCCTCGTACCGCGCCGCACAGGACGCCGCCAAGGAGAACGCCTCCTGCGCCAACTGCCACCAGCTTTACAGGCCGCAGGGCAAGGACGCGGACGAGTACCTGACGAAGCCGCCGAAGGACCTGGGCGACCGCTTCTGGCTCAAGAAGGGCACGTTCATGACCGTCCCCTTGAGCCACGCATCCTGCTTCTCGTGCCACTCGACCGAGAGCGGGATGAAGCCGGGGCCGACCGACTGCGCCACCTGCCACCGCCTTCCGCCCTCGTCTCCCGCGGCGGCCCGGCGCGACTTCGACGCCGGGCTGGCCGCCCAGACGGCCGCGGGCGACCCGCTCGCGCTCTACATCTGGCGGCGACGCGACTCCGCCGGAGCCTACCGCCACGAGGGCGGCGCGCACCCGGACCTGACCTGCACGACCTGTCACAACGTCTCGGCGATGAACACGGCCGACCCTTCGACGACGCGGGTCGCGCTCGACTCCTGCAACACGTGCCACGCCACCGCGACCTCGGAGGAGGGCGGCGCGCTCAACGTCGAGATAGACCAGAGGAAGGCAAAGCCTTCTTTCCAGTGTACGAAGTGCCACGTCACGTTCGGACGCGAGCCCGTGCCGGCCACGCACGCGAAGGCCGTCGCGCCGGCCAAGACAGACTAGGCCCACGGAGATGCGGAAAACATCTGTAGGTCATTCGCCACCAAGAGGCCGGCCGCCGCGCCGCCGCCGCGGGCTCTCGCTCGCCGTGCTGTCGGCCGCGTGCGTCCTCTTCGCGTGGGTTCTCATATCCGACGACCGCACTTCGGCGCTGACGAACGCGCCCGCGGCCTCGCTTCCGAACGCCGCGCCGCCCGACCCGCAGGGGCCGGACTTCTCAAGGTTCACGCACGCGAACCCCCAGCACGCGCGCCTGCCCTGCCTGCTCTGTCACACGCGCGAGGACAACTCGCCGCGGCCGCGACGCCCCGGCCACACGCCCTGCTCCGGCTGCCACACGCAGCAGTTCGCGGACCAGTCGAACCCCATCTGCACCGTCTGCCACACGTCGCCCGGCTCGGCCGCCGTCAAGCCGTTTCCGCCCCTTCGTACCTTCAACGTCCTCTTCGACCACGCGCGGCACACGCGCGGCGGGGCCGCCCCTCGCCAGTCCTGCGCCGCCTGCCACCGCCCGACGCAGCGCGGCGTCGCGCTCTCGATCCCCCGCGGCACGAGCGCGCACACAACCTGCTTCCAGTGCCACACGCCGCGCGCGCAGGCCGGCGGCCGGGACATCAACTCCTGCTCGACCTGCCACCGCCTCGGGCGCTACTCGCGCACGCCCGAGACGGCGGCCGCCTACCGCGTCAACTTCAGCCACGCCTCGCACACGTCGAAGGGCCTCTCCTGCGCCGAGTGCCACCGCGTCCGCGCGGGTGCGCCGCAGCGCCGACAGGTCTCGTCCCCCTCGCCCCTGATGCACCACGCCTCGAAGAACGCGCAGAGCTGCATGTCGTGCCACGACGACCGGCGCGCCTTCGGCGGCGACGACTTCAAGGACTGCACCCGCTGCCACCGCGGAGGCGCGTGGCACTTCTGAGGCAGGCGGGTAGGAGGGAGAAAAGATGAAGCGACTTCTTCTGCTGATCGGAATCGCGCTGGTCTTCTCGCCGCTCATCGCGTCGAAGACGGCGCCGCCGCCGCCCGCAGTCGCGCCCGAGCCGCAGGCCCCGAAGCGGCCGGACCTTTTGACGCTCGGCGCCGACTCCAAGCTCGGCCCCGTCACCTTCAGCCACGCGAACCACACGACCAGGAACTACAACATCGCGGGCACAGGCCCCGTGGCCTGCGTCGAGTGCCACCACACGGCGCAGCCCGCCTCGGAGGTCGCCAAGCACCCGCCCTTGAAGACCTCCTGGCCGCTCGACCGCTCGACGACTTTGACGGCCGAGCTTCTGGAGAAGGAGCCGGCGGCCGTCGGCGTCATCGCCTGCCGGAGCTGCCACGCGCGCGCCGGGACGAAGCCCGCCGTGTGGCCCGAGATACCGAGCATCAAGCACGAGTCGAGCGCCGCCACGGTGACGCTCACCAACCAGCTCGCCTTCCACCGCAACTGCGCGTCGTGCCACGACGAGGTCGTCAAGCAGCGGCCCGACGCCAAGGCGCCCCGGACGCCGCAGTGCATGGTCTGCCACAAGAAGCAATGACGCGCGGACGCCTTAAACTTCATGAACCGCGGAGGGGCTTTTGCCGCACGGCACGCCCCGGCTCGCCGCCCTTCGCCCGCTGTGAAAAGTTCCCCAGTGGCGTGGGCGAAAGCCCCCAGACGCCCTCGCCGCCCGAGATTCTTCCACACCCTTTCGGCCAAAATTCAGCACTTTCACTACGCCTTGAGCCGGCACGGGCGTTGCTTCATGGGTATTGCGAAGAGGACGCCGCGGGCGTTCCCGCGAGACCCGGACGGCCGGATAAAGGTGAAGGCAATCATGAAAGAGACGCTGAAGAAAATCTCAATCGGTCTGGTCCTGCTCCCCCTGCTCGCCGTGATGCTGCTCGGCTCGGCCGCTTCGCCGTCGAGCGCGGCGGCCGAAGAGTTCGACGCCGCGGCCACCTACAAGGCCAAGTGCTTGATGTGCCACGGCCCGACGGCCGCGAAGAACTTCGACGCCGCGAAGGACGACGCCGCGCACGTCCAGGCCATCCTCAAGGGCGTCAAGGGCGAGAAGCCGCCCTACATGCCCGGCTACGAGGCGAAGGGCATGACGGAGGATCAGGCCAAGGCGCTGACCGTCTACATGAAGTCCCTGAAGCAGTAGCCAAGCTCTACGGCCGGACGGCCGCGCGGACCACCCCCGAAGGCCCGCCGACGGACCCGCCCAAGACCTCTCGCGCTCGCGCAGGCCGAACCCCTCGGCCGCACGGCGCGGGGGGTCTTTCCATTTCAACCCTTTGACCACGGAGTGACCTAATGAGCGAGACGGACGAGACGAGGGGCGACGAGAGGGACGAAAGGGACGAAGGCGACGAGCCCGTCGGGACCGAAGGCCGGACCGCGAAGACCCCGAGTAAGGCCCCGAGCCTTCTGCGAAACTACATCAGCTTCGCCGGCATGGCCGTCGCCGCCGCGGGCCTCGTCAGCATCCTCCTCATGATGATGCTTGAGCTTATGAGCGGCGAGGCGGCGCACGACAACCCCTACACGGGCATCTTCACATACGTCCTCTTCCCGTCGGTGATGGGGTTCGGGATCGCGCTGGTCGCCCTCGGCGCGATGTGGGAGCGCAGGAAGCGCCGCCGGCAGGCGCCCGACCAGATAGGCCGCTACCCCGTGCTCGACCTCAACGACCCACGCCGCCGCCGCTCGTTCGTCGTCTTCCTCCTGCTCTCCTTCGTCTTCCTCTTCATGAGCGCCTTCGGCAGCTACCGCGCCTTCGAGCACTCGGAGTCCGTCCAGTTCTGCGGCGAGACCTGCCACGCGGTGATGAAGCCGGAGTTCGTCGCCTATCAGGCGAGCCCGCACGCCCGCGTCAAGTGCGTCGAATGCCACGTCGGCGGCGGGGCCGAGTGGTACGTGCGCGCCAAGTTCAACGGCGCCTACCAGCTCTACTCCGTCGCCTTCGACAAGTACGACCGGCCCATCAAGTCGCCGGTCCACAACATGAGGCCCGCGCGCGACACCTGCGCGCAGTGCCACTGGCCCGAGAAGTTCCTGGGCGAGCGGCTGAAGACTCTGGCCTATTACGGCTACGACGAGAAGAACTCGCCGCGGCAGGTCCGCCTGCTCGTCAACGTCGGCGGCGGCACGCCCGAGTCCGGCCCCGTCAGCGGCATCCACTGGCACATGAACCTCGGCAACGAAGTGACCTACGTCGCCTCCGACGAGCGCCGCCAGGTCATACCCTGGGTCCGCTTCAAGGACCGCGACGGCAACGTCACCGAGTACATAGCGCGCGGCTCTCAGCTCTCGCCCTCGGACATCGAGCGCGCGGAGAAGCGGCGCGTAGACTGCATCGACTGCCACAACCGACCGGCGCACCAGTACCTCCCGCCCGACAAGGCCGTCAACGACTCGATGGCCGCCGGCCGCATCGACCCCTCGCTCCCTTACGTCAAGCGCGAGGCCGTCCGGCTGCTCGCGGCCGAGTACCGCACCGAGGACGAGGCCGTCGCTCATATCGGCCGCGACCTCGATGGCTTCTACCGCCAGAACTACGCCGACGTTTACGCCGCCAGGCCCGACGCGGTGCGCACGGCGGTCGCCGAAGTCCAGCGCATCTACAAGACCTACTTCTTCCCCGAGATGAAGACGGACTGGCGCGCGCACCCCGACAACATCAGCCACTACTACTCGCAAGGCTGCTTCCGCTGCCACGACGGCCAGCACGTAAGCCCGACCGGCAAGGTCATCAGCAACGCGTGCAACACCTGCCACACGGTCCTCGACCAGACCGAGGCCGGCCTGCGCCTGCCGCCCGCAGAGGACGGCAAGTTCCGCCACCCCGTCAACCTCGGCGACCTCTCGGGCACGAACTGCACCGCCTGCCACAAGCACACCCGCGCCTTCCAGCACCCCGTCAACCTCGGCGACCTCTCACGCTTCAAATGCACCGACTGCCACGCCGGCCGCAACTGGGCGCTCGAAGGTGACTGAGGCATTTGCGAACAAGTCCCGAGCGCCTTCTAGTGAACTCAATCTCACTCGAAGGCGCTCGGGACTTTTAGACTTAACGCCCGTGGATTCCGAAGCCTGCCGCGTCAGGCTTTGCCCTCGACGACGAAGAAGCCCGTCTCGCCGCCGCCCGAGGTGACGTTGACGACGGGCGAGTCCGAGAGGCGCACCATCGCGCCCTCGACGCGGCCGCGGAAGAGGAAGGGATTCGTGTCAACGTACATGGGCTGGAGGTGCCAGCCCGCGTCGCCGAAGACGGGGAACTCTTCCGTGTGCAGCTCGATCAACTCCTGCACGACGTAGTCGGCGGCGACTGCTTCCTTCAGACGCGCCTCCCAGTCGGATTCGCTCGCGCGCGGGCCGAAGTGGACGCCGTGGCCGCCGTAGTCGTCGTTCGGCTTGAGGACCAGCCGCGCGCGGTTGCGCCTGATAAATTCCAGGAGGTCAATCCGCCTGCCTTTGTATGTCGTGCGCCGCTCTCGGACGCGGCGAGTCCAAGGAACGCTACGCCTGATGGCCTCCCTCTCGGCGGGCGCGAACCAGCCGGCACACTCCTCGTCCGTCAGCAACTCGAAGGCGGCCTTCTTGTGCAGCATCTTGCAGCGGAAGGAGTTGACGAGGCAGACGCGGCCGGCCGCGTAGGCGCGCGCCAGCGGGTGGCGCTCG
>DATHBF010000146.1:0-1928 GCA_035296285.1 Pyrinomonadaceae bacterium | reverse complement strand
GGCCTCGGCGGGCGGGCGGAGGATGCGGACGGTGGCGCTGCCCGTCGTCTGCGTGTCGGTGTCTACGCCGCCGTTGCCGCCGCGCGTGCGGTTGCGCCCGTGCGAGCCGCCCGACGAGCCGAAGATGTTCGTGCCGTTGGGGTCCGAGCCTTGCCCCGCCTGCCCGCTCTTGCCGCTCAGCCCGCCGCCGAAGAAGGCGTCGTCGTCGAGGCTGTCATTCTCGACGGCGGCGGCCTCGTTGCGCGCGAGCATGGCGAGGATGACGCGCTCGCCGACGCCGCCCTTCTTCAGCTCGATGAGCCTTTCCGCCGACAGCTCGAAGCGCGACGGCCGCGACCTGATGATGGCGATGACGGTCTTCTCGCTGAAGCCCGCGCGAACCAGCTTCACGACGGCCGAGTTCGTCAGCGGCGCCTCCGACCCTTGCGCAAAAGCCGCGCCCGCCCCCGACACGACGAAGAGGGCGAGCGCCGCGACCTTCAGACTGAATCTCATACTCAAAAGCACCTCGGGAAAAACCTTGAGACGTGAGTCGTAAACCGTGAATCGTTCGCTTTTTCCGATTCGCGACTTCACGGCCCGAGGCTTTTCATTCCCCGCCGAGCTGGTAGCGGGCGCCGACGCGGCGCACGTAGTTGCGCGTCTCGCGGAAGGGCGGGACGCGGTTGCCGTACTTCATCACGTTGCCCTCGCCAGCGTTGTAGCCGGCGAGCACGAGGTCAACGCGCCCGTTGAAACGGCGCAGAAGCTCTTTCAGGTAGCGCGTGCCGCCCGAGATGTTCTGCGCCGGGTCGTGCACGTTGCGGACGCCGAAGCGCGCCGCCGTCCCCGGCATCAACTGCATCAGGCCGCGCGCGCCCACGGGGCTGACGGCGCGCGGGTTGAAGTGCGACTCGTGCTCCATCACGCAGAAGACGAGGTATGGGTCAACGCCGTGGCGCGCGGCGTTCTGGCGGATGAGGCCGTCGAGGCGGGCGTTGCCGGTTGACCAGCGCGGCTCGCGGCGGCGGCGCGCGGCGGGCGTGCCGGCCTCGGCCACCTCTTCCTTCAGGCTCTCGCGCTCGATGCGCTCGATGCGCGCGCGCTCGATGAAGAAGGAGATGTTGCCGCGCTTGTACCAGACGCCGGAAGGCTCCTCGGCCGCCTCGTCAACCTCCATCTTCGCGCCGCCGACGAGGTGAATGAGGACGGTCTGCGCCTCTTCAACCTGCGGGCCGTCCGCGGGCTGGACGACGGCCGTCGCGTCGTTCGCCGACTTCGCGGCCTCGGCCCGCGGGGCGTCCTTCTCTATCTTCTTCACGCGCGAGCGTTCGACCCTGTTCGTCACGCCGCCGCGCCTGTACCAGACGCCCTGCGCGTCCTCCCACGCCTCGTCAACGACCATCGAAGTGCCGTCGGCGAGCCTGAGCGTGTCCGCGAAGGCGGAAGGCGCGAGGGCGAGCACGATGACGACGAAGCCAAGCGCGGCCCTCGCGGGCGTCTTACAGTTGCAGCGGGTTCGCATCTTGTAAATCCCCCGTGCTCCTCTTGCTCAGCTCCTGCGAGGCGAAGCCGTGCGACGTGCCGAAGTAGTTGCGCCAGGCGGCGTCTATCAGCCGGACGTTGACCTCGGGCGGGCGGCCCTCGAAGAGGCAGATGTCCGTGACGCGGTCGAGCAGGTCGCGCGGCTCGCACGCCTTCATCTGCCGCTTCTCAAGCATGTAGTTGTTCAGCAGGTGGTCGAGGCACTTGCCCTCGATGCGTAGGCCGCGCGTGTAGGCGGCGCGCTTGAAGATTTCGACGAAGGCCGTCGGCGTCGGCGGCTCGACCCGCGCGCGGTAGCCCATGCGGCGCAGGAACGCCTCGTCCACCAAATCCTTCTCGTCGAGGTTCGTCGAGAAGACGACGAGCTGCTCGAAGGGCACCTCGATCTTCTTGCCGGTGTGCAG
>DATHBF010000145.1:0-1598 GCA_035296285.1 Pyrinomonadaceae bacterium | reverse complement strand
AAGAAGTACACGAACCGCGGCCTCCAATTCTTAGATTTAATTCAGGAGGGCAACATCGGCCTGATGAAGGCCGTGGACAAGTTCGAGTGGAGGCGCGGCTACAAGTTCTCCACCTACGCGACGTGGTGGATTCGGCAGGCCATCACGCGCGCCATCGCGGACCAGGCGCGGACCATCCGCATCCCCGTCCACATGATAGAGACCATCAACAAGCTCATCCGCACCAGCCGCGCGCTCGTGCAGGAACTCGGCCGCGAGCCGTCGAGCGAGGAGATCGCGCGCAAGATGGACATCCCCGTCTCGAAGGTGCGGAAGGTCTTGAAGATTGCGCAGGAGCCCATCTCGCTTGAGACTCCTATCGGCGAGGAGGAGGACTCGCACCTCGGCGACTTCATCGAGGACAAGTCCATCCTGAACCCGGCGGACGCCGTCGTCGCTTCTAATCTTCGGGAGATAACGGACGAGGTTCTGGCGACGCTCACGCCGCGCGAGGAGAAGGTCATCAAGATGCGCTTCGGGCTGGGCACGACCGGCTCCGAGCACACGCTCGAAGAGGTCGGCCAGCACTTCGCCGTCACCCGCGAGCGCATCCGCCAGATTGAGGCCAAGGCGCTGCGGAAACTGCGCCACCCCTCCCGCTCGCGCAAGCTGAAAGCCTTCCTCGAAAGCACCCGGCAGTGACCGGGCGGCTAACCTCGCGACCGTAAACTGCGGTAAACTGGCGGCAAGGCTGGGGCATCTAAACCCGGCCTTGCCGTTACTGTTTTTAGCCGTTTTTAAGAAGAAGCATGTCGAAAAGAATTGTCGAGAGTTACCGCCGCCGTCTGGCGACCGAAGAAGGCTGGGTCTTGAAGCGCGGCGCCGGCTTGCGCGTCGCCCTCTGCTACCCGAACGTCTACGGCGTCGGGATGGCGAACTTAGGGTTCCAGTCCGTCTACGAGCTGTTCAACAACATCCCGGAAGCCTCCTGCGAGCGCGTCTTCCTGCCCGACGACCAGGAGCTGAAGGAGTACGAGCGCGCCGGCACGCCGCTCCTCTCCTTCGAGTCTCAGACGCCCGTGCGCGACTTCGACGTGGTCGCCTTCTCCATCTCGTTCGAGACCGACTACCTGAACATGGCGCGCATGCTCAAGATGAGCGGCGTGCCCGTCTGGTCGAAGGACCGCACGCACCACGACCCGGTCGTCGTGATGGGCGGCGCGGCGTCGTTCCTGAACCCCGAGCCCATCGCCGAGTTCACGGACGTGGTGGCCGTCGGCGAGGGCGAGATACTCGTCCCCAAGCTCGCCGACCTCATCTTCGAGAACGCGGAGGAGGGCGGGACGAAGGAAGATTTGCTGCTCAAGCTCGCGCGCGTCGGCCGCGGATTCTACGTGCCCTCGCTCTACGAGGTCACTTACAACGCGGACGGCACCGTCGCCGCCTACGCGCCGAAGGAAGAGGGCGTGCCCGCCAAGGTCGGGCGCATGGTGGCGGCCGAGAACCCGAAGGAGGGCTCGCTCCGCCGCGCGATGCGGCGCGGCGACGCCGACATCGTCGAGCAGTTGAAGTCAACGGAGGTCTTCGCGCCCTCGACCATCATCTGGGCGCCCGAGGCC
>DATHBF010000144.1:0-5093 GCA_035296285.1 Pyrinomonadaceae bacterium | reverse complement strand
ACGCCGGCGTGGGCCGCGCCGTTCGAGCAGAGGATGCCGTTGCGGTTGTAAACGTCGGGCGTGTTGTAGCGCAGGGGCTCGCCCCAGAGGTCTGTCATGTGGCCGCCGGCTTCCGTCAGGACGGCCTCGGGCGCGCAGGTGTCCCACTGCTTGGTCTTGCCCGAGAGGTGTATGTAGAGGTCGCACTGGCGCTCGACGAGGAGGCCGACCTTGATGCCGACGGAGTGGCGCCTCACCTCCGAGCTGACGCCGAGAGCGCGCACGACCGAGTCCATCCGCGAGCCGCGGTGCGAGCGGCTCTCGGCGAGCCGCATCCGCCCGGGGTCGGTCTCGTCGGTCGTCTTCAAACGCTCCCTCTTAACCTCCGCGTCGGCCTGCGGCAGCGGCCGCTCGACCCACGCGCCCTGGCCCGAGGCCGCCCAGTAGAGCACGTCCACGGCCGGCGCGTAGAGGACGCCGAGGCGGCTGCGGCCCCCGACGGCCAGACCGATCTGCACGGCGAAGTCGCCCGTGCCGGCGATGAAGCCCTTCGTGCCGTCCAAAGGGTCCACCATCCACACGCGCTCGCGCCCGAGGCGGCGGGAGGTGTCGACGGACTCCTCGGCCAGGATGCCGTCTTCGGGGAACGCCTCCGAGAGCCCGCGCACGATCAGCTCGTTGACGGCGCGGTCGGCCTGCGTCACCGGCTCGTTCAGCTCCTCCTTGTGCTCGACCCTCAGCGGCCCGCCGTAATACGCGAGCGCCGCCGCGCCGGCCCGCCGCGCCAGCTCCAAAGCCACCTTGAGTTCCCGCCCGTACTCGCCTTCGCTCATCTGTGATGCCGACCCTTGTTAACTATTCTTCGGCCGCGCGGGCGATTGATTCGAGCGTCAGTTCGAGGTCGCGGCGCGTCGTGCGGAAGTTGGTGATGGAGGCGCGGAGCGAGAAGCGGCCGCGCAGGACGGCGTTCGAGACGTAGGCCGCGCCGCCGCGCTGGACCCTCTGCATGAGGCGCGCGTTCAGCTCGTCGAGGCGCGCGTTAACGGCTTCACGCCCGGCGTCGTCGGCCGCCTCGTCGAGCGCGCGGCGCTCGCGGGCGGGCACGTAGCGGAAGCAGCAGATGCCGAGCGTGACCGGCGCCGTCAGCTCGAAGTCCTCGCGCGCGCCGACGAGCGAGCCGAGGTGGGCGGCGAGCGCGTTGTCCTCGGCGATGCACTCGGCGACGCGCCGCGCGCCGTAGTAGCTGAGGAGCGCCCAGACCTTGAGCGCGCGGAACGGGCGCGACAGCTCGACGCCGTAATCCCAGAAGGCGTGCGCCTCTTCCTCCTGTCGCTCGAAGACGCGTATGTAGTCGCCGCCCGTGCCGGAGAAGGCGGCGCGGGCGCGCGCCGGGTCGCGGTAGAGGAGACAGCCCGCGTCCACGGGCGTGTAGAGCCACTTGTGCGGGTCGAGCGAGACGGAGTCGGCCTCTTCGAGCCCCTCGAAGAGAGCGCGCTTCGACGCGTCGGCCCGCGCGAGCGCGCCGTAGGCGCCGTCAACGTGGAACCAGAGCGAGTGCGCGCGGGCCACTTCGGCTATCTCCTTCAGCGAATCCACCGCGCCGGTCGAGACCGTGCCGGCGCTGGCGACGACGCAGAAGGGGCGCATCCCTGCGCGCTCGTCCCGCTCGACCATCTCGCCGAGCGCGCGCGCGTCCATGCGGAAGTCTTCGCCCGTGGGCACGACCCGCACCTGCCTTCGGCCGAGGCCGAGCACGTCGGCCGCCTTCGGTATCGAGAGGTGCGCCTGGTCCGAGGCGTACAGGGTGGCCGGCGCGCCCGCGTTCCAGAGCCCCTCGCTCGAAGGGTCGTGCGAGGCGCCCGCGAGGTCGCGCTCGCGGGCCGTCGCGCGGTGGGCGACGAAGAGCGCGTTCAGGTTCGCCATCGAGCCGCCGCTCGTCAGGAGACCGCCGCAGCCTTCGTTAAGGCCCGCGCCCTTGAAGCCGACAAGCTCGGCGAGCCAGCCGACGACCGTCTTCTCTATCTCGGTCGCGGCCGGCGCGGAGCGCCAGGAGGTGACGTTCGCGTTGAGCGCCGAGGCGAGCCAACTGGCGAAGACTCCGGCCGGCGCGGCGGGCGAGGCGACGTAGCCGAACATGCGCGGGTGGTTGTTCTGCCGGCTGTGGCGGACGGCCTCGCGGCAATCCTCCAGAAGAGCCTCCGGCTCGGCGGGCTCCGAGGGCAGCGGGCGGCGGAAGATTTCGGCGACGCGCGCGGCCGAAGTCTCGGGGAAGACGGGCAGCGCCTCGGGCGGCGCGGCGCACTCCAGCGCCAGCTCGTAGAAGGCCCGCGCCAGCTCGCGCATCTCCCCCTCCGGGATGTCGAGCGTGGGGGCGCGGCCCGCCACAGTCTCCGACGTTCCCTTCTCTTCCCCTCGCGTGCTCATAAAGTGTTTCGAAACCCTATCACATGGCGGCGGCGGGTGTCAGGTAATTTCAAATTTGAAATTTCAAATCTTTAATTCCCCTCTGTGCTACACTGCGCGCCGCGAGTTCCCCGTCCCGATCCCGCCTCAGAAGGAGTCAGACCTTATGGCCTTGCAGGGCTTCGCCACCGCAGAGGGGACGGCGCGCTACCGCGAACGCTTCGCGGGCGTGGCCGCCGAAGGTCACTTCCGCAACGAGCAGGGCCTCTGGCTCTCCTCCGTCGGCATCGGCACCTACCTCGGCAACTGGGACGAGGAGACCGACCGCTCTTACGCGTCGGCCGTCGCCCGCGCCGTCGAGCTGGGCGCCAACCTCATAGACACGGCCGCCAACTACCGCTTCCAGCGCAGCGAGCGTTCCGTCGGCGACGCGCTCGGGCAGCTCGCCTCAAACGGCTTCGCGCGCGACGAGGTGGTCGTCTGCACGAAGGGCGGCTACCTGCCCTTCGACTCCCGGCCGCCCGCGGGCCAGCCCGGCGTGCGCGCCTACGTCGAGGAGACTTTCGTCCGCACCGGCGTCGCCGAACTCTCCGACATCGTCGCCGGGAGCCACTGCATGACGCCGCGCTACCTCTCGCACCAGCTCGCGCAGTCGCTGCGCAACCTGGGGCTCGAAACCGTGGACGTGTACTACGTCCACAACCCCGAGACGCAGCTCCAGGTAGTCAGCCGCGAGGAGTTCGACGGCCGGCTGCGTGCGGCCTTCGAGCAGCTTGAGAGGGAGCGCGCCGACGGCCGCCTGCGCTTCTACGGCGTGGCGACGTGGAACGGCTTCCGCGTCCAGATGAACGCCCGCGGCCACCACGCGCTCGAAAGGATGTGGGAGCTGGCGCGCGAGGCGGGCGGCGACGGCCACGGCTTCCGCTTCGTCCAGCTCCCCGTCAACCTCGCCATGCCCGAGGCGCTGGTGCTTGAGAACCAGTCGCACCAGGGCGCGCGCGTCTCCCTGCTCGAAGCCGCGAAGGCGCTCGGCGTGACGGTCGTCGCCAGCGCCTCCATCCTCCAGGGCAAGGTCGCGCAGGAGTTGCCCGACCACGTCCGGGAGCCGCTCGGCTCGCTCGCAACGGACGCGCAGACGGCCATCCAGTTCGTGCGCTCCACGCCCGGCGTCACCACCGCCCTCGTCGGCATGAGCCAATCCGCGCACGTCGAAGAGAACCTCAGACTCGCGCGCGTCGCGCCCGCCGCCCCGCACGACTACAGCCGCCTCTTCACGCACGGCGAAGAGTGAGGACGAAGATGAGCGAAGAGATGAAGACGTTCGGCGAGTTCTGGCCCTTCTACGTGCGCGAGCACAGCCGGCCGGCGACGCGCGCCCTGCACGCGGCGGGGACGCTTGCGAGCACGGCGCTGCTCGTCGGCCTCGCGGCGGCGGGCCGCTGGCGCTGGCTGCCCGTCGCGCTCGTCGTCGGCTACGGCGCCGCGTGGGTCGCCCACTTCTTCGTCGAGCACAACCGGCCCGCCACCTTCAAGCACCCGCTCTGGTCGCTGATGGGCGACTACAAGATGGTCGCCCTCATGCTCGCCGGCCGGATGGACGACGAAGTCTCGCGCCACGCCGCGCACGATGCGGGTTGAGTCCGGCCCACAGCCCCCTGTTTTAAATCCCGCCTCCCCTCACACTCAACCTCAAACCGAGTCACCCGTCTTCAGGGCCGGCGGCGCGCTGCTGTTGCAGGCTCCGCTGGTAGAGGTAGGAGACGGCGAGCAGGATGACGGCGAGGACGATGAAGGAGATGATGCGTTTGACGCCTTCGAGCGACGAGAGGTCCCAGAAGAAGACCTTGAGCGTCGTCAGCGAGAGCAGGCCGAGCCCGAGCATCCTGACCAGCTTCGTCCCGCGCGCCCGGCCATAAAGTAGAAGCGCCGCGCCGTAGACGGCCCACACCATCGAGAGCGAGAGCTGCTTCGCCAGCTCCAGGTCGCGCAGCCGCTCCGGCCCGCCCCCCGGCGAAATCTGCGACTCGAAGTAGCCGACCGCCTCTGCGCTCAGCGCGACGACGGCCAGCAGGTTCGCGGCGACGACCAGCGCCGGCAGCACGGACCGCTCATCCTCTTTGACGTGCGGCGAACGCTCGAAGAGTCGGGCCGCGAGCGCGTAGGCGCCGACGAGCAGGGCGAAGGCCATGAAGGTCTGGTTGAAGACGGGCGCGTGCCACGGGGCCGCGTAGTAGGAGAGGTCGAGGGAGAGCGCCTTGACGGTCGTCAGGGCGATGAGGACGAGCCCGGCCCAGCGCAGCACGCGCCCCTTGAACCTCGCGCCGAAGGCGACGAGCGTCGCGCCGTAGAAGGTCCAGAGCGCCGTGAACGAGAACTGCCGCGCGTTCTCGATGCGCCCCGGCAGGTAGCCCGGCGACTCGCCGCCCGAGGCCAGCGCCTTGCGCCGCTCGAAGTAGTCGTTGAGGTCCAGGGTCAGGAGCGTGAGCGCGAGCAGGTTCGCGGCCAGCGAGTAGATGCCGGCCGCCTGCGCCTCCCACTCGCCCGCCGCCTCCCTCCGCGCGGGCGACTGCCTGTGCAGCCACGCGGCCGCGCCGAGGCACGCGACGAGCACGCCGCACGAGAGCGCGCGGGGGTTGAGGAGCGGGACGAAGTCCGTGCCCACGGCGCCACCCCACGCGTAAGCCTCCACGTCCCACACGAACCAGTGGAGG
>DATHBF010000143.1:0-9519 GCA_035296285.1 Pyrinomonadaceae bacterium | reverse complement strand
GCGCAAGGGCGTGGACCGCGCCCGCGAGACGGGGACGCAACTGGGCGCGCGCGCCGGCGAGTACTACGACGCGGCCGCGTCGCGCGCGGGCGAGCTGGCCTCGGGCGCGCGCGAGGCCGCCGCGCGCCGCGGCGAACACTTCTCGGCCGCCTGGGACGCCGGCCGCCAGGCGTACCGCGACGAGAAGCGGCGCACCGAACCCTCCGTCGACGGCCAGCCGGCGGCCCTCGAAGGCGGGGAACAGTCGGAAGCTTGAGTTTTATGCCCCTGGCCCTCCAGATGAGTACGAACGACCCGGCGTTCTGGGTGCTGGTGATCGTGGCCGTCTCGTTCGCGGTGATCGCGGCCGCGATAGTCGCCATCGCGCTGGTCGTCGCCCGCCTCGCCCGCCTCGTCATCAACGTCGAGCGGAAGATCGAGCCGCTGATCGAGCGCGTCGGCACGCTTACCGACCAGGTCAAGCAGATCGCGGCCGAGGGGCGCACGGTGGCCGCGGAGGTCGGCGTCATGTCGGGCCACCTCTCGACGGCGACGATGCACTTCTCCGAGTCGATGTCGCTCATCAAGGACGAGGTCCGCGAGCTTAAAGAGTTGGTCGGCGCCTCGGCGACGACGGCCCGCGACAAGGTCGAGATGATCAGCCGCTCGATAGACAGCACGCACCGCCAGATGATGGTCACGACCGACTTCATCACCGCGCGCATCGTCAGCCCGGCCCGCGAGCTGGCCGCGATTATGGCGGGGGTCCGGCGCGGTCTGGAAGTGCTCGTGGCCCCCACGCCGAAACAGATTGACCAGACCTACGGGGAGGAGGAGATGTTCATCGGCTGAACGCTCGGCCATTTAACATCGGCGCCCGGCGCGCCCGGACTACCGCCCCCGCGGGGGAAGTAGTTCGGGCGTTTCGCTTTTGAAAGTTGGGTGCGCTAGTATCGGAAATTCACGGCAACGGGAAACAGGGACGCATATGTCAACCGAGACACCGCTTGAGCTGAAGAAGACGGTCAACCTGCCGAAGACGGCCTTCGCGCAGAAGGCCAACCTGGGGCAGTCGGAGCCGGCCCGCCTGAAGAAGTGGGCCGAGATGGACCTCTACGCCCTCATCCGCCGCTCGCGCGAGGGGCGCGAGCGCTTCGTCCTCCACGACGGGCCGCCCTACGCCAACTCCGACATCCACCTCGGCACCGCGCTCAACAAAATCCTCAAGGACATGGTCGTCAAGACGCGCACCATGATGGGCTACGACGCGCCCTACGTGCCCGGCTACGACTGCCACGGGCTGCCCATCGAGCAGTTCGTCGAGCGCTCGCTCACCTCGAAGGGGAAGAAGCGCGAGGACATGCCCGTCGTCAGCTTCCGCCGCGCCTGCCGCGAGCACGCCGCGAACGCCTTGAAGAGCCAGACGCGCGACTTCCAGCGCCTCGGCGTGACGGGCCTCTGGGAAGACCCGTACCTGACGATGTCGAACCACTACGAGGCGGAGACGGCGCGACTCTTCGGCCGCTTCGTCGAGCGCGGCTACGTCTACAAGGGCGCGCGCCCCGTCTACTGGTGCATCCACGACCAGACGGCGCTGGCCGAGGCCGAGGTCGAGTACCGCGAGCACACGAGCCCCTCCGTCTACGTCAAGTTCCCTCTGGACGAGGCGACGCTCGACGGCAAGGCGCTCAAGCGCGAGCTGTTGGGCGACGACGACGACCCGCGCCCGGTCTTCTTCCTCATCTGGACGACGACGCCCTGGACGCTCCCCGCCAACCTCGGCATCGCCGTCAACCCGAATTTCGAGTACGCCGCCTTCGAGGCCGACGGCGAGGTCTACGTCGTCGCCGCCGACCTGCTTGAGACCGTCTCCGAAAAGCTCGGCCTCGAAGCCGCGCCTTCATCGAAAGTCCTCGCGCGCTTCCCCGGCTCGCGCCTCGACCGTCTGGAAGCGCGCCACGCGTGGCTCGACCGGCCGTCGCTCTTGATGCTCGGCGACCACGTCACGCTCGGCGGCGAATCGGACGCCGAGACGGAGCTCGACGTGGGCGAGGCCCGCGACCGGAAGGCGACGGGGAAGGCCGGCACGGGGCTCGTCCACACCGCGCCGGGCCACGGCCACGACGACTTCGTCATCGGCAAGTCTTACGGGCTCGACATCTACTGCCCCGTGGACAACGCCGGCCGCTTCACGCAGGAGGTCGAGCACTTCGCCGGCCTCTCCGTCTTCGAGGCCAACCCGCTAATCGTCGACTTCATGCGCGAGCGCGGCGTCCTGCTCCACTCCGAAGAGTACGGCCACCGCTACCCGCACTGCTGGCGCTGCAAGAACCCCGTCATCTTCCGCGCCACCCCGCAGTGGTTCATCTCGCTCGACGCGCCCGCACTCGACACGCGGCAGTTCGAGCAGGACGACGACGGCCGCGACCGCTCGAACTTCACGGAAGACGTGACGGCCGAGCCCGCGTCTTTGCGCGAGGGCGCGTTGCGCGAAGTTGAAGGGGTCGAGTGGGTGCCCGCGTGGGGCGAGGACCGGATGCGCAACATGCTAAAGGGGCGGCCCGACTGGTGCGTCTCGCGCCAGAGGGTTTGGGGCGTGCCCATCCCCGCCTTCTACTGCTCGGGCTGCCAGGAGGCCGTCGCCGACAAGGACGTGATAAACCACGTCGCCGACATCTTCGAGAAGGAGTCGGCCGACGCCTGGTACACGCGCGAGGCGGGCGGGCTTCTGCCCGAGGGCTTCAGGTGCGGGGCTTGCGGCGGGGCGGAGTTCACGAAGGAGACCGACATCCTCGACGTGTGGTTCGACAGCGGCTCGTCTTCCGTCGCCGTGCTTGAGAAGTACGAATCCTTGCGCTGGCCCGCGGACGTGTACCTCGAAGGCGGCGACCAGTACCGCGGCTGGTTCAACTCCAGCCTCATGGTGGGCCTCGCCGCGCACGACCGCGCGCCCTACAGGGCGGTCGTCACGCACGGCTGGGTCATCAACGTGCAGGGCCAGAAGATGAGCAAGTCCGAGGGCACGGGCATCTCGCCGAACGAGGTGGTGAAGGACTCGGGCGCCGAGATACTCCGCCTCTGGGTCGCCTCGTCCGACTTTCAGGAGGACGTGCGCTGCTCGGACGAAATCCTACAGCGCGCGTCCGACGCCTACCGCAAGATGCGCAACACGGCGCGCTTCGCGCTCGGCAACCTCGACGGCTTCGACCCGGCGCGCGACTCTGTGCCGCTCCCCGAGATGCACGAGATAGACCGCTGGGCGCTGGCCGAGCTTGACCAGGTGACGGCGCGCGTCGTCGCCGCCTACAAGGCTTACGAGTTCCACGCCGCCTACCACGCGCTCTACAACTTCTGCACGGTTACTCTGTCGGCGCGCTACTTCGACATCATCAAGGACCGCCTCTACACGGCGGCCCCGCGCTCCGAGGAGCGGCGCTCGGCGCAGACGGCGCTGAACCACATCGCGGAGGACTTGGCCCGACTGCTCGCGCCCGTCCTCGTCTTCACGTCGGACGAAATCTGGGAGAACCTGCCCGAGGTCCGCGCGGGGGGGGAGGGCGTGCCGCCTTCGGTCCACGCGGCCGAGTTCCCCGTCGTCGTCACCGCGCAGGGGGACGGGGCGCTGCTCGCGCGCTGGGCCGAGCTGTTCGCCGTGAGGGACGTGGTCTTGCGCGCGCTCGAAGAGGCGCGCATAGCTAAGCAGATCGGCAGCAGCCTCGAAGCGCACGTCCTGCTCGCGGCCAGGCGCGAGACCTTCGACCTGCTCGAACAGTACCGCGACGAGCTGCGCTACCTCTTCATCGTCTCGCGGGTCTCGCTCGCGCTGGCGGCCGAGGGCGAGGGCTCCCTGCGCGTCGAGGTGCGCCGCGCGGAGGGTCAGAAATGCGAGCGGTGCTGGAACTACTCCGAGCAGGTCGGCCAGTTCACGCGCTACCCGACGGCGTGCGAGCGGTGCGTCGCCGCGCTGGCCGAGATTGAGGCCGAAGGGGGCGCGGCGTGAGCGAGGGCGTGCGTGGCGTGGCGTGGCGCGCGGCCTACCTTCTCGGCTCGGCGGGCGTCTACCTCGCGGACCAGTTGACGAAGGCTTGGGCCGTCAGGCGACTGCGCGCGGGCGACACCGTCAGCCTCGTCGGCGACACGGTCCGCTTCTCCTACGCGGAGAACCCCGGCATTGCCTTCGGCCAGTTCCAGGAGGGCGGCGAGTTCGGGCGCTGGATGCTCTCGGGGCTGGCGGCGCTGGCCCTCGTCGGCATCCTGCTCTACTTCTTCCGGACGAAGAGGACGGAGGACCGCGTGCTCGGCGCGTTGTCGCTCCTGCTCGCGGGCGTGGCCGGCAACCTGACCGACCGCGTCCGCCTCGGCCACGTCATAGACTTCATAGATGTCTTCATCGGCTCATACCAGTGGCCGACCTTCAACGTCGCCGACGCGGCCATCTGCACGGGCGCCGGCCTGCTCGCCCTCGACCTCTTCCTCGAAGGAAGGCGGGAAGGCAGGAGAAAGGAAGTGACGAGTGCCCGGTGACGAGTGACGGCCGAAGCCTTCCTCATCGTCCATCACTCATCACTCGAATTATGTACCCTGAACTTTTTCGCATCGGCGGCTTCCCCGTCAACACGTACGGCGTGCTGCTGGCGCTGGCGTTCCTGGCCGCGCTCTTCGTGGCGGCGCGACTCGGCGAGCGCGACGGGCTGCCGCGCGAGCGCGTCTTCGACCTGGGGCTGTGGATGCTGCTGGGCGGCCTCGTCGGGTCGAAGCTGCTGCTGATGGTCGTCGAGCCCGAGTACGCCGAGAACCTCGGGCAGCTCTTCTCGCTCGACTTCCTCCGCTCGGGCGGCGTCTGGTACGGCGGCTTCCTCGGGGGCCTGGGCGCGGCCGCGCTGCTGATGCGGCGTTACGGCTTGAACTTTTTGACGACGGCCGACGCGTTCGCGCCGGCCGTCGCTATCGGCCAGGCCATCGGGCGGCAGGGCTGCTTCGCGGCCGGCTGCTGCTGGGGCAGGCCGACGACGCTGCCCTGGGGCGTCGAGTTCACGGAGGCCGGCCACCGCGTGACGGGCGTGCCGCTCGGCGTCCACCTTCATCCGACGCAGCTCTACGAGTCGTTCGCCGCCCTCGTCATCTTCCTCTTCCTGCTCTGGCTCCACCGGCGCAAGCGCATAAGCGGCCAGGTCATCCTCGCCTACGCCGTGCTCTACGCGCTGACGCGCTTCCTCATCGAGTTCGTCCGCGACGACCCGCGCGGAGACGTTGCCGGCATCTCGTCTTCCACGGGGCTCTCGACCTCGCAGCTCATCAGCCTCGTCGTCTTCTTCGCCGCCCTCATCACCCTCGTCGTCCGCAGGCGCAGGTTCCAGGCGGCGTCCGCCGCGGCATGATGGGCGGCGACACGGAAGCGACGGAGACTGACGCGCTCGCCTTCGACGCGGGCGAAGCGGACGCGGGCTCCCGCCTGAGCGCCGCGCGACCGGCACGCGCGGTGAACGAGCTCCCATAAAAAGTTTGCACGAAGCGCAGCGCGCGTGTATATTGCGACGCGTCTATCCCGTCTCGGGCCTTCAAAGTTTCCTCGGCCCTCATACTGTAAGGTGAGATTAATCGGATTCGGCAGAGCCGGCCCGCGGCCCATCCCGCGAATCCCTACTTTCACATGTCGGGTCCCACCCGACTTTGCCAAAGGAGCCTACCCATGTTCACCTCTCTGAAGAAAATGGCCCGGGGCCTGTTCTTAGCCTTCGCCTTCGCCGCGACCGTCTTCTCCGCCGTGACCGCCGTCTACGCCTCGTCGATGTATCCAATGGGGCAATGCAGTGGCGGCTACTGCTATTTCCTGAGCTGTGGCAGCTCCGCCGGCAACTACTACATGAAGTGCAGCCAGACGACGGGCATCTGCGACGACTGCGAGGAGAATGTGTGCAACGAGTCGGCGGACTACCAGTGCCAACTGCGCGGCCACACCAAAGACGCGGGGCCGCAGCAGTAACCGGCGAGCCGGGGTGGAGCCGCGATTCCGCCCCGCCCGACTCGCGCGATCCATCGTCGAAGGTTAAGCCATGTTGAAAGCCTTCATCCTGTCAACACTCCTGCTGCTCGTGAACCTCCCGGCCGCGCTCGGTCAGGAGGCGCGGAAGACGCCCGCTGCTGCCGACGTTGAGCAGCACGCGGCGCTGCTCAACGAGCTGCGGTGGTTGGCGGACGAGTCGGCAGAACTCGCTGCGCCGCTCGCTCGCGCCGCCGCCAGGGTCGAGATTGCCGCCGCCGTCTGGCCGCTCGACCCCGAGGCGGCGAAGGAGTTGCTGCGCGACGCTTACCGCCTGACTACGGAGAAGGAGGGGCGCGAACCGGGCGGCGCGCGGGCCGCGGCCTCCGAGTCGTCGTGGGCGAGCGCCGAGGGGCGCGCGCGCCTCGACGTGAGACTGCGCGTGCTGGCCGTCGCGAGCCGCGACGAGAGTCTGGCCGACGAGCTGCTGCGGCAGGACGGCGCGGAGTCCGAGGGCGGCGACCTCTACGGGCGGCTGGCGCAGACGGCGCTCGGAGGCGGCGATGCTGAGGGCGCCGTCCGCTTCGTCGAGAAGTCGCTCGGCCTCGACCCCGCGCGCGGCGCCGCGCCGGGCGTCATCAACGAGCTGGCGCGGCGCGACCGCGCCGCCGCCGACCGCCTTATCCTCAAGTACATCGAGGGCCTGCGCCGGCTCCCACTGTCGGGCAGGGACGGGAGCGCCGCCGTGTTGCACCTCACGTTCGTCGAGCTGTTGCAGCCGAACAGCTTTTTCGGAGACCCGAATGGGCAGACGCCTCGACCGGGGCCGGCCGTCATGCGCGCCTACGCCGCCTTCGTGGTCGAGAGCCTTGGGCGGATGGAGCGCAGCGAGCCGGGCAGCGTCAAGTACATGAGGGGCATGCTCATGTCCGCGTGGCTCCCGCTCAAGCAACACGCGCCTGAGTTGGCGGGCGCGTTCCACGAGCTTGAGGCGCGGAGCAGGATTCCCGGACGGGACTCGTCCCTGCCGACGCCCGACAGCGAGAGGGCCGGGCGTGAGCGCGCCGAGAAACGACGCCACGCCGCCGCCGAAGCCGACGACCCCGACGACCGGAGCATCAACTCGCTCATCGGCAACGGCGAGTACGACCGGGCGCGCAAGGCGATTGACAAGCTGCCGGACGGGCCGCGCAAGGCCCAGCACACAGAGAAGGCGAACCTCAACGAGGCGCTCGGACTCGCCGCCAAGGGCGACGTGACCGCCGCCTCCCTGCTAGCCGAGCGGCTGACGAGGGCCGCGCCGCTCGTGCAGGTCTACACGGCGCTCATCAAGGTCTGCGCCGCGAAGAAGGACGCGGCGTGCGTGTCGAGCCTCGGCCTGCGCGCGATGCGGCAGTTGGAGAAGGCGGACGCCGCCCCGTTCGCGCCGCCCGCGGGCGTCCCCTCGTCCTTCTTCGCCACCGGCCGCGAGTCGGACGCCGCGCTGCAAGGGCTTGGCAGGTTGGCGGCGGCCGTCGCGCCGTTCGACGCGCCGTTGGCCTTCGAGATGTTCGACCGGATGGTCGCGGCGGCGAACAGGAGTGGGGTGGACACCGGGCTGGGGCGCGTCGGCTACGACCACGCGGCCTTCGCCTCCTTAGCCGCCCTTGATGAGACGCGCGCGCGGCAGGCGGCTAGCGCCCTCGAAGACCGGCTCCGCCGGATTACGGCGCTCGCGACCATCTTGAAGTGGAAGGCCGAGGCACTGGGCACGGCCGACGGCCGCCGGCCGCCGGAAGCGGCCGTGCAATGACGCCGCGCCGTTGAAAACGATTCACCGTTACGTCATGACTACCAGCGCAAGAGCTTTGCGAATGCCGCGGCTGTCCCGTCCATCACTGTTGACGGCCCTGCTCTGCGTCTCCGTGATATTGAACTTGGTTCTCGCCTCGCAGGTCATCCGGCTGGGACGGGCGCCGAAAGGTCTCACGACCGAGGCCCGACTCGAAGTGGGCGCCGCAGCCCCCGCGATAGCGGCGAGAACTCTGCGCGGCGAGCCCGTCTCCGTCGGGGGGAACGATCTCCCCCTCATCCTCTACGTCTTCACCCCGCGCTGCGTCTGGTGCGCACGCAACCTCGACAACGCGAAGGCGCTCGCCGCCGCAACGAAGGGACGCTATAACTTCGTCGCGCTGTCGCTGGAGGACGAGGGCGTGGAGGATTACGTGGCCCGGCACGCCATCGGGTTCACGGTCTACCGTGGCGTCTCCGCCGAGTCGCGGGCTGGCTACCTGCTGGGCCGGACGCCGCAGACCATCGCCGTCTCGGCGGCCGGGCGCGTGGAGAAGAACTGGGTCGGCGCCTACGGGCCGGAGATAGAGAGTCAGGTCGAGGCTTATTTTCAGACCACCCTTCCGGGGCTGTCGCCGGGGCGTTGAAGCCGCGGCGGGAGGCGTGGGCCGCGGCGGGATGGGCGGGAGCGCGGGGTCGGGTGCCCGACCCCGCGCTCCTTTTTCCTTCGCCCCTCGCCCGTGCTAACTTCGCCCCGTCAATCTAAAATCGAGACCATGACTGAGGAAGAGAGCGACGAAGGAGTTGTCGAGCCAGAGGCCGAGGCGCTTGTGTTTGAGGCGTCCGAGGAGGACGCGGGCGCGCGGCTCGACGCGTTTCTGGCGGCGAGGGTCGAGGGCGTGAGCCGCTCGACCTTGAAGCGCGTGATAGACGACGGGGACGTGCTCGTCGGCGGTCGCGCGGCGAAGCCGTCGCACAAACTGAAGGCCGGCGAGCGCGTCGAGGTCGAACTGCCCGCGCCGTCGCCGTCCGAAATAGAGCCGGAAGAGATTCCGCTCGACATCGTCTACGAGGACGGAGAGGTGGTGGTCGTCAACAAGCCGGCGGGCATGGTCGTCCACCCGGCGTCCGGCGTGCGTTCGGGCACGCTCGCCAACGCCGTCGCGTTCAGACTACAGGCGCGGGAAGCGAGCGCGCCGGGCTCGCCCCTGCGGCCGGGCATCGTCCACCGCCTGGACCGCGACACGTCGGGGTTGATTGTCGTGGCGAAGACGGCGCGGGCGCACGAGAGCCTTTCGGACCAGTTCCGCGCGCGGACGGTCTTCAAGTCCTACGCGGCGCTCGTTTACGGCGTCGTCAAGGAAGACAAGGGGAAGATTGAGCAGCCCCTGGGCCGAGACCCGCGCAACCGGACGCGCATGGCGGTGGTGCGCGGCGGGCGGGCGGCCCTTTCCATCTGGAAGGCCCGCCGCCGCTTCGAGCGCATGACGCTCCTCGACGTTGAGATCAAGACCGGTCGCACGCACCAGATACGCGTCCACCTCGCCTGGATGAACCACCCCGTCGTCGGCGACGAGCCCTACGGCGGCGGCCGCGACAAGAACCTCCGCGACCCGAAACTCCGCGCCGCGGTCGCCTCCCTCGGCCGCCAGTTCCTACACGCCGCCCGCCTCGGCTTCCACCACCCTTCAACCGGCCAATGGCTCGGCTTCGACGCGCCCCTCCCGCCGGAGCTCGCGGGCTTCCTCGAACAACTCAAATAAGTTTTTCTGTCAGGAAGGCTGTTCGAC
>DATHBF010000142.1:0-18962 GCA_035296285.1 Pyrinomonadaceae bacterium | reverse complement strand
CGCGGAGGTCCGCGTACTGTCGGACAAAGCGCGGGCGGGTCGGGCTGAAACTGAGGCCGAGCAGGTCGTGGAGGACGAGAATCTGCGCGTCGCAGTCGGGGCCGGCGCCGATGCCGATGGTCGGGACGTGCAGGGCCGCCGTCACCTCGCGCGCGATCTCGTGCGGGACGACTTCGAGGACGAGCGCGAAGGCGCCGGCCTCTTCGAGCGCGCGTGCGTCCTCGATGAGCGCGCGTGCGGCGTCGGCCGTCTTCGCCTGCAGCCGGTAGCTGCCGAGCTTGTGCAGGGACTGCGGGGTGAGGCCGATGTGGCCCATCACGGGAATCTCTTCGGCGACGAGCCGGCGCACGACATCGAGGCGTGCGCGCCCGCCCTCCAGCTTGACGGCCTCGGCGCCCGCCTCCTTCACCAGCCGGAGCGCGGCGCGCACGGCGTCGTCCGCGCCCGCGTGGTAGGAGCCGTAGGGCATGTCGGCGACGAGCAGGGCGCGCTCGACGCCGCGGCGCACGGCGCGCGTGTGGTGGAGCATCTCTTCGAGCGTGACGGGCACCGTCGAGTCGTAGCCGAGCACGACGTTCCCCAGAGAGTCGCCGACGAGGATGATGTCGGTGCCGGCCTCGTCCACGATGCGCGCGGTCGGGTAGTCGTAGGCGGTCAGGCAGACGAGGCGCTCGCCGCGCTCCTTGCTCTGCCGGACCGAGGGGACGGTCACTTTCTCGGGCCGCTGCTGTTTGAGGTAAACCATCTGGCGGTCACACCCTTTCGGCTACGGAGTCTTGTGAGTGGTTGAATTGCGGCCCGCCGGCATGAGACGCCGTGAGCCCTGGGGCGAGTCCGGGTTGTGGACTGTGCATGCTCGTGATTCTATGCCCGTCTGAACGCGCGGTAAAGCGGTGAGCCGGGATTATAGGGCGTAAATCCGAAATCGTAAATCTCAATCTAAGGGCCCAAAGGCCGAACCGTTTGGCCTTCGTCCGCCGCGGCGAGGAGTTCGGCGAAGGTTCGGCCCGTGACGGGGTGGCGTGCTTCGGGTATCAGCTCGGCGAGGGGCGCGAGGACGAAGCGGCGCAGTTGGAGGCGCGGGTGTGGGAGGACGAGCGAGGCGGAAGACGTTTGCAGGTCGCCGTAGAGCAGGAGGTCGAGGTCGAGCGTGCGCGGGGCGAGCGGGCGGTCGCGTCGCCGCCCTTCGGCGCGCTCGACTCCGAGGAGGAGCGCGAGGAGTTCTTCGGGCGGCGGCAGGGGCGGCGAAAGCTCCGCGACCATGTTGAGGTAGGCGGGCTGCTCGCCGGGGACGCCAACGGGCTCGGTCTCGTAGACGGAAGAGAGGCGCGCGACGCGGAGGCCCGAGGCCAGCATCCCGCGGACGCCGCGCAGGAGGTGGGCGGCGCGGTCGCCGAGGTTCGAGCCCATGCCGACGTAGGCGCGCGTGGCCTCTTCAACCACGCGGCTTCTCCCCCCGCATCTTCTCGTTGAAGGTCTCGGACTGGCCGCGCGGGATGCTTAAGGTCTGCCAGCCGGCCCCCTTGAGGTGCTTGGCGAGGAAGACGATCTGGCCGGTGTGCTGCCCGTAGTGCGAGAGCTGTCGGTTGATAGCCATGACGACCGTGTGGGGCTCGCCCCTTATCGTGATGGTGCGCAGGAGGTCTTCGGGCTTGAGCGGCTCTATCGCGCCGAAGACGCAGCGCCAGCCCGCCTCCCAACGCTGCTCTACGGCGCGGCGGTCTTCGCCTTCGATGAGAAATTCCGAGTCGCGATGGCGGTCGGGCTTCTCGCCGTCGCTCGTCAGGAAGTCGGTCCAGCGCGAGCGCATGTTGCCGGCCATGTGCTTCATGATGAGGGCGACGCTGTTCGACTCCGCGTCAATCGCGCGGAAGAACTCTTCGTCGTCGAGCTGCGACGCGGCCCTCTCGGCCATCCTCTTGAGGTTGCGGAAGACCTGCAAGGCGTCACTAAGGTAATGCTCTCCAAGCGAGTCGGTCATAGTCGTTCGTGCTCCGTGTCCGGGTTGTCGTGCAGAAGGTGTCTGTACTTCCTGAGTCTCGGCGAGGGGCCGCGCCAGCGGTAGCGGCTGAGCGCGGCGACGCCGTTCCAAGTCGGATGATAGCGGAGATAGATGTCGCGCTCCTTCGTGTCTCCCCAACTGCCGTCCGCGTTCTGGTTGGCGAGCAGGTATTCGACGCCGGCACGCATCGCCGGGTCGCGCTCGTCTAAACCAAACGCGCGCAGCGAGTCCATGAACTCGCCGAGCATGTCGGCGTCGCGCTGGCGGACGGCCTCGCGCAGGTTGGCGCGCAGGAACTCGTATTCTGGGGCGAGCAGGCGCGGCGAGAGCGTGTAGAGGCCGTAGTCGTTCAGGGTGTAGACGACGTGGGTCAGGGCGTAGACCGTGTCGTAGAAGCCGGGGCCGCCGTCGGGCGCGGCGGGGTCGGCCGCCCTGTAAGGCCGCAGGGAGGGGAGCCAGCGGAGGACTTCCCCGTAAGAAGCGCCGAGCCGGACGCCGTAGCGTTCGCCGACGTAAGTCGTAATCAACGCGTCGTACCAAACGTCCTGCGGCGTGCGCATCTTGAGCGGGCGGCGGCAGGCGCGGCAGGCTTTGGCGCCGCGCGCGTTGCGCACTCCGTCGAGGTCGCACTCGTCGGGCACGTCTGCCGGCGGCGACTCGTTCGCCGGGTCGAAGAGGAGGAAGTCGCGCGGGCCGAAGCGCGCGGCGGCGCGGCGCACCCGCGCCTTCAAATGCTCGTCGCGGAAGCCGAGGCCCGAGGCGGCGTCGGCGCCGAAGGCGAAGTCGCTGACGGTCTGGGCGTCGGCGTCGCGCGGGAGCGTGCGGTGGAGCTTCAGCCAGAGGCGCGCGCGCTCGACGCCCATCCTCCGCGCCTCGCGCCGCACCCCGGGGTCGCTCACGCTCTCGCCGACGGTGTAGAAGCACCAGAGGTAGTCGCTGCCGTAGAGCCGGAAGTTGTCCTCGTCGAGCGCGGTGCGGTAGACGAACTCAAGGCCGCGCCGGACGGAGAGCGCGCGGTCGGCCTCCGTGAAGCGCGAGCCCGGCCAGAGGGGCCGCGACGGTTGCGCCGCCGCCAGCGTGGCGCAGGCGAGCAGCGCGGCGAGCGCCGGCGGGAGAAGAAGATGAAGGGGTCGCCTTCTGAACATTTCTTTCCTGCGGCGCATTATACCTACAATGGGGCCGACGTATGGCACAGTTCGTCGCGCTGGTCTGGCTGAAGTGGAGGCTGTTCAGGAACTCGCTGCGTTCGCGGAGGGCGGTGGCGGGGAAGGTCGCGTCCGCGGCGGGGCTGCTGGCGGGGCTCGCGCTGTCGCTGGCGGTCGCGGCCGGGCTCGCGGCGGCCGGCTACTTCCTCGCCACGCCGAGGGGCGGCGAGGATATCAGCCCGCGCGAGGGCTACGTGCTCCTCTGCTTCATCATCACGACGGTCTTCATGATGTGGGCGCTGACGCCGGTCGCGCTGGGCGGCGGCGGGCGCTTCGAGCCGAGCTCGATGCTGATGTACCCCATCTCGCTCGGCAAGCTCTTCGCCTTCGACCTGCTGAGCGACCTGACGAGCCTGACCGCGGTCTTCGCCATCCCGGCCGTCTTCGCCGTCGGGCTCGGCGCGGGGTTGGCGACGGGTCACGTCGCGGCGGCGCTCCTCGTGTCGGCGTTCGGCGTGGCGTTCGGGATGGCGTTCTCGAAACTGCTGGCGGTGGGCGTGGGCGCGTTGATGCGGACGCGGCGGACGCGGGGCGAGACGCTGCTGGCGCTCCTCGGCGCGGCGCTCGGCATGACGGGCGCGCTGTTCGGGCAACTGCTCCCGCTGGCCGAGCGTTACGGCCAATACTTCGAGCGGGCGCGCTGGACGCCGCCCGGCGCCGTCGCGCACGCGCTCTCCTACGGGCTGCGCCCCGAAGGCGGCGGCTACTTCGTCTCGCTGGCGGTCCTCGCGGCTTACGCGCTCGCCTCGCTCGTGCTCGCCTACCGCGTCGCGCGGCGGACGGCGCTCGGCATAGGCGGCGGGCGTGCCAAACGACCGTCGGCGGTGAAGGAGGACGAGGGCTCGCTCGTGAGGCGTCACGCGGGCTGGCGTCTGCCGTTCGTGTCGGCGGAGTCTTCGGCCGTCGTCGAGAAGGAGTTGCGTTACGCGTCGCGCAACGCGCAGTTGCGCGTGATAGGCATCATGGCGGTCGGGCTGACCATCGTCATCAGGATGGCGCCGTTCGGCGGGGGCGGGCGCGCGGGGCTGGGGACGCTGACGCCGTACGCGGAGGGCGCGGGCGCCGTCTTCAGCGTGCTCTACATCTTCACGCTCGTCTCGCCGCTCTCGACGAACCTCTTCGGCTACGACGGCGCGGGCTTCCGCGCGCTCGTGCTCTCGCCCGTCCCGCGCGGGAAGATTTTGAAGGGGAAGAACGCGGCCGTGACGCTCATCTCGACCGCGCTGGTGGCGATGGGCGTCGTGGCGGGCGGCGTCTTCTTCGGCGACCTGACGCCGCCCGCCGTCCTCTTCGTCGTGCTCTCGTTCTGCGCCTACGCGCCGCTGTTCGCGCTCTTCGGCAACTGGCTCTCCATGCAGTTCCCGAAGCGCGTCGAGTTCGGCAAGCGGATGAGCCGGTCGGGCGTCGCGGGCTTCATGTTCGTGCCTTTCTTCCTCTTGATGATGGCGCCGCCCGCCGCGGCCGTCTTCGCCGGGCACGCCGCGCGGAGCCACGCCGTCAAGTATGCTATACTCGCCGCGTTCGCGGCCGCCGCGTGCGGGCTCTACCTGCTGATGATCGATTCGCAGGGGCGCACTCTGGAGCGACGCGAGCTAGAGATTCTCGACGCCGTCACCGGCCGCGGCGATGACGACGGGAGTCGGATCACAGGTTGAAATCCAGTGACGCCCCCGACTTTCGGGTAAGAGCTCGGCGGGCGTCCGGGCGGGTTGCAGGAGCCCCGCCCCTACACAAATGGCTCGCAGAAAATTCCGCAACCAGCGTCACGAGCCCGCCTCGTCCCGCTCTTTCCAGGAGTACCTCACCACGCCCGCGCCGCAGACCTCGCGCTCCGAGCTGCTCGCGCTCGTCCGCGGGGGCGAGGACACCTTCCTCGAACTCAAAGTCAAACTCTCGAACCCCGAGCGCATCGCGCAGGGGCTCGTCGCGCTCGCCAACACGGGCGGCGGCGTGATGGTCTTCGGCGTCAACGACAACATGAGGGTCGAGGGCGTGGACGACCCGGAGTCGGTGCGCGACGAGCTGGTCCGCATCTGTCGCGAGGACGTGGTCCCGCAGGTCTTCCCCTACATAGACATCATCGCCTTCGACAACGGCAGGCGCGTCGTCGCCCTCGACGTGGAGGCCAAGCGCCGGCCCTACCGGACGCGCGACGGCCGCTTCTTCATCCGCGTCGGCGCCGAGCGGCGCGAGGCGGCGCGCGACGAGCTGTCGGCGTTGATGGACGAGGCCCGGCCCGTCAGGCAGGAGAACATCCCGGCCGTCGGCGCGGAAGTCGAAGACATAGACGAGGCGCACCTGTGGAGTTTCGTCCGCGAGTTCGACGGCGACGCCTTCGACTCGTCGCGCGGCGGAGCCGGCTACCCGACGGGCGAAGTCCTTGAGCGCGATCTGATGCTCGCGGTGCCGGCCGCCACGGGCGCGCGCTCCGAAAGGGTCGCGCCGACGCTCGCCGGCCTGCTGCTGTTCGGGCGCGACGAGCGCGTGGCGGAGCTTCTGCCGCGCGCCTCGGTGACGGCCACGCGGTTCGCGGGCGACACGACGCAGGCGCCGAAGGTCGAGACCGTCGAGCTTAAAGGCAACCTGCACACGCTCTACGAGTCGGCCCTGAGGTTCGTCGAGCGTTACTGCGATCTGCTTGAGAAGCGGCCGCGCGCGGCCCACGCCGAAGGCCCGGTCGAGCCGCGCCCGAGCCACCAACGCGACGCCGTCGCCGAGGCCATAGCCAACGCGCTCGTCCACCGGGACCTCGCGCTCGCGGGCGTCCCGACGCGCCTGCTTATCTTCGACCGCTCCGTCGAGGTCACGAACCCGCGCCGCACCGCAGGCTTCGCGCCCGCCGCGCAGCGCGCCATCCGCTACGGGGTGCCGCAGCAGCTCAACCCGCAGCTCGCGGCGCTCTTCAAGAGCCCGGCCTACGGCCTGCGGCTCCCGACGGGCGGCCTGCCGGCCCTGCTCCGCCACGCCCGCCTCTTCGCCGGCCGCAAGGCCGAGGTCCACGCGCTCAACGACGAGTTCCGCGTCCGGCTGTATGCGATGTGAAAAGGCGGTAGCCGGTAGTCAGTAGAAAAACGAATCGGGGGCTGACGCCAGTTGCGTCGCCCCCGAATTTCTTTCCCTGCCGACTACCGTCTACTGCTCCCCGCCGACCTTCTCGTCCTTGGGCGGGTTGTAGAACTGGCGGGCGCGGACGATGAAGTCCTTGTCGTCGTACTTGCCGTCGCCGTCCACGTCCACCTTGACTTCGAGCTTGCGGCGCTTGCCGTCGCGGCGCTGCTCGTCGGGGCGGAAGGCGAGGCTGTACTGGCTGCGCATGAGGGCGTTGATGGTGGCGAGCGTCGTGGGCAGCTCCGTCGGGAAGGTGACGGGGAAGTAGGCGCCGCCCGTCTCGTTGGCGAAGGTCTGGAGCGTGTTCTTGGCCTGGAGCATGGTCATGCGGCCGGGGCTGGTCGCGCCCTCGATGCCGTCCTGCGCGCCCATCTGGTCGCCGTACCTCTTCATGAACAGCTCGCCGGTGCCGATGATGTAGATGGGCACGCCGGCGTTCTGCGCGATCTTGCGCGCCTGGTCGTAGTTGATCTTGCTGAAGGTGTCCACGCCCGAGCTGATGAGGAAGAGCGCCTTGCGGCGGCCCTGGAGCGAGGCCATGCCGGTGTACTCGGAGGTTCGGCTCTCGCTGTTCTCCATCACGACCGAGTCGCCGCGCCCGCCGACGAGCGTGAACTTGAGCGCGTCGAAGAGGTTCGTCTCGCGGAAGGCCGGCTGGTTGCGGAGCAGCAGGTTGACGACCGCGTTCAGGCGCGCCGGGTCGTTCGTGAAGTCGGTCAAGGGCGTCGGCCGCATGTCGTAGGCGATGACGGAGGCGTAGTCCTGCGGGGGCCGGATGAACTGCTGGAGGAACATCGCCATCGGGCGCAGGACCTCCAACTGGCCGGCGTCCATGCCGCCGCTGCCGTAGTAGCCGAAGATCTGCCCGAGCTTGCTGTACTCCATCACGACCGCCACCGTGATGGGGGCCTCGGGCGTCGAGAAGTTACTCACCTCGCGCGGCGTGCCGTCCTCGAAGACGCCGAAGTTCTCTCTCTTGAGGCCGAGCACGATCTGCTTCGTCTTCTTGTTGATGACGACGGCCTCGATGTTGACGATGCGGGTGTCAACCTTGACGACCTCCTGCTCCTTGTCGTTGACGATGTCGGGCGGGAGAGGCTCCTGCTGCTGGTCCTTCTGCTCCTGTTCGCCGGGCCGCGGGTTCTTCTTCTGCGGCTGTGTCGGCGGCAGGCGGCGCGACTGCGAGAGGGCGCCGAGGGGCGCGCCCGCGGCGAGGAGCAAGAGCGCGAGGGCGGTGCGGGCAAAGACAGTTCTCATGGCGGTAAAAACCTCTAAAGGGTTGGCGGGCGCGTCTTTCGGCTGCTCAAGGTACAAGAGGACTATAAGGCCCGCCCGGATACACGGTCAACAAAAGAAGGCGTCGGCCGTTAGATGCCGTGGGCGGCCGGATAGTTTCACCGGCGCGCCCGCGGCACCCCGCCCGACGCCTTTTTTTACAAGCCTTTTGCGGCCCGCCCTAGCGGCCGCCGGTCGCCACCGGCTCGACCTCTACGAGGGCGTCGTAGGTGCCCGTGTTGTCGGCGAGGTTCCCTTCGTTGACGCCGAGGAAGAGGCGGCCGTCGCGCGTGGCGTAGAAGTCTCGGCTGGAGCCGATGAAGATGAACTCGTCGTTGTCGTCGCCGATGACGGCGATGAGCGCGCCGGTCGGCTCGTTGCGCATCAGCTTCTCGGTGTCCACGACGCGGGGCAGGCCCGTCGGCGTCGAGAAGCGCCCCTGCCCGAGCGAGACGCGGCCCGAGGCCGAGATGCGGAGGCGCTGCCCTTTTCGGACCATCAGGCCCGAGTCGGTCCAGCCGTTCGCGGAGTTGTCGGCGCGGACGCGGATGCGGACGGGGAAGAACTGCCCCTCGCCGCCCGCGGCGGGCGAGGCCGGGGCCGTGCCGGTGTTGGCGCGGGGCGGGTTGCCGCCGTTGGGGCTGGCGCCGCCGAGCGTGGGCCGCTGCGTCTCGGCGCGCGCGGGGGTCGGCTGCGGGCGCGCCGGCTCGGGGCGCGCGGCCTGGTAGTCCTCGGCGGGCTGCGACATGTTGCCCGTGTCGGCCGCCCCGGACGCGCCGGCCCCGTCGAACTCGATGGACTCTATGTCGTCGGTGTAGACGGTCATCTGGCTGCGGCGGCCGCGGGCGCCTGCGCCGATGAGGACCGTGAACTGCTGGTCGCGGAAGGAGATGATCTGGCCGCGGATGACCGTCCCGTCCTTCAAGCGGATGGTGTCGCCCAGCGCGACGGCGCAGAGGGCGAAGGCGAGGCCGAAGGCGGCCAGAGGGCGTGTGAGACTGCGTGCGTTCATGATCTCCTCCCGGAAGAGCGGCGGACCAGTGTTTGACCAAACGATGTATCAGACAGACGCGTGCTTTGGCAAGCGGGAGAGCAAGCAGGCTCCAGGGCGATGGATGTGAGGCGCGGGGCGCGGGGTTGCCCGATTGCGGATTGCGGATAGCGGATTGCCGAGTCGGCGTGCGTCGAGTCGGCGAGCCCTGCGCGTCCGAGCCGCGGCAAAAAGAATGACGGGAGGCGTGCCAGCCCCCCGTCATCCCGCAATCCGCAATCCGCAATCAGGTGGTCTCTTCGTCCGGCGCGAGGAGGACCGGCTTGGCGAGGTAGAGCGAGTCGTCGGGCTGGAAGTCGGCGCGTCGGATGCGGTACTGGACGCAGTCGTAGCCGTGGAGGCGGCAGTCGCGCTCGTGGCGCATGCCGAGCTTTTCGAGGAGCTGGCGCGAGCGCGCGTTGCCGGGCATGGTGATGGCCGCTAAGGACTCCAGCCCCAGCACCTCGAAGGCGTAGCGGACGCAGGCGCGCGCCGCCTCCGACGCCAGCCCCGTCCCCCAGTACGGGCGCGCGAGCATGTAGGCCAGCTCGACGCCGACCTCCTCGGCGCTCAGCGTGGCGAAGCCGCAGTAGCCGAGCAGGCGCCCGCTCGCCTTGTGCACCATCGCCCAGCGGCCGAAGCCGCGGCGGCGGAAGGCGCGGATGATGGACGAGAGGTTGCCGCCGGTCTCCTCCGGCGTGAGCGGCCGGCCCTCGCCGATGTAGCGCATCACGTCGGGGTCGCGCGTGATGCGCGACAGCTCGCCGATGTCGTCGGGTGTGAACATGCGGAGCCGCAGGCGCGCCGTCTCAAGCTCGTGGATGCGCGGCGCGCTCTGGCGCGGCCTGGCCGTCTGGAAAAGCGGCATCATGATCTTAAAGCCCTCACGCCGCGAGGACTCCCTCCCGCGCGGCGCGCTCGGTCACCAACTCGTTGAAGTTGACGGCCGCGAGCGCCGTCGCCTGCCGGCCGCCCACGGGCCGGGAGAAGAAGTAGCCTTGCCCGAAGTCGCAGTCCAGGGCGCGGAGCTGTTCGAGTTGTTCCATCCGCTCCACGCCCTCCGCGACGACGTTCATCTCAAGGCTGCGGGCGAGCGTGACGATGGTGCGGACGATCTCGGCGTTCTCGTTGTTCTCCGTCATGCGGGTGACGAAGGAGCGGTCTATCTTGAGCGTGTTGATGGGGAAGCGGTGGAGGTAGGAGAGAGACGAGTAGCCGGTGCCGAAGTCGTCAATCGAGATTTCGACGCCGAGCGAGCGGAGCTGGCCGAGCGTGTCGATGGCCGTGTCGATGTTCTCCATCACCATGCTCTCGGTGATCTCCAGCTTGAGGTTCGACGGCGCGAGGCCCGTCTGGCGGAGCGTCGCCGAGACCGTGCCCAACAGGTCGGCCTGCGAGAACTGCTTGCCTGACAGGTTGACGCTCACCGTCACCGAAGGGTCGACGGCGTGCTCGGTCTGCCAGCGGCGCATCTGGCGGCAGGCTTCGTGCAAGACCCACTGGCCGAGCGGGACGATGAGGCCCGTCTCCTCGGCGACGGGGATGAAGTCGCCCGGCGGGATGAGGCCGCGCTCGGGGTGCTGCCAGCGCACCAGCGCCTCGAAGCTGCTGACGAGGCCCGTCGAGAGCGAGACGATGGGCTGGTACTGGAGGAAGAACTCCTGCCGCTCGACGGCGCGGCGCAGGTCGGTCTCAAGCTGCATCAGCTCGACGGCGCGGTCGTGCATCACCTTGTCGAAGACGACGTGGCGGTTCTTGCCGAGCATCTTGGCGCGGTACATCGCGGTGTCGGCGTCGCGCAGGAGGTCTTCGGCGCGCTCGTAGCCGGTGGCCGAGGGCGCGATGCCGATTGAGGCGGTGGTGAAGACCTCGTGGCCGCCGATGTTGAAGGGCTGCGTGACGATCTCCTGCACGCGCTGCGCGATCTCGACGGCGTCTTCGGTCTCTCCGAGGTCTTCGAGCAGGATGGTGAACTCGTCGCCGCCGAGCCGCGCCACGGTATCGCCGGGCCGGAGGCAGGTCTCCAGACGGCGCGCGATGCCGACGAGGAGCTGGTCGCCGACCATGTGGCCCAGGGAGTCGTTGATGACCTTGAAGCGGTCGAGGTCGAGGAAGAGGGTGGCGAAGAGGCGGTCGCCGTTGCGGCGCGAACGCTGAATCGCCATCTTCACGTGGTCCATGAAGAGGGCGCGGTTCGGGAGGCCCGTCAGGGCGTCGTGGAAGGCGTCGTGCAGGAGTTGTTCTTCAGCGCGCTTGCGGTCGGTGATGTCCTGAATCTGGAAGATGAGGTGGAGCGGGCCGGCTTGGCTGTCGCGCACGACCGAGACGCCGAGCAGCGTCCAGACCTCGTGGCCCAGGCGGTGGAGGAAGCGGACCTCGGTCTGGTGCGAGGATATCTGCCCCTGCACGAGCCGCTGCAAGTTCTCGTCGAGGCTGAACAAATCCTCCCGGTGCGCGAGCGCGCGGAACTCCTTCGAGACCAGCTCCTCCTCCCTGCGGCCGACGATGTCGCACAGGGAGCGGTTGACCTGGAGCCAGGAGCCTTCGAGCGAGAGGACGCCCATGCCGATGGTCGCGTAGTCGAAGGCGCTGCGGAATCGCTCCTCCGACTCGCGCAGCTTGTCCATGTGCTGCTGGACTTCGAGCGCGTGCTCGCCCGCCAGCTCGGCCTGGCGTGCCGACGCCTCGACGTTCTTCAGGTACGTGCAGTAGGTGAAGTAGACGATGGCGATGATGGGGGCGGCGGCCAGCAGCGCGTAGATGCCGAAGATGCCGCTCAGCTTGGCGATGATGCCGGCGGCCGAGGCCCCGGCGAAGTAGGTGAGCGAGGTCCAGAGGAAGTGCTGCCGCCACGTCTGCCACACGGGCAGGTCCGAGCGCAGGGCGACGCCCGTGGCGACCAGTCCGGAGTTGACGACGTACTGGACGAGCGCCATCAGGCAGACGGCGCTGATGTACTGCGTCTGGTTGCCGGGGAGGAAGAGGCCGGAGATGGGGCCGAAGAAGAGCCTGACGCCCCAGACGGTGAGGAAGGTGGAGCAGAGGTAGACGCCCGCGTTGAAGGCGATAACGTCCTTCTTCTTCGTGATGCGGAGCGAGGAGCAGAGGCCGTCGGCCGCGGCCAGGAAGATGGCGGCCTCGCCGTCGAAGAGGAGCAGGGCGAGGATGATGAAGGTGTCGGAGACGGAAATCTTCCCCTTGACGCGCGGAATCTGGACGTAGACGCGCGAGCCGAAGCAGAGCGTCAGCACGCAGACGAGCAGGTAGCGCGGGTTCAGGAGTGAGGAGGCGTCGGCGACGGCGACCGAGTAGACGCAGGCCGCCGCGCCGAGGAAGACGACGCCCCACACGTACCACTTGGCCAGTTGTTTTCGCGCGACGTTCGGCATCGCCTCTGTCTGAGAAAGGAAGTCCGTTCAGGATGGCCTGCGAAGGGGGCGCGCGCGTCTGGGCGCGGGCCGGCGGCTGGGAGCGTTCGGGGCAAGACGTGTGCCGCCCCGGCCTGAGAGGCGCCGGGGCGGCTTTCTTCGGAAAATTAAGGCCCGGGAGGTGGGCCAGCGGGTCAAGGGGGCAGGAGAGACCCGGTCAGCGCGTCAATCTGACGGCTCGCGCCGTTCAAATTGACGCGAAGGGCTTGAGGAAGGCTACTTCCTCTTGGGGGTGGTCGTGGTCGTGGTCGTCGCCGTGTCCGCGACGACCTGCATGGAGGCCGTCGCGTCGCCGAGGAGAGCCCTGTTGGCCTGAACGGTCAGGTCGCTCATCAGCACGGCGTCACCCGTCACCGCGACATCGCTCAAAATCACGCCGTCGGCGAGCAGCACGCCGTCGCTCAGGAGCAAGCCCTCGCTGAGCAGCACCCCGCAGCCGAGGAAGAGCGCGCCTTCGGCGAGCAGCACGCCGTTGCTGGTCATGATGCTGTCGCTGATGGTGACGCCGTCGCTCATCAGCACGGCGTCGGCGAGCAGCGCGCCGTTGGCCTCGACCGTGCCGTCGGCGAGCAGGACGCCGAGGCCGTAGACCGACTGATACTTCGTGATGAGGTTGACGCCCGTGGCGAAGGACTGGTCGAGGATGACGCCGCCGCCCCAGTTGAAGGTCCAGCCGGCGACGGACGACTGCGGCGCGGGGGCGGCGGCCGTGAGCAGCGGCGTGCCGACCGGCGTCGGGGAGGGCAAGTCCTGACGGACGAGCCGTGCGAGGCGCATCGCGCCTTCGAGGTTGAGTTGGCCCGCGCCCTGCTCGAACTGGTTGAAGCCGGCCAGGGGCTGCGCCGTGTACATGAGAATCATCTTCACCATGTTCGGCGTCAGCCTCGGGTTGGCCTGGAGGAGCAGCGCCGCGGCGCCCGCCACCGCGGGCGTCGCCATCGAGGTGCCGGACAGGAACATCTGCTCGCGGGCCGTCGAGCCGCTGACGTTGGCGTCGAGCGAGGGGTTCTGGGCGACGAGGGCGTTGCCCGGCGACTGCGGGTCAACGAGCCTGTTGCCGGGGGCGACGAGGTCGGGCTTGACGAGGTTGTCGTAGTGGCGGGCGCCGAACGAGTCGGTGTAGAAGCCGCGGGTCGGGCCGCGAGACGAGTAGGTGGCGACCGTGTCGTCGTTACGCGCGTCGGTGCCGAAGGTGTTCGAGGCGCCGACGGTGATGACGCTGGGGTCTATGCCGGGCGAGTGGACGAGGCCGTAGACCTTCTGCCCGAGCGCGTCCTTGCCCTGGTTGCCGGCGGCCGCCACGACGACCACGCCCGCGTCCACGAGCCTGCGCGCGGCGCGGCACAGCGGGTCGTTCCTGTACGAGTCCACGGCCTCCGTGCCGAGGCTCATGTTGACGACCTTCAGGTTGTAGGCGGCGCGGTTGCTGAGCACCCAGTCCATCGCCGAGAGCAGGCCCGAGAGCGAGCCCACGCCCTGCCCGTTCAGGACGCGCAGGTTGACGAGGTCGGCGCGGGAGGCGACGCCGCGGTAGGCGCCGTTCGAGACGGCGTCGCCGCCGGCCGCGATGCCTGCGACGTGCGTGCCGTGGCCGTAAGGGTCGGCGGTCGCGCCCTCGCCCGTGAAGTCCACGCTCGCCTTGACGCGCGTGCCGCCGGTTGCGGGGTCGGAGAAGGCGACGTGGGCGGAGTAGATGCCCGAGTCCATGACGGCGATGCCGACGCCGCGGCCGTCGTAGGCGGTCGTGGCGCCCATCGCGCGGGCCGCGTCGGCGCCGGTGGTCACGGAGACGTGGCCGGTCTTCTTGGTCTGGCGGTCGAGGGAGATGTAGCGGACATCGGGGCGAAGGGCTATGTCGTCGAGCTTGCTGACGGCGACGTGGGCGATGACCATCGTCATGTTCGTCAGCTTCTTCGGCGTGTACCCGTCGTTGCCGGTGAGCTGCGACATCAGCTCACGGGTCGGCGGCACGGTCGTCTCAAGCACGACCTTCGCCGTCGCGTTCGAGTTCGGGTTGGCGTTGTAGAGGCGGTCGAGTTCGGGCGACAGCTTCGGGTCGTCGGCGGGCGAGTAGGCGAGGGCCTTGTCGCCGCCGAAGCCGGCCGCCGCCGCCAGCAGGAGGGAGAGGGAGGCGAGGCAAGAGAGAAAGGTTTTAGTGGTTGCTCTTTTCATCGTCTTTGTAGCTCATCCCGGCCGGCGCTACCTCATGTAGGCGGTGCCGTCTTCGCCTTTGATGAGCACGCTCTGCGATTGCGCGGTCGAATCGCTCAGCAGGATGCCGTCGGCGAGCAGGATGCCGTCCGACAGGAGAATCCCGTCCGAGAGCAGGATGCCGTCCGAGAGCAGGATGCCGTCGGCGAGGAAGCTCGCCTGGCCTCCCCACGGCAAGCCGTCGGCGAGCAGGATGCCGTCGGCGAGCAGGATGCCGCTCGACATCAACGAGGTGTTGACGGCCTGCGTGTCGTAGCCCACGGCGACGGCGTCGGCCAGCAGGATGCCCCTGGCGTAGACGCCCTGATACTTCGTCATCAGGGCCGAGCCGGTGACGAAGCCGTGCTTGACGGTCATGCCCTGCGCCCACTTGAAGGTGGTGCCGGCGACGGTGGACTGCGCCTGCGGCGCGGCGGTCGAGAGCAGCGGGTCGCCGACCTTCGTGCGGGTCGTGATGTCGGTGCGCACGCGCTGCGCGAGGCGGACGGCGCCGTCAACGTTGAGCTGGCCGGCGCCCTGCTCCAGCATGTTGAAGCCGGGCAGGGGCTGCGCCGTGTACTGGAGAATCATCTTCACCATGTTCGGCGTCAGCGAGGGGTTGACTTGCAGCATGAGCGCGGCGGCGCCCGCCACGACCGGCGCGGCCACCGACGTGCCGCTCATGTACATCATGCCGCGGGAGTCGCTGCTGCCGGTGCCGCCCTGGTTGGGATCGACGTGCAGCTCGGGGTAGTAGGTGACGAGGTGATTCTTGGCGGACTCGGCGTAGATGACCTTGTTGCCGGGGGCGACGAGGTCGGGCTTGACGATGTTGTCGTAGTGGCGGGTGCCGCCGGCGTCGGTGACGAAGCCGCGCGTCGGGCCGCGCGAGGAGTAGGAGGCAACCGTATCGTCGCCGCGCGGGTCGGTGCCGAAGGTGTTCGTGGCGCCGACCGTGATGGCCGAGGGCTCGATGCCGGGCGAGTGGATGAGGCCGTAAGACTTCGTGTTGTTGTCGCCGTACCTGTTGCTCTGGGTCCGGCCGTCGTTGCCGGCGGCGGCGACGACCACCATCCCGGCGTCCACGAGCCTGCGGACGGCCCTGCACAGCGGGTCAACCTTGTAGGAGTCGGCGGCCGGCGTGCCGAGGCTCATGTTGACGACGCGGATTTTGTAGCGGCTGCCGTTCGCCATCACCCAGTCGAGCGCGGCCAGCACCGAGGAGACGCGGCCGCGGCCGAGGCCGTCGAGGACGCGGAGGTTGATGAGCGTGGCGTTGGGGGCCATGCCGGTGTAGGCGCCGCTCGGGCCGGAGAGGTTGGAGTTGCCGGCGGCCGTCGAGGCGACGTGCGAGCCGTGGCCGTACCTGTCGTCGGTCGTGCCCTCGCCGGTGAAGTCCTTCGTAAAGACGGTGCGGCGGCCGCCGCCCGCGTCGGTCAGCGCCGTGTGGTCGGCGTAGACGCCTGAGTCGAGGACGGCGATGCCGACGCCCGTGCCGTCCACGCGAATCGTGCCGCCCTTGAGGCCGGGCAGGCTGCGGACGGCCTCGGCTCCGGTCGTCGTCGTGACGTGGCCGGTCGAAGTCGTCTCGCGGTCTCGCGTGACCCATTCGACCTCATCGAAGTCGGCCAGCTCGTCCACCACCGCGGCCGGCAGGTCCACCGCCATCGCGTCGAGCGAGGCGAAGTGGCCGCGGGCGCGGACGCCCTGGCGCTGAAGCAGCGCGTTGAGCCGTCCCGTGGGGGCGGCGTTCAGTTGAAGAATGACGCTGACCGTCTCGGCGCCCGACGCGCGCATGTGCCCGCGCAGTTCGTGCGAGACCTTGTCGGCGTGCTTTTCGGGGGCGACGCGCGGGGCCGCCGCGGCCGGGGGGGCCGGGAGGGCCTGAAGCATCGCGGCGCCCAGTAGTGCAGCGACCAGTATGCCTCTAACGAGGGTTGGGTGGTTACGGGGGTTCATAGATTTTCCTTCGAGCGTTATCGCTGAGGAGGGTCGGTGCGCATCCTTCAGCGTCCTTCGGGAACTCCCACTGCCGTGTCCGCGCAGCGGGGGGCCGCCGGACCGTAGGCTGGTAAGTGCTTGCCACCTCCCGCTTTCGCGAGGGAGTAGGCTCTTGTCGGTGACGTTTAGTTAAAGATCGCGCGGCCGATAGACGGGCCTGCACCAAAAACAGTGGCAGCTCGTGTGCCAGCAGCTTTTGGCCGGAAAAACGAGCAAAAGTGAGAGTTACGGCCCGTGACTCGTCAAATTGGTCGGTCAGACTGACCGCACGACCTTAAACTGACCGAACGTGACTGCCCTGACGTAAATGCAAACATGTTGAAAGTCGGTTGGAGGGTATCGGTACGCCGCGGGGGGCCGGAGGCGGGGCCGGATAAATCTGGTAAATTGGGGAATAAATGAGGTTAAGGGCTCGGGGCGGGCGCCGAAACGGCGCGGCACGGCCGTTGCGATTCTGGTGAGCGTGCCCGGATTGAGGTGGGATAAAACAGTAGAGGGTAAACCAAAAGGAGGGTGAGGATGCTCTGGACGATTCTGGTGATTCTGTTGGTTCTTTGGCTTCTCGGTCTGATTGGCGGCGTCGGCGGTGGTCTGATCCACCTGCTGCTCGTCATCGCGGCTGTGGTCCTCGTCATCAACCTGTTGACCGGACGCCGGCCGGTGGTCTAACCACGGCTTCGACTTTCGTGGGCGTGAGCGAGAAGTGTCGGCCGCACCAGCGTCCGGCTTGAGAGGGCCGCAGGGCCCAACCAGAGCACGCCCACAGGCTAGAGCGCCACTCCTTCACGGGAGTGGCGCTCTAGCTTTTTTAGTCTTCAGTTCTGTGTCAGGTGAATCTCGGCGCTTTTTCGGAGCGGGTTGCGGAGCATGAGCCAGGCCGAGGGCAGCGCGACGAGGGCGATGCCGGCGGCCGTCAGCGCGTCGAAGGGGCGCCGCCAGACGGCGAGGTCGAAGGCGAGCGCGAAGACGATCTGCATCAGCCCGACGACGGAGACTTTCGCGGGGTTCCCCAGCGCGAAAGCCTTCGTCATCCCCAACTGCCCGAGCGTCCCCATCGCCCCGACGCCCGCCAGGAGCAGAAGCGTTCCCGGCTCGCGCAGCGTCCCGTAATCCACCGCGCCGCCCGTGAATAATAAGAAGAGCAGCGTCGCCGCCGTCGAGACGACCGAGAAGTGAGTGACGACGGCGCGCGCGTCCACGCCGCCGAGCCTGTTCAGGCCGAGCATGGCGACGGCCGTGCAGACGGCGTTTCCGAGCGCGGCGAGCCCCGCCAGCCGGTCGCCCGACACGTCCGGCCTCTGTATCAGGATGACGCCCGCGAGCCCCGCCACGACCGCCGCCCAGACGGCCCTCACCGGCCTCTGCCCGAGCACCGGCCAAGCCAAAAGCGTCACCCAGAAGGGGACGGTGTTCGAGAGCGTGAGGGCGGTCGAGACGGGCTGGTGCGTCAGCGAATAAAAGGCGCAGATGACGCCGAGGCTGCCGACGAGGCTCCGCATCCAGAGCACGCCCGGGCGCAGGAAGACGAGGCGGACGCCCAGGGACAACGCGAGCGAGGCCGACAGGACGGCGGCTACAAGCGTCCGCGCCACGGCGACGAGCTGCCAGTCCGTACGCGCGCCGGCCGCGTGGCTGAGCGCGCCCATCGTGGCGAAGGCCAGCGAGCCGGAGAGCATATAAAGGTAAGCGTTCGCGGCTCCCTCCTCGCCCGCGCCCCCCGACGTTTCGGCCGTCTCGCTCATCAGTTTACGAAGCCTAGCACGGCCGGGCCGGGCGGGTCAGCCCGCCGCCCGCCGTCTCACGCCGCAACGAGAATGTAACGCTATTACAACTTCGTGCCGCGCTCGCCTTTGTGTATAGTTGAAGACGCCCCGATTCCTCATCCGCCAGAAAAACCCTTCGGCAGTGCCACGCCGTCGCCCGTAAGAGGAGAACTTAAAGATGAAGTCGTTTGAAGACACGGACGTACTGTGCGTCGCCGTCCTCTCCGTGGGCCTCTGCCTCGCCCTGAACATCCCCGCGACCTGGACGGCGCTCGAATGGGTCTACACGAGCGGCCTCTCCGCCGTCCACGAGACGGCCGCCTTCCTGCGCACACTGGTCTGAGCGGAGTTCAGATTTCGCGCGTGAGCGGCCGGTTAAAAGCCTCGCCAGCCGCGTCGCTTTAAGGTATCCTACGCCCCGCCTTAGAACGAGCCCGCAGCACACTCCCGAAAGGTGAACTCCCTTATGACCCCCAAGCTCCGCGTCGCGGCCGCGACGCTGGCCGTGCTCTGCCTCTCGGCGGTCGCCTCCGCGGACATCAGAGTCCCCGGCCAGGACAGCGGCGCCAGCCGCCGCCGCGTCTCTCCCGAGAAGCGAGAACTAACCAGAAGCTCGTACCCGATGAGCATCGAGGCGAGCGAGGACGAGCAGGAGGCGCGACTCCTCATCCCGGCCGCGGCGCTCAGGCAGTTGCGCGCCGAGCTTGAAGACGAGAAGCCTTCCTTCGCGGCCTCGTTCGGCGTGAGCGGCCTGCCCCCGGCGCAGACGGCCGCGGCCGGCGTGCTGCTCTCGCTCGGCCTCGTCTTCGGCGGCCTCTGGTTCGCGCGCTCGGGCCGCAGTGCGAGGGCCAGGCGGACGGCCGTCGTCGTCGCCGTCTGCGCGCTCTGCGCTGGCGCGGCGACGACGCTGACGCTGGCGAACCTGGCACCGCCGCAGCGCCCGCTCGACGCCGGCACGCT
>DATHBF010000141.1:0-3229 GCA_035296285.1 Pyrinomonadaceae bacterium | reverse complement strand
CGAACACGGCCATCTTCTCGGTCGTCAACGCCGTCCTGCTGCGGCCCCTGCCTTACAAGGACCCGGGGCGGCTGGTGATGCTCTGGGAGAACGACACGCAGGAGGGTAACGACCGCAACCCCGTAGCCCCCGCCAATTTCGTTGACTGGCAGAAGCAGAACGGGACGTGCGCCGAGCTGGCCTTCTACAACCAGCCGGGCGGCGTGAACGTGACGGGCGGCGGGGCCGAGCCGGAGAGGGTCATCGGCGCGGGCGTCTCGCCGAACATCTTCTCGGTGCTCGGCGTGCAGCCGGCGCGCGGCCGGACGTTCAGCGACTCGGAGGCGGCGGGCCACGAGGTCATCATCAGCCACGGGTTTTGGCTGCGGCGCTTCGGCGGCGACCCGGAAGTGGTCGGCAGGCAGATAACGCTCGACGCCGAAATCCTCGACGTGGTCGGCGTCATGCCGGCGGAGTTTCAACTGCCGGAAGAGACGGAGATGTGGTGGGCGAACATGGACGGGTCGCTGGCGACGATGCGCGTGCGCCACTTCCTGCGCGTCGTCGGCCGCCTCAAGCCGGGCGTGCCAATCGAGCAGGCGCGGGCCGACTTCGACACCATCGCGCGCCGCCTCGCCGGGCAGTACCCGGAGACGAACACCGGCTACGGCGTCAACGTCGTCACGCTCCACGACCAGTTCGTGGGCGACGTGCGGCCGGCGCTGCTTTTGCTGCTGGGCGCGGTGGGCTTCGTGCTTTTGATAGCGTGCGCCAACGTGGCGAACCTGATGCTGGCGCGGTCGGCCGCGCGGCAGAAGGAGATGGCGGTGCGGGCCGCGCTCGGCGCCGGGAGGCTGCGTCTCGTGCGGCAGCTTCTGACCGAGAGCCTGTTGCTGGCGGCGGCGGGCGGCGCGGCGGGGCTTCTGTTCGCCTACTGGGGCTCCGATCTGCTCGCGGCGCTCGGCGGTTCGGGGCTCCCGCGCGGCGCGCGAGTCGGCGTTGACGGCCGCGTGCTCGCCTTCACCTGCGCGACGACGCTTTTGACCGGCCTCGCCTTCGGCTTCGTGCCCGCGTGGGCCGGGGCGAAGCTCGGCGTGCAGGGGATTTTGAAGGAGGGCGGGCGCGGCGCGACGGGGCGGCGGGCGGGGCGCAGGCTGCTCGTGGTGACTGAGATCGCGTGCGCACTCATGCTGCTCATCGGGGCGGGGCTGTTGATTAAAAGCTTCATGCGTCTACAGGCGGTCGAGCCGGGCTTCGACCCTTCGGGCGTGCTGACGATGCAGTTCTCTCTGCCCGACGCAAGGTACTCGGAGCCGCAGCAGGTCGCGGCCTTCTACGGGCAACTGGTGGAGCGCGTGCGCGCCCTGCCGGGCGTCGGGGCGGCGGGCGCCGTCTCGCGGCTGCCGCTGGCCGGCGACCGCTCGACGATGGGCCTCGCCGTCGAGGGCCGGCCCGTCGTCAGCGGGCAGTACGATGAGGTCCACTTCCGCGCCGTCACGCCCGACTACTTACGCACGCTCGGCGTCCCTTTGCGCGCCGGGCGCGAGCTGGAAGAGAGGGACGGCCCCGAAGCGCCGCAGGTGGTGCTCGTCAACGAGACGACGGCGCGCAAACACTGGCCCGGCGCGGACGCCGTGGGCAGGCGCGTGAAGCTCGGCCCGAACGCGCAAGGCCCCTGGGTCACGGTCGTCGGCGTGGTGGGCGACGTGCGCAACTTCGGGTTGGAGTCGGAGGCCAGGCCGGAGGTCTACGCCCCGCACCGGCAGAGCCCGCAGGGCAGGATGCGTCTGGTGCTGCGGACGGGCGGCGACCCGCTGGGCCTCGTGCCGGCCGTGCGCTCGGCCGTGCGCTCGCTGGACCCGGAGCTTCCCTTCTCGCAGGTGACGACGATGGAGGAACTGCTGGCGAGGTCGGTCGCGCAGCGGCGGCTCAGCACGTTGCTGCTCGGCGGCTTCGCCGGCACGGCGTTGCTCTTGGCCGCGCTCGGCATTTACGGCGTGATGGCCTACTCCGTCACGCAGCGGGCGCGCGAGATAGGCATCCGCATGGCGCTCGGCGCGCGCGGGGGCGACGTGGTCAGGATGGTCTTGCGGCAGGGGATGGCGCTGGCGCTGGCCGGGGTCGCGTGCGGCATGGCCGCCGGCCTCGTCGCCGCGCGGCTGATGCGTGGGCTGCTCTACGGCGTGAGCGCGGTTGACCCTCTGACCTTCTTCGGGATGGCGGGCGTGCTGACTTGCGTCGCCCTGCTGGCCTGCTACGTCCCGGCGCGGCGCGCGACGAAGATCGACCCGCTGATTGCGCTGCGGGCCGAGTGAGACGGACGCGTCCGTCGCCGCCCCGGCCCGCCGCGCTTGAGTGGCTACGGGGTGGTGCCGCCCCTGACCTGGATGTTGCCCGACTCGATGGTTTCGAGCGGGAAGTCGGTGGGTTGATTATTCTGGCAGAGCTGCGGGTCGCCGACGGTGTTCGGGTCGTCGTCGAAGAAGAAGGCCCGGCTGATCCTGTCACGGTCCCTCCCCGGCTCGCCGTTGTCCTGCACAGAGAAGTAGACGGCGTCCACAAGGTTCGGGTCGTTCGTCCTCCGCGTGGTGCCGCCGAAGATGGCGACGTTGCCGACCACCTTCATGCACTGGATGTCTATCTGGAGCTGATACCTCTGATTCTTCCCCGACTCGACCGCCGGGTTGTGGAGGGTGGCCTGACCCTTCACGGACCCGTCGTCGTGACGCCGGGCGCTGAAGGAGAACTGCCTCCTGACGAAGTCGCCGGCCGCGTTCTGGACGAGGAGCGTCCCGTGCCCGTTGGCGGCCTCCTGCGTGTTCTGCGCCGCCGAGCTGGTCGTAAAGCTTAACGCGCCGGCCGCGACCGCGACGGCGAAAAGGACCGGCACGACGATCTTGCCTGCTCTTACCTTCATACCTCTTCCTCCCCTGTTAGGTGATTCTGGATGGCCGGCGCCCGGACGGCTCAACCGATTTCGCTACGACACGCTTTCCTGCAAAGTTTTTTGAGGAACAGCCGCCGGACGGCAACCATCTTTTTTCTCTGGACGCTCCGCGGATGGGCAAAGTGCGTGCCTCTCCGTCCGCGTGATGGAACTTCAAGGGGCTGAGCGGGATTTGAGGTTCCGCACGCTGGCGGACATGAACGGTATCTTGTCGCCCTCTTAGCGACCGGGTACGGAATAGGTACGGGCGCTATTTCCATGCGGCAGGTTTGGCGTTAGGATATGGCCGCCCGGGTTAATTTT
>DATHBF010000140.1:0-14206 GCA_035296285.1 Pyrinomonadaceae bacterium | reverse complement strand
GCGCCCTTCGGGGAGCCGTCTGAATTTATTCTTCCAGTCGGAGCCTTCGACGACTTTCTCGATGCATTTTCCTAAACCCATCGAGCCGATGCGGAGATAGTTGGCCGTCACCGTGTAGGGCTCGACGAGGTGCTTGAGGCGCATCTCGGCCGGGTCGAGGTTCAGCTCCTCGGCGACCTTGTCGAGCTGGATTTCGAGGCCGAAGCGGGGCTGCGGCGTGCCGTGCCCGCGCTTGGGTCCGCAGGGCGGCTTGTTGGTGAAGGCGCGCAGGCCGCGGAAGCGGTAGCGCGGCACGTCGTAGGTCACGGTCTGGAGCGCGCCCGTGTAGAAGGTCGAGGCCACGCCGTAGGAGCCGTAGGCGCCGCCGTCGAGGAACGACTGGAAGTCGAGCGCCGTGATGGAGCCGTCGCGCTTCACGCCGATGCGGCTCTTCATCAGGACGGGGTGGCGGCCGCGGTGGCAGTAGAAGACCTCTTCGCGCGTGAGCGTGACCTTCACCGGCCGGCGCGTCCGGCGCGAAAGCTCGGCGACGACTATCTCGTGGTTGAAGGGGTCGGACTTGCCGCCGAAGCCGCCGCCGTTCGGCGTGGCGATGACGCGGACGTGGGCGGCCGGCATCCGCATCGTCCTGGCGAGCGCGCGGTGGACGTAGTGCGGCGTCTGCGTCGAGGACCAGAGGGTGAGCTTATCGTCCGCGTCGAAGTGGGCGACCGCCGCGTGCTGCTCCATCGGGAGGTGCGTGTTGCCCTCGTAGAAGAACACGTCTTCGCGGACGAGGTCGGCCTCGGCGAAGCCCGCGTCGAGGTCGCCGAACTCCAGGTGGACCGACTTGTGAACGTTGCCGTGGTCGCCGTAGTCGTGGATGCGGGGCTCGCTGACTTCGACCGCCTCTTCGATGCTGGCGACGGCGGCGAGCGGCTCGTACTCGACTTCGATGAGGTTCATCGCGTCGAAGGCCGTGTCCTCGTCAACGGCCGCCACGGCCGCGACGGGGTCGCCGACGAAGCGCACCTTGCCGACGCACAGCGCGTGCTCGTCCTGGCTGACGGGCAGGATGCCGTAAGGGATGGGCAGGTCTTCGCCCGTGATACAAGCGAGGACGCCGGGCAGCGCCGCGGCCTTCGACACGTCAACGGATTTGATGAGGGCGTGCGGGACGTGCGAGCGGAGGATTTTGCAGTAGAGCATCCGCGGCAGGCTTATGTCGTCGGCGAAGCGCGTCTGCCCCGTGCACTTCGAGCGCGCGTCCACCTTGCGGAAGGGCTTGCCGACGACCTTCAGGTCTTTCTCAACCTGCACGTCGGCGCCGTTCACCTTCGCCTCGGCCTCAACCTTATTCGTAGCCATAGACGCTCTCCCTCGGGAGTTGGGCCTCCTCGCCGCGCATCCGTGCGGCGGCCAGCTCGACGGCCTCGTAGATTTTGATGTAGCCGGTGCAGCGGCAGAGGTTGCCGGCGAGGGCCTCCTTGATCTCTTCGCGCGAGGGCCGCGCGTTCTGCGCGAGCAGCTCCTTGGCGACGAGGAGGAAGCCGGGCGTGCAGTAGCCGCACTGGGCGGCGCCGGTGTCGGCGAAAGTCTCCTGCAAGGGGTGGAGCCCCGTCTCGTCGGCGAGCCCTTCGACCGTCTCGACGCGGCGCCCCTCGGCTTCGAGGCCGAGCATGAGGCAGGAGAGGACCGAGCGGCCGTCAACGAGGACGGCGCAGGTGCCGCACTCGCCCAGCTCGCAGCCGTGCTTGGTGCCCGTCAGGCCGAGGTCTTCGCGGAGCACTTCGAGCAAAGTCTTGTGCGGGGCGAAGGCGACTTCGGCCTCCTCGCCGTTGAGAATGAACCGGACGTGCGCCTTCTGTCTTAAAGGATGAGTCATAGGTTAAGGGAAAGGCTCCTTCGCGAAAAGGACAATATAGCAGTTTTCGCGGGCGGGGCCGAAACGCGCTTTGCGCCCCCGGCGTGAGTTTCGGAAGTTCACGCGGGGGGCGCAAAGGCGCAAAGACGGTGGCGACTTGTTTCAGGCGGTGCGGCCGGCGAGGTCGGCGATTTTGGTGATGAGTTCGCCGAGGCCGACGGGCTTGGCGACGTGCATCTGGAAGCCGGCTTCGAGGACGCGCTGGCTGTCCTCCTCGCGCGCGTAGGCCGTGAGGGCGGCGGCGGGGACGCGCCCCCCCGACTCGGCCGACAGCGCGCGGACCTTGCGGATGAGGGCGTAGCCGTCCTCGCCCGGCATCCCGATGTCGCTCATCAGCACGTCCGGCTTCCAGCGGGTCAGCGTCTCAAGCGCCTCGCCGGCCGAAGCGCAGGCCACCACCTCGGCGCCCGAACGCTCGATGACTTTGCTCATCATCTGCCGCGTGTCGTCCTCGTCCTCGACGACCATGACGCGCAGGCCCGAAAGGGTCGGCAGCCCGGCGCGCTGCTTCACGGCGTCGCCGCCGCGGCACGCCTCGTTCGCGCACGGGCGCGGGGCGAGGGCGGGGAAGCTGACCGAGAAGGTGGAGCCGCGGCCCGCGCCTTCCGAGTCGGCGCCGACGGTCGCGCCGTGCAGCTCGGCCAGGTGGCGGACGATGGCGAGGCCGAGGCCGAGGCCGCCGTGGCGCCGCGTCGTCGTGCTGTCGGCCTGGCGGAAGCGGTCGAAGACGCAGGGCAGGAAGTCCTGCTCTATCCCGCGGCCCGTGTCGCGGACGACGAGCCGGAGGCGCGCGCCCTCGCGCTCCACGCGGACCTCGACGCGGCCGCCCTCGGGCGTGAACTTGACGGCGTTCGAGAGGAGGTTCCAGGCGATCTGCTGGAGCCGCTTGGCGTCGCCCGTGATGAGGGCGCGGCCGTCGGCGGGCGCGTAGCTGATTTCGATGCCCTTGGCGTTGGCGGCCGGGCGCACGACCCCGATGGCGTCGGCGACCACCGACGAGAGGTCGGCCTCCTTCACGTCGAGCAGGAGCTTGCCGGAGATGATGCGCGACACGTCGAGCAGGTCGTCAATGAGTTGCGACTGGCTGCGGGCGTTGCGCTCGATGGTGGCGAGGGCTTCGGTGACGAGCTGGCTGTCGTGCTCCTCCGCGCGCAGGAGTCCCACCCAGCCGACGATGGCGGTGAGCGGCGTGCGCAGCTCGTGCGAGAGCGTCGCCAGAAACTCGTCCTTCAGGCGGTTGGCGGCCTCCGCCTCGGAGCGCGCGGCCTGCTCGCGCAGCAGAATCTTCTCGCGCTCCTCCTCGCTCCTCTTCAACTCCTCGATGTAGAGCGAAAGCTCCTCGACGTGGCGCTCGGCCTGCTCGGCGTTGGCGGCCGCGGCCTCGATGTTCTTGAGGTTGGTCTGGTAGGTGAGGTAGATGATGGCGATGATGGGGACGGTGGCGAAGACGGCGGGGAAGCCGAAGGCGCGGACGAGCTGCGACGTGATCCCCGCGGCCGACGCGCCCGCCAGGAAGGTCATCGAGGTCCAGAGGTAGTAAGTCCTCCACGTCTTCCAGAAGGGCGCGCGGAGCTTGAAGGACTTCTCGCCGGCGATGAGGATGGTGTTGGCGAGGTACTGGGCGAGCGCCATGACGCAGATGGCGGCGAGCAGGTTGGCCGAGTAGCCGTCCTGCGCGAGCGCGACGATGCTGCCGAAGACGAGTTGGAGCGCGCAGACCGTGACGAAGGCCGAGCAGGCGAGCACCGCCGCGTTGAAGACGATGGTCAGCGCCCGCTTGCTGATCCAGAGCGTCGAGCAGACGCCCTCGACCGCCGCCAGCACGACCGCCGCCTCGCCCCCGTAGAGCAGCATCGAGAGGAAGACGAAGGTGTCGGAGACCGTGATGCGCCCGCTGACGCGCGGGATGGGGACGGCGACGCGCGAGCCGACGGCCACCATCACGGCGAGAATCAGGAAGTTCAAATCGAGCCGGGCGGGGGGAATCCGCGACGCGCTGTAGAGGATGATTGGCGCCCCGAGGGCGACGACAGACCACATGTATGGTCTGGCGAGCTGCTGTTTGTCCATTGGCTCCGTCCTGCGGCTTCGGAAGTGACACGCTACTGGGGAACTAAGTGCCCCGCGGACCGGGAGAGAGATTCGGCTAAACAGCCTCAGTAATCCAGACAGTCAACGCCTCCGTCGGCCGCGGCCGGCATCGCCGTCGTGTCGTCGCCCGCGACCCTGGCCGACTGAGATTGAATGACGAGGTCGCCCGTGATGACGCCGTCGCCCGTAATCACGCCGTCGCCGGTGATGACGCCGTCGGCGAGGTAGTCGCCGTCGGAGAGGCGGAGGCCGTCGCCGAGCAGCATGAAGACGGAGAGGAAGGGGGAGCCGTCGCCCGTGATGACGCCGTTGCTCGTCATGACCGCGTCGCCCGTGATGACGCCGTCGGAGATCATCCCGGCGTCGCCGGTGATGACGCCGTCGCCGGTGATGACGCCGTCGTTCAGGAGCAGGCCGAGGTCGTAAATCCTCTGGTACTTCGTCATCAGCGTCGAGCCGGTGAGGTAGGTCTGGTTGAGGATGACGCCCCGCGACCAGTTGAAGGTCTGGCCGGCGATGGTCGTCCGCGCGTCGGGCGCCTGCCCGGTCAGGAGCGGGGCGCCGAGCGGCGTCGAGTTCGAGAGGTCCGTGCGGACGAGGCGCGCGAGGCGGACGGCGCCCTCGACGTTGAGCTGGCCGGTGCCCTGCTCGAACATGTTGAAGCCGGCGAGCGGCTGGGCCGTGTACATGAGGATGGCCTTGACGAGATTCGGCGTAAGCTGTGGGTTGGCCTGGAGCATGAGGGCGGCGGCGCCCGCGACGGCCGGCGTCGCCATCGAGCTGCCGTTCATGAACATCTGCCTGCGGTTGTCGACGGGGCTCACGCCCGCGTCGAGCGAGGGGTGCTGCGCGAGCAGTTGGTTGTTGACGGCCGCGGCGTCAACGATCTTGTTGCCGGGGGCGACGAGGTCGGGCTTGATGAGGTTGTCGTAGTGGCGGACGCCTTCGGAGTCCGTGCGGTAACTGCGGGTCGGTCCGCGCGAGGAGTAGGAGGTGACGCCGTCGTCGCCGCGCGCGTCGGTGCCGAAGGTGTTCGCCGCGCCGACCGTGATGGCCGAGGGCTCGTTGCCGGGCGAGTGGACGTGGCCGTAGACCTTGTTGCCGGAAGAGTCTTTGCCGTTGTTGCCGGCGGCGGCGGCGACGACGACGCCCGCGTTGGAGAGCGCGCGGACGGCGCGGCAGACGGGGTCGTTGCGGTAGGACTCGACGGCCGGCATCCCGAGGCTCAGGGTGACGACGCGGATGTTGAAACGCGCGCGGTTCGTCAGAACCCAGTCGAGCGCGCGCAGGAGGTAGGCGGCCGAGCCGACGCCCTGCGAGTTGAGCACGCGGAGGTTAACGACGTTGGCGTTGGGCGCGAGGCCGACGTAGGCGGCGTTGGAGATGCGGCCGTTGCCGGCGGCGATGGAGGCGACGTGGGTGCCGTGCCCGTAGGGGTCGTCGGTGCGGCCCTCGCCGGTGAAGTCGTGGCTGTAGACGACGCGCAGGCCGTTGCTCTTGTCGAGGAAGGCCCTGTGCGTCGTGTCCACGCCGGAGTCTATGACGGCGATGCCGATGCCCGTGCCGTCGAGGCCCGAGACGTTCGTGCCGCTCGTCGTGCGCGCCGCGTCGGCCCCCGTCGTCGAAGAGAGATGGCCGAGCGTGCGCAGCTCCTTGTCGAGCGAGACGTGGGCGATGTCCGAACGCTGCGCGAGGGCCGCGGCGGCGGCGGCCGACAGCGTGGCGGCGCGGAATTTGAAGTTCTGGAAGGGGCGCACGTCGCTGGCGCCGTTGAGGAGGAGCGCGAAGTCGAGGTCGCCGGTCCAGGAGGCGGCCGGGCTGATGATGACGCGCACGCGCTCGGCGCCCAGCCCGCTGTTGACCTTACGGATGAGGTCGGCCGAAGCCTTGTGGAGCGCGGACTGGCTCAAACTCAAAGAGGGCAGAGATAAGAGTTGCGCGCGGGCGGGGCCGCCGGGGAGCAGACCGGCGCATAAGGAGAGGGCCAACAGCAGAGCGGGGCAGGCGACAGGGGCCTTAAATCTCATTTCGACACCTCTGAAACTAGAGCGCGCTCCGTCGGGGGGAGAAGCTTTGCGGGTTCGGGAATTATCCCGCGCCCGGAAATTTCCTTTGGCCAGCTCGGTGGGGGTTCCGAACATACCGCGTTCAGTTCTGCCCCTTGGGGGAAGGGATGAACGCAAGTGTAGCAAAAAAATATAAAATGTCAAAAGGGGTTTTAACAAAATTGAAGGACGACTAGATTTTTCCGGGCGGGAGGACGGTCTGGCGGGGAAAATTCTATTGCTGCGGGGTGAAAACGTCCGTCTGCATAAATGAAATTAACAAATGCGACGTAAAGTATAAGCCGTGCAAATGAAAAACCTCCGTATGCAGCGCGAAAACGTCCGTATGCACGGTGAAAACGTTCGTGTGCATGGTGAAAACGTTCATGTGCAGCCGCAAAATGTCCATTCGCAGCGTGAAAATGTCCGTGTGCACGGTGAAAACGTCCGTGTGCAGTCGCAAAATCTCCGTGTGCGGGGTGAAAACGTCGGCGTGCGGGGCTAAAAGGTCCCCGTGCGGGGCGAATAAGGGGGATTGGACGCGTGAGGGGAGGGGCGGGCGGATTTACTGTTTCGCGTCGGCCGATGTGGCGGGGGAAATATCCGCCTGAATGACGGCCTGGCGGACGAGGTCGGCGCGGCGCTGGGCGACCTGGGCCGCGCGGAGGAACTGCTCGGTGACGGAGCCGCTGTCGGCGGCGCGGACGTGCTCGGCGATGTGGTTCATGAGAAGTATCTTCTCTTCGACCGAGCGCAGCGCGCTCCGGAGCGATTCCTCTATCGCCTCGTCAATCTCGGCGACGAGGCTTTCGAGCGAGTAGGCGTGGCCCGTGTGGCAGCGGAAGCGGATGATGCGGTCATCCTCCTTCAGTTGCAGGACGACGCCGGGCTCGATGACGAGGTGGTGGTCGGGCGGGGCGACGTAGATGCGGCCGGGCCGGATGCGCTCGCCGTCAAAGGCCGCCGTCGCGGGCATCTCGCCCGCGCGGGCGAGGATGCCGGCCAACATGCCGGGCGATAAAATAAAGCCCGTCAAAGAAGAATCCGAGCCGGGGCGTGTCCGCTATCCGACATATAAAAGAGACGGCCCGCTGATAAGATGTGACTCTGCACGGGCGGCCTGCTTCCCTTACTCCGCAATTAAGTTTAAGGATTCGGAAATGAGCGACACCGACAACAAAGACCCGTTCGACCCGGGGGCGGTTGACGGCGACACGGGCGAGGAGTTTGTCGTCGTGGGCCTGGGCGCCTCGGCGGGCGGCATCGTGGCGCTCCGAGACTTCTTCGCGCGCGTCAAGGCCGACAGCGGGATGGCCTACGTCGTCATCCTGCACCTCTCGCCGGACCACGACAGCCAGCTCGCCTCCGTGCTCCAGAATGTGGCGGCCGTCCCGGTCAGTCAGGTCAGGGACCACGTCCGCGTCGAGCCGAACCACGTCTACGTCATCCCGCCGAACAAGAGCCTGGAGATGGCCGACGGGCACCTCTCGCTCTCGGACGTGACGAGCAGCGAGGTGCGGCGCGCGCCCGTTGACATCTTCTTCCGCACGCTGGCCGAATCGCACGGGCCGCGCGCCGTCTCGGTGGTGCTTTCGGGGACGGGCGCGAACGGCTCGATGGGCATGAAGCGCGTCAAGGAGATGGGCGGCCTCTGCATCGTGCAGGACCCTAAGGAGGCCGAGTACGACGACATGGCGCGGCACTCGCTCGCCACCGGCCTCGTTGACTACGTGCTCCCGGCGGCGGAGATGCCGGCGCGAATCATCGCCTACCGCGACCGGTTCAGGATGCTCCAAACCCCCGAAATCGAGCCGGAGCAGGCCGAGTCCGAGGCCGAGGCCGAGGCCCTGCGCGACATCTTCACGCAGCTCCTCGTGCGCACCGGCCACGACTTCTCGAACTACAAGCGGCCGACCGTGCTGCGCCGCGTCGCGCGCCGCATGAGCGTCCGCCACATGACGACGCTGGCCGCCTACGCGCGGTTCATGCTTGAGCACCCGCAGGAGGGCAACTCGCTCCTGAAGGACCTGCTCATCAGCGTGACGAACTTCTTCCGCGACCCGGCGGCCTTCGAGAAGCTGGAGCGCGACATCATCCCGCGCCTGTTCGCGGACAAGACGGCCGACGAACAGGTGAGGGTCTGGGTCGCCGGCTGCGCCACGGGCGAGGAAGCCTACACGCTGGCGATGCTGCTCTCCAACCACGCCGCCCGCCTGCCCGCCCCGCCCCAGATTCAAGTCTTCGCCACCGACATTGACGAGAACGCCGTGGCGGTGGCGCGCGACGGCTTCTACACGCTCAACGACGCGGCCGACGTGCCGCCCGACCGCCTCGCCCGCTTCTTCGTCAGGGAGGGCGAGGACGGCTTCCGCGTGCGGCGCGAAATCCGCGAGCTGGTGCTCTTCGCCGCCCACAACGTCATCAAGGACCCGCCCTTCGCGCACCTCGGCCTGGTGACGTGCCGCAACCTGCTCATCTACCTCAACGAGACGGCGCAGCGCCGCGTGATGGACGTGCTCCACTTCGCCCTCAACCCCGGCGGCTACCTGATGCTCGGCGCGTCGGAGTCCGTTGACGGCGCCACCGAGCTCTTCTCCCTCGTTGACAGGGAGCACCGCATCTACCAGGGGCGGGCCGTCGAGAACCGGCTCACCTTCCCCGTCCCCGACGGCTCGCTCGTCACGCGCATGGGCCGGCTGCCCGAGGTGCGGCGCGCGGGCGAGCGCCAGGCGGGCGCTCGCCCGAACGCGCAACTTCACCAGCGTTTGCTCGAACTCTACGCGCCGCCCTCGGTCGTCGTCAGCGAGGAGTACGACGTGGTGCACATGTCGGAGACGGCCGGGCGCTTCATGGAGGTGCGGGGCGGCGAGCTTTCGCCCAACCTGCTCCAGCTCATCCGCCCCGAGCTGCGGCTGGAGTTGCGCGTCGCGCTCTACGAGGCGACGCACCAGAAGGCGGAGGTCGAGTCGCGCGTCGTCGCCCTCGTCGTCGGCGGCGAGGCGAAGCACGTCCGGCTCCGCGTCAGGCCCTCCCTCCCCGAAGAGGCGGACGAGGGGCGCGGCTTCCTCCTCGTCCTGTTCGAGGAGCCGGCCTCGGCGGCCCCGCCCGAGCGGGCGGGCGCGCGGGTGGTCAGCGCCGACGAGGGGCCGGTAGCGCGCCGGCTCGAAGAGGAGCTGCTGGAGGTCAAGGCGCAGCTCTCGGCGACCATCGAGCAGCACGAGCTACAGCGCGAGGAGCTGAAAGCCTCCAACGAAGAGTTGCAGGCGATGAACGAGGAGATGCGCTCGGCCGCCGAGGAGCTGGAGACCTCGAAGGAGGAGCTGCAATCCATCAACGAGGAGCTGACGACGGTCAACCAGGAGCTGAAGATAAAGATCGAGGAGCTGGGCCACACCAACGACGACCTCCTGAACCTGATGAACTCGTCGCAGATAGGGACCGTCTTCCTCGACCGCTCCCTGCGCGTCAAGTTCTTCACGCCGGGCGCCCGCGACCTCTTCAGCCTCATCCCGGCCGACGCCGGCCGCCCGCTCACGGACATCTCGAACCGGCTCGACGACGAACACCTGCTCGCCGACGTGGAGGCGGTCATCGGCCGGCTGCACACCGTCGAGCGCGAGGTCGAGGCGCGCGACGGCCGCTGGTACCTGATGCGGCTCATGCCCTACCGCACGGCGGACGACCGCATCGGGGGCGTCGTCCTCACCTTCTTCGACATCACCGACCGCAAGCGCGCCGAAGTGGCCCTGCGCGAGAGCGAGGAGCAGTTCCGCCGCGCCATCGAGGACGCGCCCATCCCCGTCATCATGCACGCCGAGGACGGCGAGGTGCTCCAGATCAGCCGCACCTGGACGGAGCTGACCGGCTACACCATCGGGGACGTGCCGACGCTCGAAGCGTGGCTGACGCTCGCCTACGGCGAGGGCGCCGAGGCCGTGCGCTCCCACATGCACGAGTTGTTCGAAGGCGACCGCCGCACGCTCGACATGAACTTCGCCGTCCGCACGCGCGCGGGCGCAGTCAGGCACTGGAGCTTCAGCGCCTCCTCGCCGGGGACGCTGCGCGACGGCCGCCGCTTCATCGTCGGCATGGCCGTGGACATCACCGGGCGCAAGGCGGCGGAAGAGCGCCTGCACACGATGTTGGACAGCATCACGGACTACGCCGTCATCCTGCTCGACGAGGCGGGGAACATCGAGAGCTGGAACGCGGGCGCCGAGCGCATCTTCGGCTTCACCCCCGAGGAGGTGGTCGGCCGGCACACCGACATCATCTTCACGCGCGAGGACCGCAAGCGCGGCGCGTCCATGCAGGAGATTCGGAAGGCCCGCGAGGACGGCCGGGCGGCCGACGAGCGCTGGCACCTGCGCAAGGACGGCTCGCGCGTCTACATGAGTGGTGTGCTGACGCCGTCCGGCGTCAGCACGCCGACCGGCTTCGTCAAGATCGCGCGCGACCTCACCGAGCAGAAGCGCGCCGAGGAGGAGCTGCGCCGCGGCTACGACGAGCTGGAGGACCGCGTCCGCGCGCGCACGCTGGAGCTGGCCGAGGCCAACGTGGCGATGCGGGCGGAAATCTCCGGGCGCATCCGCACCGAGCGCGAGCGCGTCCGGCTCCTGCAACAGATAGTGCGCGCGCAGGAGGACGAGCGCCGCCGCATCGCCCGCGACATCCACGACCAGCTCGGCCAGCAGATGACCGCGCTGCGCCTGAGCCTCGACGCCATCGCGCAGGAGTGCGGCGACCGCGAGGGGCTGTGCCGCATGCTCGAACAGACGCAGGCCCTCGCCGCGCGCCTCGACGCCGACGTGGACTTCCTGGCCTGGGAGCTGCGGCCCGCCGGGCTCGACGACCTCGGCCTGCTCCCGGCCATCAACAAGTTCGTCCGCGAGTGGTCGCGCCACTCGGGCATCCCGGCCGACTTCCACGCCTCCGGCATGGAGGGCGAGCGGCTGGCGCCCGAGGCCGAGAGCGCCCTCTACCGCATCATGCAGGAGGCGCTTAACAACGCGATGAAGTACTCGCGCGCGGCCCGCGTGGACGTGCTGCTTGAGCGGCGCGACGGCCAGGTCGTGCTCATCGTCGAGGACGACGGCGCGGGCTTCGACCCGCAGCGGGAGGCGAGCGACGGCGAGGGCATCGGCCTCATCGGGATGCGCGAGCGCGCGACGCTCGTCGGCGGCACGCTCGAAATCGAGTCCGCGCCCGGCGAGGGCACGGCCGTCTTCGCGCGCGTGCCCGTCAGGTTCCTCGAAGACGAAGAGGAAGAAGGGGAGGGGCCTTGATGAGCGAGAAGCTGCGCGTCCTCGTCGCCGACGACCACGAGACGGTGCGCGAGGGCCTGAAGGTCATCATCAACGCCCAGCCGGACATGGCCGTCGTCGGCGTCGCCGACGACGGCCGCGGGGCCGTCGAGCGGGCGCGCGAGCTGCTGCCCGACGTGGCCGTGCTCGACGTGTCCATGCCGGGGCTGAACGGCCTCCAGGCCACCGAGCGCATCAAGCAGTGCTGCCCGCAGGTGCGCGTCCTCACCCTCACGCGCCACACCGACGACGGCTACCTGCAAAACCTCCTCAAGGCCGGCGCCTCCGGCTACGTCCTCAAGCAGAGCCAGTCCGCGGTCATCCTCTCGGCCATCCGCGCCGTCGGCGCCGGCCAGACCTTCCTCGACCCGGCCATCACCGAGAAGGTCGTCGGCTCTTACGTCAACCGCCCGGCCGGCGTGGGCGCGACGCCGCAGAACCAGCCGAGCGAGCGCGAGTGCGAGGTGCTGCGCATGATAGCCTGGGGCTACAGCAACAAGGAGATAGCCGCCCGCCTCGACCTGAGCGTCAAGACCATCGAGGCGCACAAGGCCAACGCCATGCAGAAGCTCGGCATGACGAGCCGCATAGACATCGTCCGCTACGCCCTCCTGCAAGGGTGGCTCAGCGACACGTAAACGCCCAACCCGCCCCGCCCGCGGAAAACCGTTCTCCCTATCACACCCGCGCGCCCGCGTAAGGGAATCCCCCTAATCAAACTTCCTAACCTCCCGATGGCACTGGCCCGCCCGCTCCGGTATCCTGACGGGACACAGTAAAGTGTCGGGCCACCGAGCCCGGCCGAGAACAAGGGGAAAGGGGCGGGCGCGTGCGAGAAGCGCGCCCGCCCACAAGCTCCCCCGCCGGCCCCCGCCTCACCGCGGGCGGAATTTAAGAAACCTGTGGAACCGTGCTCTCCCCTGCGCGGATTCCTCTGCGGACTAACACGATGAAACAGGCAGCACGCCGGAAGAGGCAAAGCACGGTCATTCAGCGCCCCCTCGTCCTCGTCGCCGAGGACCACGCGGACACGCGGCTCATGCTGCGGCTGCTCCTTGAGAGGCGCGGCTTTGACGTGCTGGAGGCGGCCGACGGCGAGGAGGCTTTGCGCCTGATTCTGGACGCGCGGCCTGACCTCGTGCTGCTCGACAGCGGCCTGCCGCGCCTGGACGGCGTCGCCGTCACGCGGCGGGTCCGCGAGCAGGAGTCGCCCAGCCGCGTCCCCATCGTCTTCTTCTCGGGCCATGCCGAGCCGCTGGCCCGCATCGCCGCCTTCGACGCCGGCTGCGACGAATACCTCATCAAGCCGGACGGCCTCGGCGGCATCAACACCATCCTGGAGCGCCACCTCGGGCGCAGGGCAAACTTCACCTCCACGGGAGCTAACGGGCAATGAGCGCGACCACTCATCGGCGGCAGAAACTCTTCGGCATGTTCGAGCTCGACTCTTCGAACAGGGTCGTCTATTCGCGCTTCGAGGGGGGCGAGGGTGGGGCGGCGGCCCCGCCAGCCGTCAACGGCGCCAGCCTCGAAGATGCCGGCGCCGCCTTCACTAACGCCGACGAGTTACGCCGCCGCATCAACGCCTTCAGGTCCAACGGCGCGCACGCCGACAGTTTCGACTTCACCTTCGAGTACGAGGACGGCCCCGTGCCGGTCCGCGTGCTGATGGCGCGCGTCAGCGAAAGCTCCGAGAGGGGCAGCACCAAGTCGGTCCTCATTCACGTCAGGCAGCGCCGCTAGGCCGCGCGCGGCGGGCACTTGACGGGACTTAACGGAAAGGGAGTTATGACGAACCCGATAACGGACGGCGTCGGCCGGTTCGACAAGAATGGGCCGCACTCTTTTTACGACCGGGAGGGCGCGGAGGCTCCGCAGTCGCCCTCGTACTCCCCGCAGCCCGCGCGCGGCCGGGACGTGGTGGGGCCGCGAACGATGGGAGGGCTTCTGGCGAACGCCTTCCTGGGCGCCCTGCCGGCGGACGACTTCGAGAGGGTCCTGCCGGCGCTCGAACCCGTCGCGCTCTCCGCGCGCGAGAACCTGCCGGACTCGGCCGACGCGCGCCACGTCTACTTCCCCGAAACGTCCGTCGTCTCGCGCCTCGTCGTCTTCGAGGACGGCGGCACGGTCGAGGCGGCGATGACGGGCCGCGACGGCGTCGTCGGCATGGGCGCCGTCTTCGGCCACCACGCGCCGACGCACTTGTCGCGCGTCACCGTGCCGGGCAGCGCCCTCCGGATGAGGGCCGACCTCTTCCGCCAAGAGTTCCAGGCGTCGGACGCCTTCCGGCGGCAGGTGTTCACCTGCGCGGCACGCCACACGGCGCAGGTCACACAGCGCGGGGCGTGCGTCAGCCGCCACCGCGTCGAGCAGCGGCTCGCCGTCTGGCTCCTGCTGCTGCACGACCGCGTCGGCGGCGACGACCTGCCGCTCACGCAGGAGTTGATCGCGCGGCGCATCGGCACGCGCCGCGCCGGCATCAGCGAGTTCGCCGGCAAGTTCCAGGAGCAGGGCCTCATCAGCTACAGCCGCGGCATGGTCCGCGTCCGCGACCGGCAGGCCCTCGAAGCGGTCGCCTGCGAGTGCTACGGCCTGATGCGCGAGCACGCGTAAAGAAGTCGGAAGGTAAAAGGCGAAAGGGAGGACGCGGGGCACGCTCCGCGCCCTCCCTTTCGCCTTTTACCTTCTGACTTTTACTTCTTGTTGATGAGCTTGAGGAGGGCGGCGGCCGACTTGGGGTCGAGGGTCTTGAGGGCGTTGTACTCGTCCATGGCGCCCTTGCGGTTGCCGGTGGCGAAGAGGACGACGCCGAGGTTGTAGCGCGACTGCGCGAAGTTGGGCCGGACCTTGACGGCCTGGCGGCG
>DATHBF010000139.1:0-1790 GCA_035296285.1 Pyrinomonadaceae bacterium | reverse complement strand
CGGGCGGCATGATTCCCAAGCTTCAGAACATCGCCGACACGCTCGCCCGCGGCGTCCGCAGCGCCCAAATCATTGACGGCTCCGCCCGCAACACCGTCCTCTCCGAAGTCTTCACAGACGAGGGCACCGGCACGATGATAGTCGCCTAGATACGCTTCATTACTCCTGCCGCTTCGGCCGCTTGAGGTAGAAGACGGGGTGGCTGTCGCCCGTGCCTTCGCTCAGCTTGAAGGTCTCGCGGACGGCGACCAGCTCCCAGCCGTCTTCGCCGAGGCGGGCCAGCGCGTTGGCGATGGCGTGTTCGTGGGTCCCGCCCTCGACCTCCTCCGGCGCGTTCGGCAGACACTGGATGACGGCCGTGGGGATGGAGCGGGTCGAGAGCCCGACCTCCCTCGACCTGAAGGCGTGGCCGGTGAGGGTGCAGTACTCCCACTTGAGCGGTGCGGGGGGCTGGGCCTTCTGCGCCTCGGCCGGGTGCCGTTGCTCGTCGGCCGGGGCGCCCTCGCCGCGCGGGAGCTTGATGACGGGGCCGGCGGCGGGGCCTCGGGGCCTGCGTGGCACTTCCTGCTCCTGCGCCCGCGCGGGCGTTGCCGCGGCGGCGAGCGCGACGGCGGCGAGCAGGAGCGAGACGGCGAGCGGGGCCTTGCGGGTCGTGCGTCCGGGTTTCATGTGCGTTGTCTCCTTCGTCGGCGGGGAGAATGGCTTTGTGCCTTCGTGGCTATAACGCCGGCCGCGTGCGGCCGGTGCCGAAAGTTTAGTCGCGCGGCCGGTGGGGAAAACTCTTGCCTTCGACCCGGAGCCGGTTTAAATTCAGGCCATGAGATTACTCGCCGCCTTCGCGCTGCTCCTGCTGCTCGCCCCGGCCGGCCTTTCGCAGGAGCGCGGCTTCGCGGGGCCTTCGGAGTTGAAGGGCGTCAGGCGCGTCTTCGTGGACGCCGACCAAAAGAACCGCGAGCGGATTGTCAACGAGCTTAAGGAGACGAAGCTCGGCTTCGAGGTCGTGGAAACGCCCGCGGCGGCCGAGTTCGTCCTCCTGTTCTCGGCCGACAAGGTCAAGACTCCGGCAGGCGTGCAACTGCCGGCGGATTACGAGTACCACCTGCCCCAGAAGCCCGTCATCACGTACAGCGACATGGAGTTCGGCTTCGGCTCGGCTTACGTGCCCACGGCGGACGGCGGGCGGCGCGTCCTCTTCAGTTGGGAGGGAGAGAAGAAGCTCACTTCCAAATCGGCCACCCGTTTCGTCGCGGCGTTCGTCAGGGAGTATAAGAAGGCGAACGGCCTCAAGTAAGCACCCGCCTCAAATTTTAAAGCCAATAATATCTTCGCGGCCTGCGGCCCCGCGCTCAAGGGGCGCTGTATACTCGGCGGATGCGGACGCGGCGGGACGGGAGTGAGAAGTTGAACGGCTTCGCGCGTCGCCTGTTGGGCGAGTGGCGGCGGCGCGGTTGGGCCGTACGCGGCGAGGGCGCGCTGTTGGCCGTCTCCGGCGGGGCCGACTCGCTGGCGCTGATGCTCGGTGTGGAAGAACTGTCGAAGGCGGGGCTGCTGGGAGTTGAAGCGACGGTCGCGCACCTCGACCACGGGTTGAGGGGCGAGCGGGGCGTCGAGGACGCGCGCTGGGTGGAGGGGCGGGCGGGCGAGCTGGGCTTCCGCGTCGTCCGGGGCCGCGCGAGCGTCGGGGGCCGCGACAATCTTGAGCAGGCGGCGCGCCGCGCGCGCTACGAGTTCCTGGCCGGGGCGGCGAGGGAGGCCGGCGCCGCGTCGGTGCTCGTCGCGCACACGCTCGA
>DATHBF010000138.1:0-2763 GCA_035296285.1 Pyrinomonadaceae bacterium | reverse complement strand
TGAAGTGGACGGTGTGGCCGCGCGCCGCCAGCTCCTTCCCCAGCTCCGAGCCGACGATGCCGCTCCCGCCGTAAGTCGGATAGACGGTGATGCCGATGTTCATAAGCTTAGAGGCTAAAGACTAGAGGCTAGGGGCCGGTGAAGTCAATCCACCGGCCCCTAGCCTCTAGCTAATGCAAGAGGCAGGCGACCCTCGCTATCGCCTGCCTCTCGTCTCAACTTGTCTCACCTGCAAAGGGGGGACAAGCGAGGGCTATGAATATACGCCCACTTCTCATTTTTGACAAATAAAAAAATTGCCGTTGATGATTTTTTTTTGGTACCACGCCGGGCCTGCGAACCGGCCGGCGCAAACGCACGGGACTGCACGAGTTAGCGCCCCCGAGTCGGGCGGCGCGCACTTCAACCTACGTTACGTAACAACTCGTCTAAGCCGGCGGCCGGCCTCCGTTCGTTTAGGCGCCGTCCTAAGACTGCGCGCGGGGTCCGAAAAGGTTATAATGCGCTCGAAACGAATGCGGGACACCCGATTCACCAGGCACTCACGTGTGTGGGTTTTTATACAAGTGCGATAGATTTTGAGAGGTTTAAGATGCCGAAGATAGACAACATCGAGGAGACGCCGAACCCGAACGCCGTCAAGTTCATCCTGAAGGAGCCGGTGACGGCCGGCACGACGCGCTCGTTCCACAGCGCCGAGGAGGCGACCTCCGACCCGCTCGGCCGCGCCCTCTTCGAGGTCGGCGACGTGGCCTCCATCTTCTACATGGACCGCATGATCACGGTCGAGAAGACGGACGAGGGCGAGTGGGACGACCTTCTGCCGCGTCTGGCCGTCCCCATCCGCGCCGCCGAGTCGGTCGTGGCCACTGCGGCGACGGGCCAGGGAGCGCCGGGAGGCGTCGGCGGGGCCATCGGGGCTCTGTTGAGCGACGACCCGCGCCTCATCCGCATCAACGAGATACTGGACGAACGCATCCGCCCCGCGCTCGCGGGCGACGGCGGCTGGCTCGAAGTGCTCTCTCTCAAGGACGACCAGCTCACCATCCGCTACCAGGGCGCGTGCGGCAGTTGCCCGAGTTCCTTGACGGGCACGCTGATGGCAATCGAGAGGATGATAAAGGACGAGGTGGACCCCGGCATCGAGGTCGTCGCGGCCTGACGCGCGGCCTCGGCCGCCCGGCCCGCCCGAGTTTTTCCGGAACCAGCCTGCCGCGAGGGGCGTTTACACCTGCATCTCGACGAGAGTGCGGGTCTTGCTCTATCCGGAGCGCCCGCCCCCTGCAACCCTTTCACACAACACGAGGCACGCCCGCCGCCCTGGCGCGTGCCGACTCTTCGGGAGACCGACCATGGCTCACTTTTCCCGCCCGCTCTCCTTCATACTCACTCTGACTTTTCTCATCACTACGGCCGGCGCTCAGCAGCCCGCGGCCCAACAGGCGACAAAGAAGCCAGCCGCGAAGGGCGCGGCCGCGGCCGACCCGATGGAGGAGGTGCGCCGCTCGGCGGCCGCCTCGATGGTGTCGTCGCTGGCGGTCGAGGCGCGCGCCTTCCGCGACCCCGTCCTGCGGGCGCGCGTGCAGGCCCGCGCCGCCGACGTGCTCTGGGAGGCGGAGAAGGAGCAGGCGCGCGACCTCTTCCGCCGCGCCTGGGACGCCGCCACGGCCGCCGACGAGCAGTTGGGCGAGAAGCTGGCGCGCGAGGCGTCGCGCAGGGGGCCGTCGTCGCGCGTCGCCGGCAGCATCCGCCGCGAAGTGCTGGCACTCGCCGCGCGCCGCGACGCTGAGTTGGGCAACGAGTTCCTGGCGCAGCTCGACGAGTCGAAGAAGGTCGAAGCGGGCGAAGCGACGGCCACGGCAGCCGCGACGGCCGCCGCCTCGGCCTCTGCCGCCCCGGCGCAGCCCTTCAACCCCGACGACCCGCCGGCCAACATGACGCAGCGGCTCAACCTCGCGCAGCAGCTCCTCGAAGACGGCGACGTGGAACGCGCCATGCAGTTCGCGGACCCGGCGCTCTACCCCGTCAACACCTTCGGCATGCGCTTCCTCAACTCGCTGCGCGAGAAGAACGCGGCCGCCGCCGACCAGCGTTTCTCCGCGCTGCTCGCGCGCGCCGCGGGCGACCCCGCGGCCGACGCCAACTCCGTCTCGCTGCTCTCTTCCTACCCCTTCACGCCGTTCCTCTACATCACCGTGAGGCCCACCGGCAGCAGCCACACGCGGCAGATGCGCGGCAACATCGCCGCGCCGCAGGACTTCGACCCGAAGCTGCGCGCCGCCTTCCTGAACACGGCCGCGCAAATCCTCCTGCGCCCGCTGCCCCCGGCCGACCAGGACCGCTCGACCTCGGGCCGCATGGGCGCATACGTCGTCGCGACTCGCATGGCGCCGTTCTTCGAACAGTTCATGCCCGACAAGGCGCCGGCCATCCGCGCGCGCCAGTCGCAGCTCACGCAGGAGACGGCAGGCATCGGCGGCGAGCGCGACCCCGAGATTCTGACGCGCGGCATCGTGCCCGAGAAGCCGGGCGAGGACCGCGTGCAGGAAGCCCTCTCGCGGGCCGAGCGCGCGAAGGACCCGGGCGAGCGCGACCGCTTCTACTTCGAGGCCGCGATGCCCATGGTCAGCCGCGACCCGGAGAAGGCGCGCGAGTACGCCAACAAGATTGAAGACCTAGACCTGCGCAAGCAGGTGCTCTCCTTCATCGCCTTCCGGCTCGTGCAGGACGCCATCCGCGGCAAGCAGGGCGAGGAGGCGCTCA
>DATHBF010000137.1:0-6043 GCA_035296285.1 Pyrinomonadaceae bacterium | reverse complement strand
GCGACGGCCTGGCCGGCCGCGCCGACCTCCCCGCGCTCACGCTCTACGCGTCAGACCAGGCCCACAGCTCGCTTGAGAAGGCGGCGATCACACTCGGGGTAGGCGAAGCGAACGTGCGGCGCGTCGCCACGGACGGCGAGTACCGGATGGACGTGGGCGCGCTCCGACTCGCCATCGAAGGGGACGTGCGCGCGGGCCGAAGGCCCTTCGCCGTCGTCGCGACCGTCGGCACGACTTCGGCGACGAGCGTTGACCCCGTCAAGGAGATAGCCGGGGTCTGCCGCGAACACGGCCTGTGGCTGCACGTGGACGCGGCCTACGGCGGCGCGATGGCGCTCCTCGAAGAAGGCCGTCACCTGATGCGGGCGGTGGACGAGGCCGACTCAATCGCCTTCAACCCGCACAAGTGGCTGTACGTCCCTCTCGACTTCAGCACGCTCTACGTGCGTCGGCCGGAGAGCCTGCGCCGCGTCTTCTCGCTCGTGCCCGAGTACCTCCGCGGCGACGCCGAGCGCGCCGAGGGTGCGGCGCACAACTACATGGATTACGGCATCCAGCTCGGGCGGCGTTTCCGCGCGCTCAAGGCGTGGTTCGTCATCCGCGCGTTCGGCCGCGAGGGGTTGGCGGCGCGCGTGCGTGAGGCGTGCCGCCTCGCGCGCGTCTTCGCCGGCTGGGTCGAGGCCGACGAGCGGTTCGAGCTGCTCGCGCCCGTCCAGATGGGCGTGGTCTGCTTCCGCGCCCGCGCGTTAACGGGTGAGGCGTCCGACGAACTGAACGAGCGGCTGCTCTCACGCCTCAACGCGACGGGCGCCGTCTACCTCACGCACACGCGCCTCGGGGGGCGTCTCGCCCTCCGCGTCGCCGTCGGCAACGTGCTCACCCGCGAACAACACCTCGCGCAGGCGTGGGAGCTTGTGCGTCTCCATCTCACACACCTTACTGAAGAGGCTCTCGACGAACTTCGCCGGCCCTGACGTATCCCCGCCACCTGCTCGACGGCAGCGTCGAAGAAGGGAGTTGCTTTGCCGAGTGCTTTGCAGTATAAAGAACTCGGCGGACATCTGACCCGTTCGCAGGGTCGTGCGGGGGGCGTTTCGAGTGAAGATCGACATCGTCGTCGTCTACATCCGGCGTTACGAGCGCGGGCACGAGGTGGACTTCGTGCCCCCTATCACGGGCATTCACCTGGCGGCCATCACCCCGCCGCGGCACCGTGTGCGCGTCATCCACCAGCAGGTCGAGGCCGTCCCGTTAGACACGGACGCCGATCTGATCGCGCTCTCGTTCTTCAGCGGCTTCGCGCCCGAAGCCTACCGCCTCGCGGCCGAGTTCCGCCGCCGCGGAAAGACCGTCGTCGCGGGCGGCCCCCACGCGACCTTTTCTCCCGACGAGGTGCTGCGCCACTGCGACAGCGTCGTCGTGGGCGAGGCCGAGTCGGCCTGGCCGCGGCTGCTCGACGACGCCGAGGCGGGGAGGCTTCGCCCGCGCTACGAGGGCGAGCCGTCGCCGATGTGCGGCCTCCCCACGCCGCGCTACGACCTTCTGCCGAAACGCTTCTTCGTGACCCGCGTCGTGCAGGCGACGCGCGGGTGTCCCTTCACCTGCTCGTTCTGCACGGTGCCGACCCTCAACCCGGGCTTTCGCATGCGGCCGGTCGAGGACGTTCTGCGCGACGTTCGCTACGACGACTTCGCCTTCTGGTGGCAGCGGAAGGTGGTCTGGTTCTGGGACGACAACCTCACGATACGGCGCGAGTACGTGCGAGAGCTGCTCGCGCGGATGCGGCCGCTCAGGCGTTGGTGGCTGACTCAGGCGAGCATGGACATCGCGAAGGACGCCCCGCTGCTCGACCTCATGCGCGAGTCCGGCTGCATCGGAATCTTCTTCGGCATCGAGTCGTTCGGCGAGGACTCTCTCGCCGACGCGCGCAAGCGGCAGAACCGTGTCGCCGAGTACAGCGAGCGCGTCGAGGCGCTGCACAGGCGCGGCATCTGCGTCATGTCGGGCTTCATCGCCGGCTTCGACGGCGACACGCCGGAAGCCATACGGGCCATGGCCCGACAGCTCTACGAGATCGGCGTTGACGTGCCGTTCCTGAGCATTCTGACGCCCTACCGCGGGACCGCGCTTCACCGGAAGCTGGAGGACGAGGGCCGAATCCTCGACGGCCGCGGCTGGGAGTTCTACAACGGCTACAACGTCGCATTCGAGCCGGCGAGGATGAGTCCCGACGAGCTGCTCGCCGCGCACAGGGCCTTGTGGCTGGAAGCCTTCTCGGTGAAGTACTCGCTCAAGCGAGTTTTCCGCGCGATGTTTCGGCTGCGCTTCGGGGCCTTCCTCATGTGCGCGATGATGAACCTGTTCTACTGTCTGAAGGCGCTTCGAGGGAACGGCCCCGCCTGTTTCGACGGGCAACGACAGTACGAGGAGTTCCGCGACCTGCCCGCCGAGCGTGCGGAGCCGCCCGTCCCGCTCTCCGCCATCCGCCCGCGCCGAGCCGGCCGAACCTCGCGCTGACCGTCTCCGACATCAACGCCTCCCACGGGCCTCCCGACCCGCGTTCGTGTGCAGGTTAAGAGCGACCCCGGAGCGCCGCTCCTCGAACATTCTCACCACACACCCCAGAACCTCGTCGGCCGCGGCGTCGGGCCGCTTCCCCCTCGGGTGGATGCCGCAGACGGCCGTCGTGCACGCGTGGTCGAGGCCGGGGCTCCAACGCAGTCGCCCCGCCTCGTCGCGCCCGTAGGTGATGTAGGCCGAGAGCGTGTTCAGTCCCGTGCCGGGCCGCTCGCCGATGAGGTGGACTATCACGTCCGCGCCGAGCAGCTCCCCCACGTGGTAGCCCGCGCGCACGCGCCCGTTCGTCACGACCACGTCCACCTCGCCGACGCCGAGGCCCGCCTCCTCCAGCCCGCGCCGCAGCCTGGGCAGCACCGCGCGCAGGTTCTCGTTGAGGGCGTCGGCGTTCAGGCCGTCGGTGAGCACGAACTGCACCCGCGGGGGGCGCGCGGCGTAGAGCGCGGAGACACGGCCCGCGTCTTCGGCACGCAGGCGCTCGCCGGCCGGCGGGTCCGCGAGGTACTGCTCCCTGTCGCGCGCGGCGCGCACCCGCAGATGGCGCGGGCTGACATCACGGACGACGCCGTCGTCGAGCGCCGCGTAGAGGGCGTGACGGGCGTGGCTGTATATCGCCTCCAAACGCGCCCCGACTTCGGCCGGCGCCTCGTAGTCGGGGCCGTGGCCGCGGCCGAGGTCGTAGCCGCGAACGGAGAGAGCGTCGAGCTTCTTCGCCGCCTCCGCCCGCAACTCTTCGGGCGAGCGCCTGTCGCCGCCGGCCTTCATGTATGTGGCGTAGAGCGCCTTCGTGCCCTCCGCGTTCCCGCTGACAGCCCCGCGCCCGTCCATCACTCCAAGCTCCGCCAGCCGCCTCTGCATCGGCGAAGTGATCTGCCGGCCGGCGTGGAGGCGCAAGGAAGGGTGTTCGCGGAAGGATGTCGTCAGGTAGCCGAGCATCGGGTCGGCGTTACCTGCGACGGCCATGAGGTAGGCGGGCGCCGCCTGCCCGACTATCCGGCGCGTGAGGCGCCTGAGCGCCTCGGGCTCGATGCCCATGTGGAAGGTCGAGCACACGTCGAGGCCCATCGTCAGGCCGTGCAGCTTCGCCATGACCGTGTCTTCGAGGCAGGCGCGCAGGAGTTGTTCGCCCGTGCGGAACACCTCCGGCCCGATGAAGCCGGCCACGTCGTTGACGATCATCCACGCGCCGGTGCGCCGCCCGATGTGGCGGGCCACGCCGTAGCTGCGCGCTTCGAGCGTCACCATGTCCAAGCCTTCGGCCGCCCCGTTGGTGACTTCCGAACCCTGCCCCGTCTCGAAGTAGAGCCCGCCGAAGCCGCGCGCCAGTTCGAGCACGCCCTCAACGTCCATCCCCACCATGCCGCCGAGCGCCTTCGACGTGCCGGCGAGACTCTGGAAGCCCACGTCAACCCGCGCGCGCGCACGCGCCCTCTCCTGCTTCACGATGTCTGAGAGGACGCAGTAGCGCGTCGGCAGCCCCAGCCGCTCGACCACCGAGCGGAGCAGCTCTTCGAGGCGGACGATGGTGTCCACGTCGTCGGCCGCCGGGTTGAGGCCGATGAGCACGTCGCCGCAGCCGTACGTCAGCCCTTCGAGGACGGAGAAGAGGATCTCTTCCTCGTCGTCGCCGGGGCTGTTGGGCTGGATGCGCGAGCCGAAGTGCCGGGGGGAGCCGACGCCGACGCCCTCGCCGGGGAGCGGGTTGAAGAGGGAGCGCGCGACGGCCGACAGCTCCTCGTTCGTCATCAGCTTCACCACCGCCGCGACGGCGGCGCTGCTCAGGCCGTCGCCGTAGCGGCGCACCCAGTCGGCCCCTCCACGGCCCAAAAGGACCGCCTTCAGCCCGCCGACCGTCAGGTGCGAGATTTCCGCCGCGAGCCGGGGGTCGAGCGAGGAGGAGAGGGCGTCGCTGACGCCGTCTTCGACCAGCGTGGCTCCGGCCAGCGTGCCGAGCGTCACGGCGCCGAGGGCCGCACGCGCGGCCGAGCGGACGGATTCGTCCCGCGTCCCGCCGACGAGTAGGTCCCCTTCTTTAAACTCGTTGGCGAGGGCGAAGGTCCGAAGCAGCTCCTGTCGTTGCGTCGCCATTCGGTTGAGATTACCGCTCCGCTCCCGGGCTTAATTCCCGCCGCCGCGCCCGGCGAGGTTTGCGACCACCGTTATCAACTCGGCCGGCTCGACCGGCTTCGGCACGTGTATCTGGAAGCCGGAGCGCAGCGCCCGCATGCGGTCTTCGGCCCGCGCGTAGGCCGTCAGCGCGACGGCCGGGATGCTTCCGCCCTCCTCGGCGGCCAGCGCACGGACCCTCTTGATGAGGGTGTATCCGTCCTCCTCAGGCATCCCGATGTCGCTGACGAGCACGTCGTACCGCTCCCGCCCGAGCACCCGCAACGCCTCCGCCGCCGAAGCCGCGGCCGTGGCCTGCGCGCCGCAGGACGTGAGCACGGCGAGCAGGATGTCGCGCGTGTCGGCCTCATCCTCCACGACCAGCACCCGCAAGCCCTGAAGTGAGGGCGGGCAGTCGAGCGCGCCGCCCGAGCGTGAGGCGGGGTGGGCCGGCCGCCCGCCCGCGCGCTCCACGCGGACGGGTAGCAGCGGCAGGCTGACGGTGAAGGTCGAGCCCCTGCCCTCGCCCTCGCTCCGAACTTCGACCGTGCCGCCGTGCAGCTCGACGAGTTGGCGCACGATGGCGAGGCCGAGGCCCAGTCCGCCGTGTTGGCGGGTCGTCGCCTGGTCGGCCTGGCGGAAGCGGTCGAAGACGTGCGGCAGGAACCCCGGCGCGATGCCGCGGCCCGTGTCGGCCACAGTGATTTCGACCTGCGAGTCCGCGCGCTCCAACCGCACCTGCACGCGCCCGCCCTTCGGCGTGAATTTCACCGCGTTCGAGAGCAGGTTCCAGACCACCTGCTGGAGCCTTTCGGGGTCGCCCGAGATGGGCCCCGCCGCGGGGTCGAGCAGCGTCTGGAGGCTTATCCCTTTGGCCCCGGCCGCGGGCCGCACGGAGTCGGTGGCGGCCGTGATGACGGCCGACAGGTCCACCGAACGCACGTCGAGGCGGAGCTTGCCCGTGATGATGCGCGACACGTCGAGCAGGTCGTCCACGAGCTGCGTCTGCGCCTGCGCGTTGCGCTCGATGGTTTGCAGGGCGCGCGCCGTGGCCTCCTCGTCGAAGCGGCTTGTTTGCAGCATCCTCGACCACCCGAGAATGGACGTGAGCGGCGTGCGCAGCTCGTGGCTGAGGGTGGCGAGAAACTCGTCCTTCATCCGGCCAAGCCGCTCGGCCTCGGCGCGGGCCGTGCGCTCGGCTTCGAGCATCTGCTCGCGCTGCTGGTCGGCCTGCTTCTGGCCGGTGATGTCGACGTAGGTGCCGATGCACCGGACGGCTTGCCCGCCCTCGTCCGAGGGGTCGAAGACGGCGCGGCCGCGTACGCGGATCCAGCGGGCCGCGCCGTCGGTACGCACGATC
>DATHBF010000136.1:0-13549 GCA_035296285.1 Pyrinomonadaceae bacterium | reverse complement strand
ACAAAGCCGGGCTCGGAGCCGGGACGCCCTTCGCGCTCCTGCACCCGGCCGCCGCCTTCGACACGAAGACGTGGGCGGCCGCTAACTTCGCGCGCGTCGTCGAACACCTCGCGGCCCGCGGGCTCGCGGCGGCGGCGGTCGCCGCCCCGAATGAGTCAAACGTCGTCGAAGAGTTGCGAACCCATTCGCGCGCGCCCGTCAACACATTCACGGACCTTTCGCTCCCGGAGCTTGCGGCGCTCGCCGCGCGGGCCTCCCTGTTCGTCGGCAACGACAGCGGCGTGGCGCACATGGCGGCGGCCGTCGGCGCCCCCTCGGTCGTCGTCTTCGGCTCCTCGAACGTCGCCCACTGGGGGCCTTGGACCGACGGCCCTTCGGAGGTCGTCCGCGAGGAGATGCCCTGCGCGCCCTGCCCCGGCTACACCTGCTCGGAGTTCGACGCGCCCGAGTGCATCCGCCGCGTCCCCGTCGAGCGCGTCACGGCGGCCGTCGAGAGGGTCTTGAAAGCGAAGAGGGTTGATGAGAGATAAGCTGTCGGCACAGAGGGCGGGCGAGCTGGTCGCGGCGATGCGCGGCAGGCGGGTCGTCGTCTACGGCGACGTGATGCTGGACGAGTTCGTGTGGGGCGACGTGGCGCGCATCTCGCCGGAGGCGCCCGTGCCCGTCGTAGACATCCGCCGCGAGTCGGCGCACCTGGGCGGGGCCGCGAACGTGCTCGCGAACCTTTTGGCGCTCGGCGCGCGCGCTTCGATTGTAGGCGTCGTCGGCCGCGACCGGGCGGGCGAGCGCGTGCGTGCGGAGCTGCGCGAGGCGGGGGCCGACGGCGCCGACCAGCACCTGATAGAAGACGCCTCGCGCCCGACGACCGTCAAGACGCGCATCATCGCCCACAGCCAGCTCGTCGTGCGCGCCGACCGCGAGCGCCGCGCGCCCGTCGAGGGCGGGACGGAGGCCGGCGTCGTCGCCACCCTTCGCCGCGCGCTCAAAGAGGCCGACGCGCTCGTCGTCTCCGACTACGACAAGGGCGCCGTCACGCCGCGCGTGCTCGCCGAAATCCTGCCGCTCGCTCTGGAGGCCGGCGTGCCCGCGCTCGTTGACCCGAAGATAAGAAACTTCGACGCCTACCGCCCGGCCACGCTCGTTACGCCGAACCACCACGAGGCGCTGCGCGTCACGGGCGGCGAAGACGACACCGACGAAGGCATGGCCCTCGCCGCGCGCGCCATCCGCGAACGCCTGGGCTGTCGCTCGGTCCTCATCACGCGCGGCGAGCGCGGCATGATGCTCCTCGAAGGCGACGGCGAGCCGGTCTTCGTCTCGACCGCCGCCCGCGAGGTCTACGACGTGACGGGCGCGGGCGACACCGTCATCGCCACCCTCGCCGCCTCGCTCGCGGCCGGCGCCACCCTCGTCGAAGCCGCCACGCTCGCCAACCACGCCGCCGGCATCGTCGTCGGCAAGGTCGGCACCGCCACCGCCCACGCCGACGAACTCGCCGCCTCGTTCGTCAACGAGCCCAGGACTTAAAGACTTTGAGCCGCGCCACCCACACGCTCAAGAAGCTCGCCGCGCCCGCCCTCGCGCTCCTCTCCCTCTGCGCGTTCGCCGCCTGTCGTCACACGACTGCGAAAGACGCACCCGCGCCGCGCGCGGAAACGCAACCGACCGCGCAAGAAGAAGCGACGAACAGTCGCCCCCTCAAACTCCCGCTCGCCAGCCCGCGCGTGCTCGTGCGTAAGAAGGAGCGGCGGGTGATGCTTTATGATGGGGAGGCTGTGGTGCGCGTGTATCGGATGGTGCTCGGGTTCGCGCCGGAGGGGGATAAGGTGGGGCAGGGCGACGGGCGGACGCCGGAGGGCGATTTTTACGTGTGCGTGAAGAACGATAAGAGCCGCTTTCACCTGTCGCTCGGGTTGAGCTATCCGAACGAGGCGGCGGCCGAGCGCGGGTTGCGCGACCGTGTAATCACTCGCAGGCAGTACGAGCGCATCATGCGCGCGTTGCGCAACAAGCAGCGGCCGCCGTGGGACACTCCGCTCGGCGGCGAGATCATGATTCACGGCGGCGGCACGGGCGGCGATTGGACGCTCGGCTGCGTCGCCTTGGAGAACGCGCACATCGAAGAACTCTTCAAAGTCCTGCCGATGGGCACGCCCGTCCGCATCGAGCCCTGAGAAACTTTAGCCGCGCGTGTTGACGCCCTTCCGTTGTTCCGAGACAAGCATGCCGATAAGAAAAGCCCGCACGTCAACGTCCTTCTCCCTGACGCTCCTGCTCTCGCTGCTCCTCGCGAACGCGCCCGCGCCGCGCGCCGCGCAGAGCACCACCCGGCCGCGAGTCACGACTCCGCCCGCGCAGCGCCCGACGCCGACTCCGGCGCCCGCGCAGACGCCCACCCCCACGCCGACGCCGGCCGCGACGCCGACGCCTCTACCGACGCCCGCGGCCGCCGCGCCGGGCACGCTCGAAGAGTTGCGCGCGCGCATCGGCCAGGTCATGGCGCGGCCCGAGCTTGCGTCGTCGAACCTGGCCGTTAAGGTCGCGTCGCTCGACACGGGGCGCGTCATCTTCGAGCAGAACGCGCAGAAGTGGATGCAGCCGGCCTCGAACCTGAAGATCTACACGGTCGCCGCCGCGCTCGACCGCTTCGGCCCCGACTACCGCTTCGTCACCTCCGTCTACGCGCCCACCCGCCCCGACTCTTCGGGGACTGTTAAAGGCGACCTCGTCGTCTACGGCCGCGGCGACCCGACCTACGCCACGCGCTTCGGCCCCGAGGGCGACACGGACTACTTCCGCGCGATGAACGAGCTGGCGTCGAACGTCGCGGCCGCGGGCGTCCGAAGAGTGGAAGGCGATCTGGTCGGCGACGAGAGCTACTTCGTCGGCGGGCCGCTCGCGCCCGGCTGGGAGTGGGACGACCTCCAGTGGTGGTACGGCGCGGAGGTGAGCGCGCTGACCGTCAACGACAACTCGGTTGACCTCTCGGTCAAGCCCGGCGCTCGCGTCGGCGACCCCTGCCGCATCGCCGTCGGCCCCCCGACGCCGCTCGTCACCATCGTCGACCGCACGACGACCGCGCCGCGCGGCACGCGCCGCGAGCTACAGGTCCACCGCCCGCTCGGCCAGAACGTGATAGAGATAACGGGCAGCCTCCCGCTCGAAGACCGCGGCTACACGGCGAGCGTCGCCGTCTCGCGCCCCGCGCTGGTATTCGCGACGATGCTGCGCACGGCGCTCGAAGCGCGCGGCGTCACCTTCACCGGCAAGACGCGCACGGTTGACTCTCAGGCGCGCGCCGACGGCCAGCCGCTCCCCGTCTCTTCTCTGGTCGAGGTGGCGAAGCGCGAGTCGCCGCCGCTCTCGACAATCGCCGCGCAGACGATGAAGCCGAGCCAGAACCTCTACACGGAGCTTTTGCTGCGCGCGCTCGGCAAGGCCGCCGCGACCGACGCCAAACAGCGCAGCGACCGCGCGGGGATAGACGCCGTCCGCGCTTTCCTGCGCCGCGCGGGGATAGAGGACGGCCGCGTCCAGATGCTCGACGGCTCGGGCCTCTCGCGCGGCAACCTCGTGACGGCCGACGCGACCCTGCAACTGCTCGTCTACATGAACCGCCACCCGCACGGCGCCGCCTTCCGCGCCTCGCTGCCAATCGCCGGCGTGGACGGCACGCTCCGCAACCGCATGAAGGGGACGCCCGCGCAGAACAACGTCCGCGCCAAGACCGGCACGCTCTCAAGCTCGAACACGCTCTCCGGCTACCTCTTCAGCGCCGCGGGCGAGCGCCTCGTCTTCTCCGTCATGATCAACAACCCGCCGCCGAACGGCGACGCACGCACCAACTTCGTAGACGCCGTCGCCGTCCTCCTCGCCTCGTTCACGGGCCGCTCCTGAAGGAAGCTTCGTCAATGGACTTCGTCAAGTTTCACGGCTACGGCAACGACTACCTCGTCTTCGAGGCGGCGCGGCTCGCCGCCGCGGGCTGGCGCGAGGGGGTCGAGCGTTACGAAGCGGGCGAGCCCTTCCTCGACTTCGTCCGCTTGGTCTGTGACAGGCATTACGGCGCGGGCTCGGACGGCGTCGCCGTCGTCGAATGCCTCGGCGCGGACGCGGGCGCAGACTTCCGCCTGCGCATCTTCAACCCCGACGGGGGCGAGGCCGCCATGTCGGGCAACGGCTCGCGGTGCGCCGCGAGCTACCTGCATTACGCGGGGCTCTGGACGGAGGATGAGTTGCGCTTCGCGACGCGCGCGGGCGTCAAGCGTTACCGCCTGCGCGAGCGCCGGGGGCCGCGCGCGTTCCGCTTCGAGGCCGAGATCGGCCGGCCGCTCTTCGACAGCGCCTCCGTCCCCGTGCTGACGCTCGAACCATTGACGGAGGTGCGCGACTACCCGCTCGCGCTCGGAGGCGGCGAGACGCTTTCCGTCACGGCCTTGCAGATGTGCAACCCTAACTGCTGCGTCTTCGCGGACGACCTTGAGGGCTTGGACTGGCGGCGTCTGGGGCGCGCGATAGAGTCGCACGCGGCGTTCCCCGAGCGGACCAACGTCGAGTTCGTGCGCGTCGCCGGCCGCGGGGAGATAGAGGCGCGCGTGTGGGAGCGCGGCGCGGGCGAGACTCTTTCGTCGGGGACGGGCGCGTGCGCCGCGGCCGTCGCCTCCATGATAGGGGGCCGCACCGACCGCCGCGTGACGGTCCGCATGCCCGGCGGCGACCTCGAAGTCCTCTGGCGCGAAGACGGCGAAGTGCTCCTCACCGGCACGGCCGAGGTCGTCTACCGCGGCGAGTGGCTGAAGGGAATAAGTTAAATCAACAACTCAATATTGAGCCGGTCGAGGACTTCGCCGATGGGGTTGGCGACGCCGTAGTTCTCGACGCTCGGCGCCTGCGGGTCGGGCGCGGCCGGTTGGGCTTCGGGCGTCTTGGGCATCCCGGCGAAGACGAGGCCGAGGGCGTACCGGCCGCCGTCAACGAGGAGCGAGCCGCTGTCCCCCTTGCGCACGAAATGCGTGTGGTCGGGCAGGGAAGGCGCGACGAGAATCTGGTCGCGGAAGAAGGCGGACTGGCCCGTGCGGTCGTAGCCGATGCGGATGTCGAGGCAGACGGAGAAGACGCTGCCCTCCGTGTAGCCGGTCGTCCGGCCGTACTTGCGCACGGCCTCGCCGGGCCGCACGTCCTTCTTCCCGACGTGGCCCTTGACGGCGCCGATTAGCGGAATCACGGGGGTGTGCCTGTTCGGCCCCCAGAGTTTGGCGACGGCGGCGTCAACGTGGTTGGGCTCCTTCGTGTCGCCGCCGAACTTCAGTTCCGCGAAGTTGACGAGCGAGCCGATGGGCCGCCCCGTAGCGCGCTCGCCGGGGCTCGGCTGCACGATGAGGTCGCCGTCGTCCACTCGCCCTTTCCGCAGGTCCGCGAAGACGTGCGAGTTGCTGAGCATGAGGACTTCGGGGCGGCGCGGCCACTTGCTGCGGCGCGTGCAGAAGTAGCCGATGGTCCCGCTCTGGCCCGAGAGGTTCGTGTTCGCGCCGCTGATGCCGCCGACGATGACCTCCTGCGGCTCGCGGATGCCCCCGGCGTACGGCCCCGCGCCCGAGATGAAGACGGCCGGCCGCATCCTGATGACGCGGACGGGCACGCCGCGGTAAGTGGCCGGCAGCGCCGCGGCGGTCGCGCCGGGCCAAACCTCCCGGGCCGGGTTGTTGACGAAGACCTGTATGCAGTAGTCGGCGCCGAGCAGGCCGATGCCGACGGCGTGGATGTTCGCGGAGAAGCCGGGCCGCAGGTACCTCTCGCTCAGCTCGCGCTTGCGCCGGACGACGCGTTTGAGCGCGCGGGTGTCGGCGCGTCGGCGCGGCGTTCGGCGCAGGGCGCGCGCCCGCCTGTACCTCACAATCAAGAGCCACGCGAGCCACGCGACGACGAGCGCCGCCACGACCCACGTCACTTCGTCGTAGTAGTAAAGCCTCGACACCCCGCCGTCCGGGTTCTGCCGCGACCAGATGAGGTGTCTCTCGAAGATGAGGAGGGGCATGGGTTAATCCTCAGAGTTGCTCGACGGTGTCGAGGTCGGCGGCGATGGGGTGGCAGAACTGCTTCTGGTTGACGGAGCCTCCGCGCGCGCCCGTCTCCTCTTCGACGGGGGCGAGGTCGAAGTTCTTGCCGTCGGGGCTGGCGAGGAAGCCGTAGTAGTCGGCCATGTCGCTGTAGACGGCCGCGTCGTCGTAGTCCATGTTCCTGAACTCGACGCGGTAGGGCAGGCCCTCGACGCGCGGGAGCGTGTGCGTCTCTTCGCGGCCGGCGGCGCGGAGGCGGAAGACGACCTCGTCGCCCCCGATGCTGGCGCCGATGGTCTCGCCGACGTTGCCGAAGACTTCGCGCCGCGCGACGCCGCCCGCCGGCCCCTTCTCGATCTTCTCGAAGAAGAGGTCGGTGTCGAGCTTGTGCGTGTAGAAGAGGGCGTGGCCGACGTAGATTTTCGTGAGCGGGTGGTGGCCCGCGCCGGTGGGGTTCAGGCGGGCGCCGCCGTGCAGCGCGTTCATGTTCACAATCCAGCGGAAGTCCTGCGGGTCGTCGGAGGAGAGGCGGTCGAAGTGGCCGCGCCCCTGGTAAATCTCGAAGCCCCGGACTGCGGGTCGGCCCGTGGCCTTGAGCTCTATCTCGACGCCGTCTTTCGGGAGGTCGTGGTAGGAGACGATGTCCTGGTAGACGACGAGGTCTTGGCCGGCGCCTTCCTGAAAGACGGGCCGCTGGAGCTTGACGGTGAGCTGGTGCTTGTTGTCGCGGACGGCGGCTATCTCGGCGCGGCCCTGTGTCTCGTTGAAGGCGATGATGCCGAGGCCGGTGAACCTGACGAGGGCGGTGGCGGAGCTTTCTCTGACGGGCATGGGGTGACTCCTTTCGGGGCAAGAATAACTTTCAGTCGTGAGTGCGTCGGACGCGCGAAACGTAACGCGCCCTCAGGGCCGCGGGCGGTTTTGATTTCCGCGCGTTAACCCTTCGTCGCGAGGTGGGCCGCTGCGCGTGTTCATGTTCTCTGACGGCGGGGGCGGGCTTCGCTTTCTCGGCGGGGACACGATGATGACCCAGGGGCGGTCGGGCTTGCGCGAAGGCGTGGGCGTCGTCCTCGGCCCGAGCGACGGAAGAAACGAAGTCCAGACGGGCGGCGACGCCGAGCGCGTGGGCGTGGGCGAAGGCCGCGGCGTAGGCGAGGGAGTCGGCGAAGGCAAGGGGGACGGGGAAGGAGACGGGGAAGGCGTCGGCGTTGGCGAAAGAGCAGGCGAAGGCGAGGGGGAAGGCGACGGCGTCGGCGACGGCGTGGACGCTAACGAGGGCGAAGATGCCGGCGAGTCAGGCGAGTCTGTGGGCGACTCAGACGGCGTCGGCGAAGGGGAAGGCGAAGGAGTCGGACTCGGCGTCTCGGCAGGCGTCGGCTCGGCCGGCAGCAGCGCCGACGCGGGCGCCGGGAGGCCGGCCGGAGTGCTCTCCTCGCGCGCCGGCTTTAAGTAGATGTAAGCGTTGGTGACGACGACGAAGACGACCGTCGTCATCAACAGCGTCGTCGTCATCGAGGTCCAGACGTAACGCCGCTTGAGTTTGCGCGCCCGCTTCCGGGCCGTCTCTTCCTGTTCGCGGATGACCCGCTCGGCTGTGGCCCAGGTCCGCCCCGAAGGGTCGAGGCCGAGCAGCGGCGTGCCGTCCTCCGTGCAGAAGGCCGGGGCGCCTTCGCCGTAGAAGGCGCCGCACTTGTGGCAGATGCGTAGCATGTCAGTACCCCGCGTGGCCGCCGTAGAGTGAGAACGCGGCCCAGTAGAAGGGCGCCGCCGTCCGGCCCGCCCTTGACGCTTCGAGTTGTGCTTGACGGAGGCTCTCGGCGGTGGTGAGCCCTCGCCGTTTGCGGTTGAGGTGGAACGCGGTCATCAGGTCGCGCGTCGTTTCGGAGTCAACCTTCCACTGGCTGGCGACGACGAGCGGCGAGCCGAGCGCGAGGAAGGTGCGGGCGATGCCGACGGCGCCCTCGCTCTTGTCGTAACGCTCGAAGCCGGTCTCGCACGCCGACAGCACGACGAGCTTCGCCACGGGCAGCTTGTGCGCGCCGAGCTCGGAGGCGCGCAGCTCGCCGCCCGCGAAGAGCAGCTTCGAGTTGCCCGGCGACTGCCGGTTGGCGACGAAGTGGCCGGCGAAGTGAATCACACCGACGCCCTCGAAGTCGCGCAGGAACCGCTCCTTCGTCGCCCCGGCGCCCGTCAGCTCGACCGGCCTCGCGTAGCCCGCCCCGGCGATTGCCCTGGCCTCCTCACGGGCGGCGCGCAGGTCGGCGAGGCCGGGATTCTCCTCGCGGTCGAAGTCCGGGTTGCCGACGCTCAAAAGGCTCTCCTCGCCCCGCTCCCGCCGACGCGCGTTCTCCGTCGCCAGCACCAGCACCGACGCGCTCGGCGCGTAAGACAAGACGAACTCTTCGAGCAGGTACTTACCCGACGGCGACACGAGCGACGCGAACGGGAGCTGATGCAGCGACTCGTCGGGCACGAGGCAGACGGCGCCGCCTGAGTCGAGCCCCGGCGGTATCAGCGTCTCGTAAAGCTCCGCGGCCTCCAGCCTGACGGCCTCGGCCGGCGCCTTCGCGACGACTGAATCACGATAAGCCTCGACCTTCGCTTCAAGCTCGCCGGCCGCGAGCGCCCTTTCGTAAACGTCGAAGCGCGAGCGCGACACGACCCACGTCAGGAGCCTGTCGGGCAACACCTCGTACTGCACGAGCTGCAAGCCCTCGGGCAGCCGCGACATGATCTCTTCAAGTGAGAGCGGGCGCGCGACCGAGCCGAAGTCGCGCTCGACTTCCTCTATCGTCCTGCCGGATTCGACGAAATCGAGCAGCGAGCGGGCGCGCGAAGCTTCGGCGAGGGCGAAGGCGGCGCGCGCGTCGCCCGCCCTGTGGGCTTCGGAGGCGGCCGCGTCGAAGACGGCCTGCTCGTCCGAGAAGAAGGCCCGGCGCGAATCGTCCTCGCGGAGAGAGGCGCGGTACTCCTCCGACTTCGCCAGCACCGTCTTCAACTCGGCGGAGAAATCTTCATGACGGCCGAGACGCTGGAAGCAGAAGAGGCGGCCCTTGTGTATGTGGTAAGAGCCGGCGGTCAGCTCCGGCAGGCGGCCGTAGAGTTCGAGCGCCCGTTCGTAGTCGGGGAGGGCCGCGTCGCAGTCTCCCGCCCGGCCCTTCACGTCGGCGAGCAGCGCCAGGGCTTCGGCGGCCGAGCGCGTGTTCTCGGCGCCGTCGCCGCGCGAGAGCGCGAGCGAGCGCGACTCTTCGGCGTAGCGGAGCGCGGCGCCGAAATCTTTCATGGCGGCCGCGGCGTTCACCAGATGGCGGAGGTTCGAGTTCACGCGGTTGCTGTCGGGCGAGTCCTCTCGCGCGATGGCGAGGGCTTCTTCGGAAAAGCTGAGCGAGGCGGCGAAGAATTTAAGCTTCAGCGAGAGGTCGGCCAGCGTGCCCTTCTCGCGCCACGACTGGCGCGGGCTCTGGTAGTAGGTGTCGGCGTCCGGCAGCATCCGGCCGGCGTGTGCGAGGGCCGGCTCAAGCTCGCCGAGGTCTGAGTAGTAGGACGCGAGGGCTTCGCGCGCGTGCTGAATCTCGAAGGCGTTCTCGCCCGCCTCGGCCAGCCTGAGCGCGGTCTTGTAGTTCCTGCTCGTCCGCGAGAGGCCGCCCCGCCCGAAGTCGCCGACGCCGAGCCAGTAGTAGGCGGGGGCGGCGATGACGCCGAACTTTCTGGCGGTGGCCTTCTCGATTAAGGCCGTCAGGCGGCGGCGGCCTTCGGCGACCCTGCCCACGTCCGGCAGGAACTGCGCGGCCCAGGTTTCGGCGACGGCGGCCTCCGCGTCGTCGCCGAGCCGCGCGAACAGGTCGCGGCTCCTTTCAAACTCCGAGATGGCCTTCGCGTAATCATCCTCGACATCGCCCTCGACGAGATGGAGCGCGCCGTCGAAGATGTCTTTGGCCTCTAACAGCCGCCCGACTTCGTCCGTGCCGGCGCGGGCGTAGAAGTCGGCCAGCTCAGAAAAAAAAACTCCGAATGCGCCTCGCGCTCGTAGCGGCCGACGTGGTCGAGCGCTTCGCGGCTCTCGGCGGCCTCCGCGTCGTCGCCGCGTCGCCGCGCGAGAAGGTAACGGCGCGAGAGTTGGAGCGGGACGGCCGCGCCGTTTAAGAGCCCCTTCGTCTCGTCGTGAATCCTGCGCGCCCGCGCGTCGTCGCGCTCGCGGAAGGCGGCGAGGAAGTCGCCGAGCACCTGCGCGTCCGTCTTGAAGCGTGCCTGCTCGCGTTCGAGCCGCGCGAGGTTCCGTCGCGCCTCTTCGGCCCAGGGCGAGGACGAATCCTTCTGCAAGTAGAGCGACCAGGACTCCTTCGCCTCGCGCGGCAGCCGCAACTCCTGTAGGACGAGCGACCTGTTGAAGAGGGCTTCCAAGAGGTCGCCGTCCAGCCGCGCCGCCGCCGTCAACTCTTCGAGGCTCCTGGATAGAAGTTCGAGCCTCCGCTCCTTAGCCGAAGCCTTCGCCAGCTCGAAGTAGGCCGCGCCGAGGTCGCTATGCGTGCGCGCGTCTTCGCCGTCAAATTTCAACGCGCTCTCGAACTCGCGGGCCGCGTCCTCGTACTTCCGCTGGGTCAGGTAGAACTCGCCCAGCTCGCGGCGCGACCGCGCGCCCGGAGACTTCTCGGCGGCGTCGAGCAGCTTGAGCTCGATGCCCCGCAGCCGGCCCGCGTCGCCCGGCCCGGGGCCGCCGCGCAGCTCGGCCAGCGGCGCGTAGGCGAAGCCGGCGATGCGCGCCTCGGTCGGCCGCCCCTGCTTGTACATCTCGCGCAGCGCGGCCATCTCGCCGGGGCCGTCGCCCCTGCCGAAGTAGACCGCCGTCCCGACGGCGGCGAGCATCAGGGCCGCGAAGGCGCCCGCGTACACGGGGCGGCCGAAGAAGGCTTTGAGCGAGTCGAGGAAAGAGGGCGATTCTTCAATCGCCTCCGACGGGGCGGCGGCCAGCGCCTTCGCCCTGAGGGCGCGCGAAAGAGCGACGTTTAGCCGCCGCTCGGGGTTGCCGGCGAGGGTGGCGCGGAAGCTGTCGCCGTCGCGCTCGTCGAGGCGGCCGAGGACGAAGTCGTTGACGAGGCCGTCTTCGGCGAGCGCGACGCGGGAAGAGAACTCGTCGTCGGTGAACATAAGCTCTTCGACCCTCTCCAGCGTCGCCTCGTCCGCGACGCGGCCGAGAAGGTATTCGCGAATCGTCTCTTCTTTAGGGGAGGCTTCACTCATGCCTTTGTCGCCTCAGCCCATGCACTCACGAATGCACGCCTTCAGTTTCAGCTTGATGCGCATCACGCGCATGCGCAGCGCCGTCTGCGTCGTCGCCAGACTGTCCGAGAGGCGTTGGCGCAGGTCTATCTTCGCCGCCTTGTCCTCGGAAAAGTATTCGATGATGAGGTCGCGGCTCTCGTCGGGAAGCTCGGCGAGGCACTTGTCGAGGCACTCGCCGAAGAAGCTCTCCCCCTCGGGCTCGCGCGCCGCGAGCGAGACCTCCTCGATGTCAATTCGGCCGCGGTCCTTGCGCAGCGACTCGCGGTAGACGTTCCGGGCCACGCCGTAGCAGTAGGCCAGCTTGTTCTCTATCCGCTCCTCGGAGCTTTTCAGGAGGACGCGGTTGATGGTCTCGTCCGCCAGCTCGTCGGGGAAGGGGCAGCGGCGCTGCGCGAAGAAAGTGAACAGGCAGAAGCGCAACTTCTCGTAAGCCTCGCCCCCGTCACCGCCGCCGGGGGAGAGCCATGCGAGGAAGTTCGTAAATTTCTCTCGGGTTACTTCTTTCGTCACCTGCGTTCACGGCGTTTGAGGACGGACCCGGCCCGAGCGTCTAACGAGAAGCGGCGACAGCATAGCTCAGACGGGGTGTTAGGAGAAGCCCGAGCCGTCACGCGCCCCGGGCCTCTCTCGTCTCTCACGGCGGGCGCTTCGTCCTCAGTTCGGCCTTCTCAACTCGACGGGCCTCCCCGGCAACACCGCCTCGGGGCGCGGCGCTCCCGCGTCCGGCTGCGGGTCCAACTCGATGCCCTGCCGCTGGCGCAGCGCCTCCGAGAAGACGGGGCCGCCCTGCCTGCAACAACTCGCCTCCTGCGCCGCGTCCTGCGCGCCGAAGCCCTGCACCGTCGCCTTCAGCGCCAGGCCGGTCGGCCCGCCCTCGTTGTTGACGCGCACGCGGATGCAGTTCAGCCCGGCCTTCAAGCCCGTCTGCTGCGTGTAAGTGTACTGCACGGGCGCGACGCTGGCGGCGAAGGTGTTGTTGGCGAGCGCCTGCACGATGGGGTTGGCGAAGTAGCTGTTCAGGAAGAGGTTCGCCTTGTTGTCGGCGCGCATGATGAGAGAGAGCTGGGCCTTCTCCGGCGACTGGAGGCAGAAGCAGCGCTCGTACTCGGAGGTGCCCACCTGCGTGTTGTTGCCGTAGACGGGCAGGACGCCGGGAATCGTGTTCCAGCCCGTCCCCATCGCGATGATCCACGCGCGCTCGGTCGGCGAGAATAATGAGGTGCCCGGCACGGAGCGGACGCGCCAGTAGTCGTCGCGTCCCCCCGAAGACGGGTAAGGCGGGTTGCCGGGCAGGCCGACGTTGATGCCGGTGCTGATGTCAACGGTCTGGTAGGCGGAGGCGAGGCCGGTGTGGGCCAGGGCGAGCGTCGCCAGAAGGGCCAGCGCCAGGTGTGTTCTGCGTAGCATACGTGTCTCTCCAGGGGTCAGATTCGCGCGACTTTGAACGTCACATCGCGCTTACGTCTGTGTGTGACTCGGCCCCGGCGAAACGTAACGCGGCAGCGGAAATTTTTTCCGCTCCCACACGAGAAAGTCACGGGAATGTGTCCGACACTGGACAAAACTTGGCCCCGGATGGTACTATCCCCTCCGTGACAAGCGGACAGCGATGTTCGCTTGTCATTCCTTTTTTTCCGGTGTTCTTTCGGCGCTCCGCACCAAGGACGATTTGTTCCCCACTCCGGCTGACTGATTCCTTCACTCCTAGAGCCGGAGGTCGAGGATGGGAGGCAACTAACCTACTCGCGCGCCGCCGAAAGACCCCAACTTCGGGAGGAGAACCGAATGAGTAGACCCCTTTGGGGGGGGAGTGCGGCGGCCGCCGTCGCTCTCTTCTCCGTTTCGCTGCTTTTTTATGCGCAGCCTTCAGTCGCAGTGACCCTCGCAGGGACTTCGCAGAAACCACAGACCGAGAAAAAACCGGACACTCAGGGAGACGAAGTAGATAACCCCGCAACAGGAGTGTCCGAAGAGACGCCGGCGCCGGCCGGCGACATTGACAACAGAAACGCGGGAGCAGGCAACAAGGCCGCGGGCGCCGAAGGCGTCCAACTCAAGGTCCCAACCTTGACCTTCACGGCCACCGCCTACAGCCTCCGCGGACGCACAGCCAGCGGCAGGGGCGTCGCCCGCGGCATCATCGCCGCGGACCGGCGCGTGCTGCCACTCGGGACTCGCGTGCGGATTGACGCCGGCAACTACACCGGCGAATA
>DATHBF010000135.1:0-10156 GCA_035296285.1 Pyrinomonadaceae bacterium | reverse complement strand
ACAGCGCCCCGGCCGTGAAAGCTAAAAAGCACTTTAACGTCTTCCTCATGAACTTTACCTTTCGGCCGCCTCATCACGCGGCGCCGTTGCTAGCACGGGCGGGATAAGTTATTTAACCGCCGGCCGAGACCCGCAGTTGGTTCTTGACGGCCTTGACGCCGCCGATGCCCCGCGCGACCTGCTCCGCGCGCGCCTTCTGCGCGGGGGTGGCGACCGTGCCGCTCAGCGTGAGCACGCCGTCTTTAACCTCGACGACGGTGTTCGCGCCCTTCAGCTCCGCGTCCGAGCCGAGCGCGGCGCGCGCCTGCGTGAACAGGAACAGGTCGTTGCCGCCGGAGCCTATCTGCGGCCGGGGCACGTCGGCCGTCTTCGACTTCTCGACGGCGGCGCCGGCCCCGGTCGGAGTCGTCATGGCAGCCGCCGTAGCGTTGTTGCCGGCCGAAGGAGGCGTCGGCGCCTGCGTGGGGTTGGTGGCGGGCGTCGCGTTCGCGACCGGGCCGGGTGTCTGTGTGTTATTGACGGCGTTGCCGCTGCCGCCCGAGCCGCTGCCGGCCCCGCCGCATCCGTTGAGGACGAGCGCCGCGCAAAAGATTAATGATGATGCTGCGAGATGTTTTCTATTCATGTTACTTCCTGTCGCTTGTATGGTCTCCGCCCTTTGATTCACGCATCCAGTCCCAGCCGAGGAGGCGGCGCTCCTCGGAATCGAGGGCGCGGCCCGCGGCGCGGCGGTAGACGGCGCGATACGCCCTGGCCGTGCGCTCGATGCTGAAGTCTCCGAGGCGGCGCGCGCCGAGCCTTCTTAACTCGGCGCGCAGCCCCTCGTCGGTAGTCATGCGCGCCAGCGCGCGGGCGACCTCTTTGACCGAGAAGGGGTCAAAAAGCAGGGCCGCCCCTGCCGTCTGTTCGGGAAGGGAGGTGACGGAAGAGCACGCCACCGGCGCGCCCATCTGCCACGCCTCGAAGACGGGCGCGCTCGCCGCCTCGAACAGCGTCGGGACGAAGACGAACTGCGCCGCGCGGTAGAGCGCCCTCAGCTCATCCTGTGAGACGAGGCCCGGAAACTTCACCTGCCCTTCGAGCCCCAACTCCCTCATCCGCCGCTCGACGTGGGGCCAGAAGTCGGTCTTGAAACCCGTGCAGACGAAATCCACTTCGAGCCCTTCGCGCCCGCGCAGGAGCGCGATAGCTTCGAGGAGGCGGAGGTGGTTCTTGTGCTCCCAAGTCATCGCCGGGTAGAGCGCGAAGGGTCGGTTCTCCAGCCCGAACTTCTCCCTGACTGACCGCGCAGAAACTTCCGCATCCCTCCGCTCGCTATGGTCTATAGGGGTCGGCGCCCACGGAATCACCTGCACCTTCGAGGGGCTGACGCCGTAGCGCCCGACGATGTCGCGCTTGACGAACTCCGAGGCGGCGACGACCGTATGAGCCTCGCGGCAGGCGGCCGGGTGCAGGGCTTCGCGGCGGGCTATTTCGGCCGGGGTAAAAAACTCCGGGTGGTGGAGGTGCTGTAGGTCATGCGGGTTGTAGACGCTCGGCAGCCCGCACGCCTCGAAGTGCTGGAAAGGGAAGTGGACGACGTGGCAGCCGAGGCCCTGATAAAAATTCGTCGGCGCGGCGGGCCGTGGTTCGCTCAAAGCCACAGCCCCACTCGCGCCCGATACTTGGCCCGAAAGGAGGCGCCTGAAGTTGCGGGCCGCGGGGCGCAGAGGCCCGAGCGCACGCTTGAAGGGCTCTAGCCTATCAACCTCCCAACCGCTCCGGGGCGCGGGACCGCGCACGACCTTCTGCCCCGGCGGGAGCAGAGCGCGCAGCCATTCGGGGTCTTCAAAGGGGCCGACGAAGACATACTCCTCAGGACCGTCTTCGAGGCGCGCGAGGGCCGTCAGCGCGCGGAGCACGGTCTCAATCCCACCCGTCCCCGTGCCCGGCACGATCTGCGCGTTGATGGCGACTCGGAGCCTTTCCTGCAATAGCATCTCCAAAAAAATTAGTGCGACTGTTTCGCGGCCTCGGTGCCCGCGACGGCGCTCATCCGGCGACACCAGTGTTCGAGCACGAGCGCCTTGAACGAGAGGGGGCTCGTCACGTCCGGCTCGGTGGGGCCGAGCGCGAGGCGTGCCGCGCTCTCCGGGCTGAGGACGCCGGACTGCACGAGGTGGCCGCCTCGCAACGTGTCGCCGTGCGCCGCGAACAGCGCAGCGTGCCACTCCGCGACCGGCGGCGCGAAGCCGCGCTTGGGCCGGCTCAAGACCCACTCGGGCAGCACGCCCCTCATCGCTTCACGCAACCAGGTCTTCGCCGGCAGACGCACGTCCGTGTTCCCTTTGCGTAAGCCGATGACCGTCTCCACCAGCCTCCGGTCGAGCAGCGGCAGACGCATCTCGACGGAAGAGGCCATCGCGAGCCGGTCCCCCTGCGCGACGCCATTAGCGCGCAGGTACGTGTCGCTCACGAGGCGCGTCAGGGTCACGTCAACCCTCGGCCAGGGGTGGGGGATGGTGAACAGGTCGGCCGGGCTCGCGCCGGCCAGATGTTCGGCGAACTCCCTGCCGTAGAGCCTGCCCGCCTGGTCCCGCGCCGAGCGGAAGTCGGGCGACAGGTCGTAGAAGACGAGTTGTCCGGCCGGCGTCGCGCTATGGTTTCGCCTGCGCCGCCAGCCCGACCGCGCGCCGCCCAGGTCTCGCGCCCATTCCGACAGTCCCGTGCGGGAGAGCAACGGCGGGGCGCCGACCGAAAGGTAGTGAAGAGAGCCGCGCACGCCTCGCGAGCGCAGCGCCTCCTTCTCCAAGGATTCCCACGCCGCGCGCTGAAGCTGCGGGTATCCCCAGAACAGCTCGTCGCCGCCCTGACCTTGAAGCACGACGGGGACGCCCTCTTCGCGCGCGCGCCGCATGACGGCGTAGTAGGCGTGGCCCGAGTAGTCTGCGACCGGGTCGTCGCGCCAGAAGTTCAGCTCGGGGAAGAACTCGACGACCTCGCTCATTTCGACCTCGACCTCGTGGAAGGGGAGGCCGAGGTGGCGCGCGAGGGCGTGCGCCTCGTCTCTCTCGTCCAAGCCATCGGGGCGTCCGGCGTAGCCGACGCTGAAGGCGTGCAGGTCTCCCTCGTAGTGGCGGGCGGCGAGGGCGGCGACGGCGCTGGAATCGAGGCCGCCGCTCAGGGCGACGCCGACGGGCACGTCCGCGCGCACCACGCGCCCGCAAACCTCTTCGAGCACCTCGCGGATAGCCCCGGGGGCGTCCCCCGCCAGCGGCGGCGCGTCGTCCATCCGCCAGTAGCACTCCTCCGCCACCCTCCAGGGCTCGACCTCGACGACGAGCAGCCGCGCGGCGTCCAGCTTGCGCACCCCCTTGAGCGGCGTCCGCGGCTCGGGGACATATTGGTAGTGGAAGAAGAGGTTGACCGACTCCTCATCCAGCACGAAGGGGACTTCGCCCGAGCGCAGCAGCGCCTTCATCTCGGAGGCGAAGAGTAGGCGGCCCGCCTTCTCGTAGAGGTAGAGCGGCTTTTCGCCTAAGGGGTCGCGCGCCAGAATCAGCCTGCGCCTGACATCGTCCCACAGGGCGAAGGCGAACATGCCGCGCAAATGTCCGACGCAGCCCGTCCCGTACTCGGCGTAGGCGTGGAGGATGGTCTCGCAGTCGCTCGCCGTAGTGAACCGATGGCCGAGGGCTTCCAGGCGATGGCGCAGCTCGGCGTGGTTGTAAATCTCGCCGTTGGCGACGAGGGCGAGCGAGCGGTCCGCGTTGTAGAGGGGCTGTGCGCCGCCTTCAAGGTCTATGATCGAGAGCCGGCGGGCGGCGAGAGCGACGTGCGCCGAGCGGTATTCGCCTTCGCCGTCGGGGCCGCGGTGGCGCAGCCCGCGGCTCATCGCCGCGACCCGTTCGGAGTCACCCGGCGTGATTTCCCCTCGACTGATGAGCCCGCTAATTCCGCACATACTCGCGCCAGAGAACTACTTGCCGAAGAACCTGAAGGTCAGGCCGAGCGTCACCCCGACGGGCTGACCCGGCGTCCCGTGGATGCGCGCGGCGGCCTCGTCGCCGGGGCGCACGCGCGACTCGAAATAGTTCTGCGTCTCGAAGTAGCGGCGGCCGAAAAGGTTATCGACTGCGAGGTTGAAGTCGAGCGAGCGCGTCAGCCGCCGCGTCAGGTAAAGGTCCACCACGTCGAGGCCGGAGGCGCGGACCCGCGCGTCGAGCGGGTCGAGCCGGTATCCGCCCGCGTGGCGGTAGCGGAGCGAGCCCGAGAAGCCACGGTAGTCGGAGAGCGTCAGGCCCGCGTTGGCGACCGCGTGGGGCGCGCCCTCGACGTACTCGCGCGGGCGCGTCCCCCGGTAGAAGGCGTTCATCACTCGCGTCAGCCCGCCGCCGAAGGAGAGGCGGCCGGTCAGCCGGAGGGAGCCCTTGACCTCGAAGCCGTAGGCGCGGCTCGGCCCCGCGAACTCGACGCTCCCGTCGTCGGGGACGTAGACCTGCTGGTTCGACTGGTCTATCAGGAAGAGGTCGGCCGTCAGCGAGAGCCGCCTGTAGTTGCTCGACGTGCCGGCCTGGTAGAAATCAGTTGTCGCCACCCTCGGGCTCTCGGGCCTTCTGACGACGCCGCGCGCGTCCTGGCTGCTGATGCCTCGGCCGTAGTTAAAGTGGAGCGTCAGCGGCAGGCGGCCGGAGGGCGTGAAGGCGAGGCCGGCCTTCGGCTGCCAGCGCCCCGCGCCCCGGACGCCGGAGAGCGCGGGGCGGATTCGGTCTTCAACGTCGAAGCGGAAGTGGTCGTAGCGCAAGCCCCCCGTCAGGTGCAGCCGGCCGCCGAGCAGGTCGAGCGACTGCTGCACGTAGCCGGCCGTGTTGGTGACGTTGGCGTCGGCGCTTGTGAGGAGGAAGCAGGCCGTGTCGAACTCGTCGCCGTTGGCCGCGCAGGCGCCCGGGTCGAGGCGGCCGGCGGAGGCGCGGTCAGGGTTGCGCCCGACAGAAGGGTAGAGGCCGACGTTCGTCTGGAAGGCTTGCAGGCTGCCGCCCGCGACGAGGAGCCCCCGCGCGCGGCCGAGCCTGAAGGGGCGCAGGTATTGCGCGTTCACCCCCTCTTGCAGGCGCGAGTCGTGCTGCTGAATCTCGTCGCCGAACTCGCGGTCGTTGAGGAAGAAGGTGAAGTTGGACCAGAGGTCGAAGAGCGAGCGCGTCAGGTATGCGCCGGCCTTGAAGACCGACCCGCCCTGGCCCTCCGTCCGGTAGTAGGCGGCGAAGGTGCCCGCGCGCACGCGGCCCCCGTTGTCCGGGTCTATGAAGCCGAAGCGGTCGAGGCGGCCGGCGAATACCTCGTCAAGTGGCAACTGACCCGAAGATGTGAAGTCGTTGCCGCCCGCGTTCATCTTGAAGCCGACGGCGGAGCCGCCGCCGAGGTGGCGCGTGTAGTTGGCCGTCAGGTTCGTGCGCCGGTAGCGCAGGGGGTTGAAGAAAGGGCCGTCCGTGCGCGACGCCTCAAGGGCTAGGAAGGCGTCGGCGCTTTCGAGCGCGGGGCTGTAGGCCACGAAGCCGCGGAAGGAGTCGAACGACCCGCCCTGCACCCGCGCCGTGAGCGCGTCGGGCAGGCTCTCTCTGGTGCGGATGTGGACGACGCCGAGGCCGGAGAAGTCGCCGTACTCGGCGCTGAAAGGCCCGTTCAGGATGTCGGCGTCCTCCACCAGCTCGGGCGTCAGGCTCTTGAGCGAGCCGAGGTACCCTTGCCCGTGCCCCTGCGTCGCCTGGTTCTGCTGCACGTCGTCAACCAGCACCTTCAGCCCACCGCCGACGCCGCCGTGGTCGGCGTTGAAGCCGAAGCGGCGGACTTCGAGCGACTTGCCGCCGCCCTCGTGCTGGCCGGCGTTGATTCCGGCATTCAGGGTGTGGAACAGCTGGTCGTCGCGCGCGAACAGTCCGTCCGTGAAGACCGCGCCGTTGCGCCGCTCGACGCCCGGGTCGCTCAACGAAGAGACGATGACCACGCTCTCGTGGACGGGCGGGACGACGAAGCTGATCCTGACTTGCAGGTTCTCGCCCGACTCTTCGCGCGGGAGGCGGCGCTCCCAGGGCGCGACGTTCTGCCCCTCGACGCTCAGGGTCAAATCTTCGTCGGGGGCCACCAGCCGGAAGCCGCCTTCGGAATCGCTCGCCGTGCGTGTCTCGCCGGAGCGCGAGCGCGCGACCAACGTCACCCCCGATACGAGTTCACCCCGCGGCGAAACGACGACGCCGGACACGACGCGCGTCAGCCCGGCCGGGGCTTGCGCGTGCGCGCCCGTCACGACGCAGAGCAAGGCCAGACAGGATGCAACCAATTTACGCGACAACGGACTTCTCCTCGAACTCGCCCCCGAAGTCTCGCCGCGGGAATGTTCTCAAGTCAAAGGCGGGCCGGCCGCTGGCGGTGGCGTGCCTGTACCACTCGACCGTACGGCGCAGACCTTCGGCGAACTCGGTACGTGCGCGGAAGCCGAAAAGCTCCCGGGCGCGCGTCGAGTCCACGGCGCGGCGCGGCTGCCCGTCGGGCCTGGAGTGGTCCCAGACGAGCTGCCCCCGGAAGCCCGTCTCGGCGGCGATGAGGCCCGCCAGCTCGCGGATGCTGACCTCGCCGCCGGCCCCGAGGTTGACGGGGTCGCGCCCGTCGTACCTTTCGGCCGCGAGCACGACTCCCTCGGCGGCGTCGTCAACGTACAGGAACTCGCGGGTGGCGCGGCCCGTGCCCCAGACCTCGACGGCGGGCGCGCCCGCCCCGACGGCCTCGGTCAGCTTCCGTATGAGGGCGGGGATGACGTGCGAAGACTCCGGGGCGAAGTTGTCGCCGGGGCCGTAGAGGTTGGTCGGCAGCAGGTAGACGGCGTTGAGGCCGTACTGGTCGCGGTACGCCTGCCCCTGCACCAGCAGCGCCTTCTTGGCGATGCCGTACGGCGCGTTCGTCTCCTCGGGGTAGCCGCCCCAAAGGTCTTCCTCGTCGAACGGCACGGGCGTGTGCTTCGGGTAAGAGCAGATGGTGCCGACCTGCACGAACTTCTCGACGCCGTGCAGGCGCGCGCCCTCCATGAGCTGCGCCCCCATCATCAGGTTCTCGTAGAAGAAGCGGCCCGGGCTCTCCATGTTCGCGCCGATGCCGCCGACCACCGCCGCCAGGTGGATGACGACCTGCGGACGTACGTCGCGGTACAGCCACTTCACGTCCACGCCGCGCACGAGGTCGTAGTCGGAATGCCGGACCACGAACACGTCGAGGTGGCCGCGCTCGCGCAAGGAAGCGACGACGCGGCGACCCAGGAAGCCCTCGCCGCCCGTCACGCATATCCTCTTGCCGGCGAGGGCGTTCGCCCACTGATAGCTTTGTGAGTTCATGTCTGCTGAGCCCCGGTTACGCAAGGCACTCGACCAGGCTTTCGATCACGTAATCCACGTCATCGTCCGTCAGACCGGCCCAGGTCGGCAGGCTCAGGCCCCTCGCCGCCAGCCGCTCCGCGACGGGGCATTCGGCCCCGAGCGCCCCCTCGCGGTAAGGCGGCAGGAGGTGGACGGGGTAGAAAACAGGGCGGGTCTCGACGCCGCGCCCCTCAAGCCGCGCCATGACCTCGTCGCGCCGGGAGGCGTCCCCCTCGCGGAGCATGGCGGTGAACATCCAGTAGGCGTGGGCGGCCCACGTCTGCTCGCTCTGCCACGCGAGCGCCCCGACGCCGCGCAGCCCTTCCTTATACCTCGCGGCGATTTCGAGGCGGCGGCCGAGGTGCCAGTCGGCCTGCTCCATCTGCGCGAGGCCGAGGGCGGCCGACAGGTTCGTCATCCGGTAGTTGTAGCCGACGACGGGGAACCAGTAGCGGCGTTCCGGGTCCATGCCCTGCCCGCGCAGGAGGCGGAACCTCGCGGCCAGCGCGTCGTCGTCGGTCGTCACCATCCCGCCCTCGCCGGTCGAGATGATCTTGTTGCCGTAGAAGCTGAAGGCGGCGGCGTCGGCCAGCGCGCCGACGCGCCTCCCCCTGTAGAGCGCGCCGTGCGCCTCGGCGGCGTCTTCTATGAGAAAGAGGCCGTGGCGGCTCGCCACGGAGCGCAGCACGTCCATGTCAGCGGGGTGGCCGTAGAGGTGGACGGCGACTATCCCGCGTGTGCGCGGGGTGATCTTCTCCTCGACGCGGGCCGGGTCGATGTTCCACGTCTTCGGCTCGGAGTCCACGAAGACGGGGCGGGCGCCGCAGTAGGTGACGGCGTTGGCCGTTGCCACGAAGGTCAGCGTCGGGACGATGACCTCGTCGCCGGGGCCGACGCCGTGCGCGAGCAGTGACAGGTGGACGGCCGCCGTCCCCGTGCAGCACGCGACGGCGTGTTTGACGCCGCAGAACTCGGCGAACTTCGCCTCGAACAGGTCGAGGTATTTGCCGGCCGACGAGACCCAGCCCGAGTCAATGCAGTCGAGGACGTACTCCCTCTCGTTGCCGACCAGCGCGGGCGCGGCGACGGGGATGCGCCTCTTCGCGTCGCCGGGTGCTTGGAGGCCGGCGCCCGCGTTCTGTTGAAAATCAAGCTCGACTGACATTCGTCTTCCTCTTGGCGGGGGTCGGGTGTTCGGCCGGACGCATGCGACCGCGGCGCCGTTCTTCCTTCAGGTAGCCCCACATCTGCGCCGTGTAGCCGTAGTGTTCGAGCAGGGTGAAGAGGAGCGCCTTGCCGAAGCCGTAATCCTTGCTGTAGACGACGCAACGGCGGAACATGTTGCGCACCGCCACGGTGCTCTTTATCAAGCGGGCGAGCGGGCTGAACTGCGTCTTCCGCTCGGGCCACAACTCGAAGAGGATGTAGCAGCCCTGGCCGTAATTGCTCATCGTCTTCAGGAGGGCGGGGAGCGTCTGCCGGTGGTGATGCAGGACGACAGCGCCGGGATTGAACTTCAACTCGTAGCCGAGGCTTCTGACCCGCACGGACAGCTCGGTGTCTTCGCCTCCGGGTTTGACGAAGCGTTCGTCGAACAGCCGGGCCTCGAAGAGCACGTCGCGCCGGAAGCAGGCGTTGGCCGTCACGAGGTAATCCACCTCGCCGTCCCGGATGAGCGGGTTGAGCATCCCCGTAGCGTCCACGTATTCGCTCACGAGGTCGGAGTCGGCCCGCCTCACGACGCCGCCGACCCCGGCCACGCGAGGGGAGTCGAACCCCTTCAGCAACTCCGAGAGCCAAGTCTCGTCCGGCAGGCAATCGCTGTCCGTGAAGGCGACGAAGTCCGCATTCACCTCTTTAATGCCGCAGTTCCTGGCCGCGGCCGGGCCGCCGTTCTTCCTCGAAAGGACCTTGACGGCATCGCCGAAGGCCCGCCGCAAGGTCTCGGCCGTGCCGTCAGTCGAGCCGTCGTCAACGACGATGATTTCGTGGGGCGGGAGCGACTGCCTGAGCAGACATTCCACCGTCTGGCGGGCGGACTGACTCCTGTTGTAAGTGGGCACGACCACCGAGACGGTCGGGCGTCCGTTGTCGTTTTGCAAGGCTGTCTCCCTGTGCTGCGTGGGTAAGACCGGATGGCTCTGCTCGGCCATTGACCGTTAGCCGTTGACCTCGCGGAGCGCCCGCCTCGCGGCGTCGGCGTGCAGGACATCGAAAGAGGGGTTGAGTTCGAGTGCCGCCTTCAGGTAGTCCGCCGCCGCGCGTCGGTCGCCAAGCGCGTTCGCTATCATCCCGGCGTGGTAGAGGAAGCGCGGGTCGCGCGTCTTCAGACGCAGCGCCTCGTCCATCGCCGCCTTGGCCTCGGCGAACAGCCCCTTCTTGTAGAGCGCCCACGCCAGCGCGTCACAGGTGTAGATGTCTTTGCGGCGGTCGCGCTCTTTGCGCGCGAGGGCGAGCGCCTCGTCGAGGTTCCGGTCGTGGTCGGTCCAGAAGTAGACGAAGTGGTGCCAGTCGTTCTCGGCCTCGGCGTTCTCGCGCTCCAAAGTCTCGAAGGTCTTGTAGAACTTCTCGGCCTCTTCGGCGCGGCCGAGCTTCGCGTGGAGGTCGCCGAGCGCCAGCGCGGTGTCGGCCGAGGGCTCACCCTCGTAGTCGCGCGCGTAGATGGCGAGGGCGCCTTCGAGGTCGCCCGCGGCGACGCGCGCACGCGCCTTGGCCGCGAGCGCCGCGCCGTAGCCGGGGAAGGCGTAGAGGGCGCGGTCGAACTCGCGCTCGGCCTC
>DATHBF010000134.1:0-4344 GCA_035296285.1 Pyrinomonadaceae bacterium | reverse complement strand
AGCCTCGGCAAGGACACGGCCGCGGCCGACATCGAGTACGTCCTCGAAGTCCTGCCGCGCGCCGTCGAGAATCTGCGCCGCCTCTCGCCGCTCTACCAGCGGGCGCTCGCCGAGCGCGCCTGCGCGCCCGCCTGAACGTGGCCTACTCGGAAGCCTTCAAAGACCACCTGTCGAACCCGCGCAACGCGGGCGAGTTGGAGAGCGCCGACGCCGTCGCCGAGCAGACGAACCCGGTCTGCGGCGACCGCCTGCGCCTCTCCCTGCGCCTGCGCGCCGGCCGCATCGAGTCGGCTCGCTTCCTCGCCTACGGCTGCGCGCCGACGCTGGCCTGCGGCTCCGCCCTCACGGAGATGTTAGAGGGACTCACGCCCGCGGAGGCCGCCCGCCTCACGCGCCCCCATATCACGGGCGCCCTCGGCGGCCTCCCCCCGCGCAAGCAGCACGCCGCCGCCCTCGCCCTCGAAACCCTCCGCGCCGCGCTCGAACAACTGGCCTGACGTGTTTCCGTCCGGGTGGGATGGAAGGGCGTTACCGGCCGCCCCTCTTTTTCGCGTCGGTTCCTTCGGGCTCGCCGGCCGTCGGTGGGAGGGTGACGGCCTTGAGCTTGGGGCTTCCCTTCCTCTCGATGACCTTCACTTCGACCTTCGCGCCGGGCCGGGCGGCTGGCGGTGGCGTGTAGCCGACGACGTAGTGGGTGTGCAGGTCGCGGACGATGTGTTGGACGGCGAGGGGGAGGTCGTCGAACTTCTCGGCGAGGTAGAGGCGGCCGCCGGTCTCTGCGGCGAGGCGCTTGAGGAGGTCGGTCGCCTTCTCGCGCTTGCTCTTCGTGATGAAGCCGCTCTCGCGTTCGAGGTCGGCGACGAGGCCGATGCTGAAGACCTGTATCCGGGCGCGCTTGAGCAGCGCCAGGAGCTGTTCTGGCTTGTAGAAGCTTGAGCGGTCCTCGCCGTCGCTGATGAGGACGAGCGAGCGGCGGCGCGACGTGCCGCCCGCGTCCGCCGCGGCCTTCTTCTCCATGTGCTCGGCCGCGAGGTAGAGGGCGTCCACGAGCGCCGTCTGCCCGCGCTCCACGTACATCCTTTCGAGGGCGGCCGCGAGCACGACCTTGTCGGAGGTGAAGTCGGCGAGGAGCTGCGTCTGGTCGGAGGCGACGAAGCGCACGACGAAGGTCTCGTCGGCCGGGCCGTTCTTTTCGACGATGACCCGCGCGGCGGCGACGACGTGGACCATCTGCGAGCGCATCGAGCCCGAGTTGTCCACGACGAGGCCGTAGCTGGCGGGCGTCTCGACGCGCTCGAAGTGTGTGACGGGCTGCTCGACGCCGCCGGCGAGGACGCGCACGTCCTCGCGCCTGACCTCCGCGGGCGGGCGCCCCCGTTCGTCCGCGAAGACGACGTTGAGCCGGACGGCTTCCGGCCCCTTCGCGGCCGACGGCTCCTGCGCGTGGGCCGAAGCCGCGACGAGGACGAGTGTCAGGAATGAGGCGAGGCGTCTTCTCATCAATGCTCCTTACTTCGGCGGGGCGAAGTAGCCTTCCTTCGTGAGCGCCTTGCGGGGCTCGCCCGCCGCGCCCGCGCCGACGCTGACTTGAACGCGCCTGAACCCGCTGTCGCGCTTCTGGTTGGTCGGCGTGTAGGTGACGCGGTAGTTGGCGCCCATCGCCGCGAGGACTTGCCGGGCGAGCGCCGCGGCGCCGGTCTTATTCTTCTCGTAGAAGTAGGTGGCGCCGCCCGTCCCGGCCGCAACCCATCCCATGTAACGCTTGACGCGCTCGGGCGATTGCTTCGACGCCTCCTCCGGCAAGCCGACGACGAAGACCGGCACGCCGACCGCGCGCAGCTTCTCCAGAACCTTCTCCGTCTTGTAGTAGCTTGAGCGGTCCTCGCCGTCCGTGATGAGGACGAGGGCGTAGCGGCGCGGCGAAGTCTGCGCGGCCTTGAATTTCTCAAGGTGCTCGGCCGCCACGTAGAGGGCGTCGTTGACGGCCGTCTGCCCGCCCTCGATGTACATCGCATCGAGCGCGGCTTCGAGGGCGCGCTTGTCCGTCGTGAAGTCCTCCATCAAATTAATCTGCTCGCCGCTGATGAAGCTGATGACGAACGCAGACGTGTCGGCACCGCTCTCCCGCACGAGGAGGTGACCGAGCCCTACGACCGTGTTTATCTCGTAGAGCATCGAGCCCGAGTTGTCCACGACGAGGCCGAAGGCGAGCGGCCCTTCGAGCGGCTCGGCGGACGCGACCGGCTGCGCGACGCCGTCCTCCGTCAACTGAAAGTCTTCGCGCTTGAGGCCGTCGGCCGGGCGCCCCTGCGCGTCGAGGACGGTGACGTTCAGGCTGACGGAGAAGGGCGGGGCCTGCTCCTTCTTATCCTTCTTATCCTTCTTCTCCTGCGCGCCGGCCGTGAGGGAGGCGAGCAGCAGCAGCAGCAACGCCGTCGAGATTCTCAACAGCCTCTCTCGTGAGGGACGCATACGGGGTTGACTCCTTAACGGTATTCGTTCAGGGCGAGACGCGGCGCGGGCGCGTCGGCTCGGCCGGGATGATGGTCTGGTTCCGGTGATACTGCGGGCCGCAGCGGCGGCGCGGCTCGGTGCCGATGGCGAAGGAGCGCGTGCGGATGACGGGGCAGACCGAGGGGTCCGCGATCAGGTTCGTCGTCGGGTCTATGTCGAGCGTGACGTTGCCGGAGAGGCGCGAGGGCTGGTCGGGCAGCGGCGAGCCGCGCCCCTCGCCGCCGGGCAGGGGGCGAGGCCGGCTGCCGGGCGGCGGCGTGGTTTCGGGCAGCGGCGGGACGACGATGTCGCCGCCGGGCGTAGGCAGCGGCAGCTCGCCGCCGGGCTCTAATCCTTCTTCGCCCTCCTCGCCCGCCTCTTCGTCCGGCTTGCTCTGCACGGTCGGCGCCGTGCCCTGGATGAAGAACTCGGGGCGGCGGGAGGTCGAGTCGGGCGCGGGCAGCATGCCGGTGGTCGGGTCTATCTCGACCTGTTCGATGTCGGCGGGCATCTGCCAGTCGCCGCCCCAGTCGGGGTGGGCGGCGAGCGCGGCCGACATGAAGTCGGTCCAGATGGGGAGGGCCGAGTCGGCCCCCGTCATGCCGAGGTCGGAGTTGTCGTCGAAGCCGACGTAGACGACGCAGACCAGCTTCGGCGTGAAGCCGGCGAACCAGCCGTCGCGGCTCGTGCCGGTCTTGCCGGCGACGTTGGCCTTGAAGCCGCGGGCGCGCACCTTGGCCGCCGTGCCGCGGTTGACCACGTCCTTCATGATGGTGTTCGTGATGAAGGCGACCTGCGGGCGCATCACCTCGCTCCGCTGCGTCTGCGGGGCGAGGAGGGTCGAGCCGAGGCCCGTCGTGACGCGGTTGATGGCGACGGGCGCGGCGCGGGTGCCGTTCTGCGCGAACGTGGTGTAGGCGGAGGCGACCTGGAGCGGCGTCGCCTCGTTCGTGCCGAGCGCGTGCGCGAGGTAGTTCTGCTTGGGCTTCGGCAGGCCGGCCTTCGTCGCGAGGTTCATCACGCGGCCGACCGTCACGGCCTCGGCCAGCTCGACCGTGACGACGTTGAGGCTGCGCGCCAGAGCGTCCCGGAGTGTGACGTTCCTGTTCGAGTACTGCTCGCCGAAGTTGCCGGGCGCGTACTCCTGGCCGTTCGTGTGGAAGACCTTCGGCTCGTCTTTGAACGTGGAGGCGGCGGTGAAGACCTGCGGGATGGGGTCGTAGGCCGTGTTGAGCGCGGCGGCGTAGACGAAGGGCTTGAAGACGGAGCCGGGCTGGCGCATGGCGTCGGTCGCGCGGTTGTGCTGGCTCTTCTCGTAGTCGCGCCCGCCCACCATGGCGACTATCTCTCCCGTGTCGGCGCGCATGGCGACGAGCGCGGCCTGGAGCGTCCCCGGCGGGAAGCGTTTGGCCTGCACGCGGTCGAGGGCGGCGAGCTGCTTGACGAGCGCGGCGTAGGCGGCGCGCTGCAAGTCCATGTCAATGGTCGTGTAGATGCGAAGGCTCGCGGCGGCCGAGGTGTCGGCCAGAAGCTCGCCGAGCTGCTGCTGCGCGTAGTCCACGAAGTAGGGCGCCTCGGAGTCTATGCGCCCCTTCGTCGGCGCGACCTTCAGCTCGGTCGCCATCGCGCGCGCGCCCTCGACCTCCGGGACGGCGCCCGTCGCAATCATGTCCTGGAGCACCTGGTTGCGCCGCTCGGAGGCGACCTCCGGGTGCCTGTAAGGGTTGTAGCGGTTCGGGCTGCGAATCATCCCGGCGAGCAGCGCCGCCTCGGGCAGCGTCAGCGCCGTCACGTCCTGGTTGAAGTAAGCCTCGCTCGCCTCGCCCACGCCCTTGATCGAGAAGCCGGCGC
>DATHBF010000133.1:0-9665 GCA_035296285.1 Pyrinomonadaceae bacterium | reverse complement strand
CTCCCCGAGCTGGACGTGGCACCAAGCCACCTTTTCGGGGTCTTGCGGGCTGGCTGCCTGAGCGGCGAGGCGCATCGCGTCAATCGCCCCTTCGGGGTCGCCGTGCATCCAGCGGAGGTAGGAGACGCGCGCGTAAGAAGAGGTGTCGGGCCGCAGGTCAACCATCCTCTGCGCGGCCTCGACCGCGGCCGGGTACTCGCCGAGCTCGACGAGGGCGTCGGTCAGCGCGCCGTAGTTGTCGTGGTCCTGCGGGTTGAGCCGTGTGGCGCGGCGGGCGACTTCCAAAGCTTCCTCGAAGCGGTGGAAGGTGAGCAGGAGCTTGGCTCGAAGCTTGAGCGCGTCGTAGTTGTCGGGCGCGACCCGCAGCGAGCGGTCGAGCGCCTCCGACGCCTTCTCGTTAATGCCGAAGTCCTCGGCCTCGCGGGCCTTCTGCATGAACGCGGCGGCCAGCAGGTTGTAGCCCTTCGCCGCCTTGGGCTCGCGGCCGACGGCGGCGCGCGCGGCGCGTAGCTGTCGGTCGGCGGCGGTCGGTCGCTCGGACTCGGCGGGGAGGGGCTGTAGTAGCGCATCAGCCGCGGTGCTCGCCCCGCCGGCCGAAGCGCAGGCGGCCGAGAGCACGCACGAGGCGGCGAGGAGGGCGGCGAGAAAAATTCTTTCTGACATAAGACCCGCTTGAAGTGGATGGGGCGGGGGCGTGTGATAGCTCCACACACCCCCGCCGCGTTCTTGACGTTTACCGGTTCGGGACGAAAGCCTCTAGGCTTGTCCTGTCCGCCGGGCCGCTACGGCCTCGGCGTCGGGCTCGGCGCAGGGCACGGGCCGTCCACCGTCATCCCGTTCTGGCACTCGCGGCCGTGGTACGGGTTCTCGTAGCCGCTCCAGGGCGTCGCCAGGTACGGGAACGAAGTGCGGAACGGCTTGTCGTTCTGCGTGACGCCGTCGCCGAGCTGGTTGTTCGGCGCCTGATTGCAGCTCGCGGTGCCGCCCGCGCAGGCGTTGCCCGGCAGCAGGACGCCCGCGGCCACGCGGAAGGTAACGTCCACCACGTCGTCGCCTACGCGGCGGCCGTTCGGGTAGCCGCCGAGGTCGCCTGCGATCACGCCGAGTCGGTTAACGCTGCCGGCCGCGGTCGCGGGCACGGCCACGTTCAGGCGCATCAGGTCCGACGGCACCGCGCCGGGGCCCGCGCTCGGGTCGGCCGGGTCGTTCTGCACGGGCGGGCGGGTCGCGCCCGGCACGCCGGTCAGGAAGACGCGGACGAGGTCGTTGCGGCCGGAGGTCGGCGCGTCGAGCACGGGCGGGTAGAGGAGGTTAATGAGCCTCACGGGCTCGACGCCGCGCGCCGCCGTGCCGCGCACGTAGTCGATGCGGTTAATGTCCGTCGCCGGTAGTTGCGAGTTGTAGAGGTCCTTGTCGTTCTCGGAGACCGTCGGCGAGGTGCCCATCGGGATGAACAGCTCGTTGAAGAGCGGGTTGGCGAGGCGCGAGACCTGGACGCACGAGGGGTCGGCGCCGGTGATGCCCTGGCCGGCGGCGCAGGTGCCGGTCTGCGTCTGCGTGCCGTTCGTGTTGAGCACGCGCGTCGAGGGGCGGCTCGCGGTCGAGTAGACGCCGATGATGGCGTTCGGGTCGGACGGCCCCGAGGGGAGCGCGCCCGTGGCCGTCAGGAGCGCCGTCGGAATCTGGATGGCGATGGTGTGGACGTTGTAGCCGGCCGTGGCGTCAACGCCGTTCGAGTTCGGCAGAGGCGCGAGGTGCGCCGAGTTGAGCGGGCGCAGGCCGAGCAGGTCGAAGGCCGAGCCGAGGTCAACGTAGAAGCCTTCGTCGCGCTGGCCGGCGAAGAGCTTGATGTCGCCGGCGCCGGTCGGGACGGTGCTGATGGAAGGCTCGGCGAGGTTCGTCTCGTAGTTCGGCGTCGAGCGCGGGCCGATGTTGACGGGCGGCGTCGGGAGGTTGGTGCCGAGCACGAACGTAGTGAAGGTCGGGTTGTTGGGGTCGCCCTGCCGGATGCGCGCCGTCACGTCCATGAACTGCTTGACGTTCCAGTCCGGGTCGGAGAGGTTGTCAATCGTGTTCGTGTTGTAAAGGAACGTGTCGCCGTTGCCGATGACGGTGCGGAAGCGGAACTCGATGGCGAGGTCGAGGCGCGCGTCGCCGTTGTTGTCGAACCTGACCTGGTAGAGCACGTTGTCGTCGAACTTGAAGAAGTTCGGCCCCGACGCCGGCTCTTCGAGCGGGATGAAGTTGGCCAAGACGGTGACGCTGTTCGGCCTGTCGGGGCTGACGAAGGCGTAAACGTCGGTGTTGTCGGCCAGCGGGTCTGTCGAGATGAGCGGGGCTTCGCGGTGGCTCGAAGCCTCGGCGACGAACAGCCCCGAAGGCACGGAGGCTATCACTAAGCCGAGCATGCAGAGCGCGGCGGCGAGCAGTGTTTTACGTGGCGACCTTCGCATTACTTTCTTCCCTCCCTGTAGTTGGCCCGGATGGCCCGCCGCGCGCTGTTCACCGGGCTCCTGAAGACATCCCGCGCGGTAAATCTGTTCCGGGGCGCTAAATGGGGAGCGCCCCTGTTCCTTCTGACTGGACTCTTGGCTGATTGCGGGCCGGCGCTTCGTTGACGAAGCGCCGGCCCGCCCCTTTTGCTTTACTCGCGTAGGCCCGAGTTACGGCCGCCGCATCCGAAACGGATTTGCGCCTCCGTGGCGCGGCCGCGAAATCAACGCCCGCAGCCGTCCCGGCCGCGGACGCATTTACGCGTGGCCTTGGTCGAAGCTTTGCGAGGCGCAAAGGGGTTCGGGGGAATGTGCGGATTGTAGATTGGAAGGGAGTGGCTGTATGTCGGCAACCACACATAGCGCTGTCGGAAAAATCGGAAGGGGCTGTCGGGGAATCCCCCTACACGGCGGGCGCTAGTCGGGGGCCGCGGCCGGGTCAGTCTTCCTGCAACCAGCCCTGTCGCAGCGCGTAGCGGACGATTTCGGCTCGGCTTCGCAGGCCGAGCTTCTCCATCAGGCGGACCTTGTAAGTCTCGACGGTCTTGACGCTGATTTGGAGTTTGGCGCCAATCTCCTTGTTGCTGTAGCCCCACGCGGCGAGGCGGAGCACCTGCGCCTCGCGCTCGCTCAGCTCGACGCCCGGCTGTTTGCCCCCGCCCGTGTCTTGCCTGATGTAGCTGCTGACGAGCTTGCCGCCAAGAGTCGGGTCCACGTAGGAGCCGCCGCGGGCGACGGTCCTGACGGCGCGCACCAGCTCCTCCATCACCGCGCGCTTGAGCACGTAGCCGGAGGCGCCCGCCTTGAGAAGCTGTTGCAGGTAGCCCTTGTCTTCGTAGACGGTGAGCGCCAGCACCTTGACCTGGGGGCACTCCACGCGCAGCCGCTCGGTCGCCTCCGCCCCGTTCATGTCGGGCATCGACACGTCCATCACCACCACGTCCGGCAGCAGCCGCTTCGCAAGCATCCACGCCGCCCTGCCGTCCTCGGCCTCGCCGACGACCTCCATGTCGGGCTGCGCGTTGATGAGCGCCTTCAGCCCCTCGCGGACGACCTGGTGGTCGTCGGCGACGAAGATGCGGAGTTTACTCATGCCGCCCCCTTGTTAACGCTCACCGGAAACTGCCCCCTGCCCGCCCGGGTCAAATCAGTCGCTTCGTTGACGACGGCGACGCCGCACGCGTTTCGGGGCCGACCGCCCCGGCACATCTTAGCCGAAGTTTCGGCCCGGCGGCGATTGCCTTCGGGGAAGCGTCTTGGCTTAGTCGGGAGCATCGGTGTTATAACTCGGCGAACCCGGACCCCGTTTTGCGCCCGGTTGAAAGGACGGTCTTGAACTCGACGGATTTGACGATAAGGCCCTTGCGAGTTGAGGACGCCGGGGCGGTGTCTGAGATGTTGCGAGCGCAGCCGCCCGAGTACGCGCGCTTCTTCTACGCCTTCAGCTTCGACGCCGGCGACATCGCCCGCATCATCGCCCGGCGCGAGCGGGACGTGTATTCGGGGATGTACTGGCAGGGCGAACTCGCCGCCTTCTTCATGCTTCGGGGCTGGGACGCCGGCTACGACGTGCCCTCCTTCGGCGTCGTCGTTGACGTGAAGCACCGCGGCCGCGCCTTCATGAGAATATCGCTGGACGTGGCGAAGCTCATCTGCCGCCTGTCGGGCGCGGCGCGGCTGATGGCGAAGATTCACCCGGACAACGTCTCGCCGAGGGGCGCGCGCCGCCTCGGCTTCGTGCAGACGGGCGTCGAGGCCGAGACCGGTAACGTCGTCTACCACATGGACCTCTAGAGCAAGGGGCGGCCCGCACACGTCATGCGCCTGTTGAAGATCGGCGTCTATTACCCCGCCTACCTCGAACAGTTCTACGCGGGGCGGCCGGGCCTGGCCTCGCGCCCTTACGCGGCGCAGCACGCGGCGCTGACGCATGACAGCTTCGGCTCGTCCGACTTCTGGACGCGGGCGCTCACCGCCCTCGGCTACGAGACGTGCGACCTTATCGCCAACGCCGAGCCTTTACAGAGGGCCTGGGCAGCCGAGCACGGCTTCGCGTTCGACGAGCGTGACTGGCTCTTCCCCGTCACCGCCGCGCAGGTCGAGGCGTTCCGCCCCGAAGTCCTCCTCGTCGCCGACTATACGACCGTCACGGCCGCCTTCCTCCGCCACCTCAGAGAGAGGTGCCCGTCCATCCGCCTCGTGCTCGGTTGGTGCGGCGCGCCGTACGGCGACGGCTCCGTCTTCCGCGAGTGCGACCTCGTGCTCTCTTGCGTGCCGGAGTTGGTCGCGCATTTCGAGGAGAAAGGGCACCGCAGCCGTCACGTCAACCACGCCTTCGACCGGCGCGTGCTCGAAAGGCTCGGCGAAAGCTCCGCGCCCCCCGCGGACTTCGTCTTCCTCGGCTCCATCGTCAAGTCTCAAAGTTTTCATAACGAGAGGGAAGCCATTCTCCTGAAGCTTGTGGAAGAGACCAATCTGGAAATCTGGTCGAACGTCTCCGCCAAGGAGGGGCCGGCCAACGGGGACGGCGGAATAGGCGGGCGGGTCGCAAGGCTGGCGTCACTTCCGCTCCTCGGCGGGGTCGCAAGCCGCGCGTCCCGCCTGATGCGGGGAAGGCCCGGCTCCACCGTGCGCGAGGCCGCCCCCGCGGAGAGCGTTGACGAGCGCATCGCGCGTCGCTCTCGCCCGCCGCTGTTCGGCCTGGAGATGTTCAGACAACTCAGGGCCGGCCGCGTCGCGCTGAACACGCACATCGACATCTCGCCCGTCAGCGCCTCAAACATGCGTCTGTTCGAGGCGACCGGCGTGGGTACGTGTCTGCTGACGGACTGGAAGGTGAACCTCACGGAACTCTTCGAGCCGGACGCGGAGGTCGTCACCTACCGCGACGCCGCCGAGTGCGTCGAGAAGGTCAGATACCTGCTCGGACACGAGGCCGAGCGCCGCCACATCGCCGACGCCGGGCAGCGCCGGACGCTACGCGACCACACCTTCGCCGACCGCGCCTCCCGGATTGACGCCGTCATCCGCGAGACGTTATCAAACGTCTGACCGATTTCCGCGGCCGCGCCTTCGAGAGAGTAGATGAAGCCGATTGTCAGGGTGGAAAACTTGAGCAAGGCGTACCGCCTCGGCGCGAGCCGCGCGGCACACAACACCCTGCGCGACGCGCTCGCCGGTGCGGCCCGCTCCTTCAGCCGACGACGACGGGCCGCCGACGAGACGCTCTGGGCGCTGCGCGACGTGAGCTTCGAGGTCTACCCCGGCGAGGTGCTCGGCGTCATCGGCCGCAACGGCGCGGGCAAGTCAACGCTCCTGAAAGTCCTCTCCCGAATCACGGAGCCGACAGCGGGCAGGGTCGAACTGTACGGGCGCGCGGGCAGCCTGCTTGAAGTCGGGACCGGCTTTCACCCGGAGCTTTCGGGCCGCGAGAACGTGTTCCTGAACGGCGCCATCCTCGGCATGAGACGCGCGGAGATAGTCCGCAGGCTCGACGAGATTGTCGCCTTCGCGGAGGTCGAGCGTTTCCTGGACACGCCCGTCAAGCATTACTCGTCGGGGATGTACATGCGCCTCGCCTTCGCCGTCGCCGCGCACCTTGAGCCGGAAATCCTCATCGTGGACGAGGTGCTCGCCGTCGGCGACGCGCAGTTCCAGCGCAAGTGCACCGGGAAGATGAGCAGCGTGGCGAAGGAGGGGCGCACCGTCCTCTTCGTCAGCCACAACATGGCCGCCGTCAGCAACCTGTGCGGGCGCGGCGTGGTATTGGAAGGCGGGCGCGTCGCGTTCGCGGGGAAGCAGACTGATGCCGTCGCGCGATACCTGACCGGCACGCGCGGGGCCGCCGTCTCGCTGCGCGAACGGACGGACCGCGTGGGCAGCGGGCAGGCCCGCGTCGTCGCGCTCGAAGTCAGAGACGTGCGGGGCGACGTGCTGGACGCGACCGCCTCGGGGCAGGACGTTGACGTTTACCTCCACTTCGAGGCGTCGCCGGGCTTCGACGCCTCCGGCGTGGTGGCCGGCATCTGCGTCAAGACGCAGATGGACGTGCCCGTCTTCTTGCAGCACAGCCGGCTGACGCGGGACGAGTGGCCCGCCCTCCCCGCGCGCGGGGCCTTCGTCTGCCGCATCCCCCGACTGCCGCTCCCGCCTTCGGCCTACAGGATTACATATAGCCTGATGCGCGGCGGCGAGTACCTCGACGCGATGGACGACGCTTACGAATTGAACGTCACAGGCGGCGACTTCTTCGGCTCGGGCGAGGTGCCGCCCGCTTCCCACGGCTGCTGCCTCGTGGACGCGCGTTGGCGCCTCGAAGCGGGCGAGACTCCCGTCGTGGAATCTGAAGGTGCATCCGCCGCCGCTGCGGGGAAGGGGCCTTGAGCGAGCGCGTGAAATCCATCATCAGGCGTCTTCGCACGGGCGACGGCGCCGCCGTCGCACCCGAGAGGGCGTACGCCGCCTCGTTCGTGGAAGTCGAGCGCGCGGAGCGCATCTTCTACCTCGAATACCTGCGCGAGGGGATGACGGTCTTCGATGTGGGCGCGAACGTCGGCGAGCTGACCTTGCTCTTCTCCCGCTTCGTCGGGGAGGCCGGCACCGTCCATGCGTTTGAGCCGAGCGGCGCCGGTTTCGAGCGCCTTTCGGCGGTGTGTCGGGCCGCGTCTCTCCGCAACGTCCGTCTCAACCGGCTCGCTCTGGCCGAGAAGGAGGGCGACGTGCGCCTCCACGTCTACGACGACGAATATCTCAGTTGGACGACGCGGGCGGCCCGTCCGCTGGAGGACTACGGCATCGACGTGAAGCCGCGGACGACCGAAGACGTGCCGGCCGCGACCGTCGATTCCTACTGCGAGAGAAACGGCGTCGCTTTCATAGACCTACTGAAGATAGACGTGGAGGGCGCGGAGTTACAGGTGCTTTTGGGAGCCGAGCGCACCCTGCGCGAGAAGCGCGTCCGCTGCCTGACGTTCGAGTTCGGCCAGACCACCTTCGACATGGGTAACAGTCCCGACCAGATCGAAGCCTTCCTTCAACAAGTAGGCTACGACTTGCGTAACCTCATCCCTGAAGACCCGGTCTTCCCCGGCAGGGAGGGCGCCCGGACCGCCTGCTACTCCATGCACGTGGCGACGCCGGGGAGTCGTAAATCGTGAACAGTACGGGCTGAGCTTCTACGGCCTTTAATGATTCCGCTTCACCCGCAAACCCAAGCCGAACACGAGTGCCCGTACTGCCGCGTGCGCCTGCACGTTTCGGGCTGGCTCATGCCCGGCATGCGCGCGCTCGCCGACCTGCGCTGCGAGGGCTGCGGGCGCGAGTTCTACGGCGACCTGAGAGCCGGCCAGGCCCTTTACACCCCGATGCTGTTGGAGAAGGCGACGGGCGAGGTGCACGACCCGCACGGCGTCGAGTGGTTCGCCGGCTGGCTGCGCGACTCTTACGCGCGGCGCACCGACGCGCCTGTCCCATTCGACGTTCACGAGCACCGGCCGGTCGAGCGCCCCGTCGTACTCCTCGACTGCCTCGACACGCTCTACGGCCACTCGCTCCTCAAGCTGCTCAACGCGCAGCACTATCTCGACCGGCGGCCGGACCTTGACCTCGTCGTCGTGGTCCCGTCCCTGCTCGCGTGGATGGTGCCGGAGGGCGTCGCGCAGGTCTGGGAGGTCGGCTTGCCCTTGGGCCGCGGCACGGAGTGGAACGAGTGGCTCGCGCGCGAGGTCCGCCGCCGCGTCGAGCAGTTCGGGAGCGTGAGCCTGAGCCGCGCCCTCTCGCACCCGCGGCCCTACGACTACGACATCGAACGGTTCACGCGCGTCAAACCCTTCCCCCTCGAAGAGTGGGACGCGCGACTCGACTCGCCGACCGTGACCTTCATCTGGCGCGACGACCGCCCGTGGCGCACGCCGCCCGCCGAAACCCCCTCCACACGGCGCGAAAAACTCAGGCACTTGATTTCCACGCCGTCGCCTCATCCGACGGAGCAGCACCGAGCGGTGTCCGCGCTCGCCGAGGCACTGCGCACCGACTGGCCCGCGCTGGATTTCGCGGTCGCGGGGCTGTCGTCGTCAGGCGAAGGCGAGGGTCTGCCCGAGTGGGTCAAAGACCTGCGGCGGGCGGGGGCGGACGAGGCCGACGAGCGGCGCTGGTGCGAACGCTACGCGGCGAGCCACGTCGTCGTCGGCGTCCACGGGTCGAACATGCTGCTGCCCTCGGGGCACGCGGGCGGCGTCGTCGAACTCATCGGGCCGGAGCGTTGGGGCAACTTCACGCAGGACATCCTCTTCCGTGATGAAGGCGACTGCCGCGAGACGTTCTTCCGCTACCGCTTCGTGCCGGACACTACCCCGCCCGCCGCGCTCGCGCGGTTGGTCGGTATGCTGCTGGGAAGGCGGAAGGATTTTCGTCACCTCATGAACGTCGGGCAGCCTAAAGCGGCGACGCCGTGAGGGTGTAAAATGCCTGCACAGCCCGCCGAACCGTTCGCGTCCGCGGCGGGCGTGTGCATTTGGTCTTAGACGACGTGCCACGGGGAGGTTTTCGTGACTCGCCAGTCGGTCGAACGAGGGGCGGCGGAAGTGAAGCGCGGCGCGGGGGAGCCCTTCGCCTACGCGGCCCTCGACGGCCTCTCCGAGCACGTGGCCGTGCTCGACGCGCGGGGCACCATTCTTGCCGTTAACCATGCGTGGCGAGAGTTCGCCGTCGCCAACTCGCCGGCCCCGGCGGGTCTGGGCGAAGGGGCGAACTACTTCGTCGCCTGCGCGGGCGCGACCGGCGAGGGCGCTGCATACGCCGCCAGCTTCGCCGCCGGGCTCCGCGCCGTCATCGAAGGCGAGTCGCAAGAGTTCACGCTCGAATACCCCTGCCACTCCCCCACCCAAAAGCGTTGGTTCATCGCCCGCGTGAAGCGGTTCGAGTTCGAGGGCGAGGCCCGCGCGGTCGTCACACACGCGAACATCACGGCGCGCAAGGAGGCCGAGGAGGAGCGCGAGCGCCTGATGCGCTCGCTTGAGGCGGAGAGGGCGCGGCTGGCCTACCTCTTCACGCACGCCCCGTCCTTCGTCGCCGTCCTGCGAGGCCCCCGGCACGTCTTCTAGTTCGCCAACCCGGCTTACCTCGAACTCATCGGCGGCCGAGACGTGTCGGGCAAGCCCGTGCGCGAGGCGCTGC